>CAILCO010000066.1 GCA_903832735.1 uncultured Sterolibacterium sp.
GAGTTCCGGGATCGAGCAGGTGACGCAGGCGGTGAGCCAGATGGACGAAGTGACGCAGCAGAATGCGGCGCTGGTGGAAGAAGCGGCGGCGGCGGCGGAGAGTCTGGAAGAGCAGGCGCGTGGCCTGGTCCAGGCGGTGGGGTTGTTCAAGCTCTCCAGGGAAGACTCGGCCCGCGGCGGCAGACAGGCGGCGAGCCCGCGTCGTCTGGCCAAGCCTGGGAATTCATCGCCGCAGCGTAGGAACGCCTTGCCCGCGGCCAGCGGCGAGGAACAATGGGAAGAGTTCTGAAATTGGCTACTGGTTCGTCATGTCAAAGCGAGACCAATACTGGATCGCCGCGGCCTTCGGTGTCGCGAAGACGAAGGCCGAGGGAGGGTTCATGGCAAGGAACGCAGCAACGAGGCAATCCAGTCCTTATGGTTTATTGAGAGAACACTATCATGCGCAATAACCAGCCGGTCACCGACCGGGAAGTGCAGCTACGCGACGACATCATGATCGTCTCGACAACCGACCTGAAGGGCCAGATCACCTACGCCAACAAGGACTTCCTCGAAGTCAGCGGCTTCACGATGGACGAGCTGATCGGCCAGCCGCACAACATCGTGCGCCATCCGGACATGCCGGCGGATGCCTTCGAAGATCTGTGGCGCACGCTCAAGGCCGGACGACCGTGGACCGGCTTCGTCAAGAACCGCACCAAGAGCGGCGACTACTACTGGGTCGAGGCCAATGCTACGCCGATCTGGCAAGGCAGCCAGGTGATCGGCTACATGTCGTTGCGGCGCAAGCCTACACGCAGCGCGGTGGCGGCGCACGAGGCGGCCTACCGGCTGTTCCGCGAAGGACGCGCCCGCGGCCTCACGATCCGCAACGGTCAGGCGGTGTCCACCGGCCTGGTGGGCCGGACCCGGCGCATTTTCGCCGACATGTCGCTGGCGAAGAAGATGATGCTGGCCTGTGCCGCGGCCCTGGTCCTGGTCATGGGTGGTCTCGACATCGTGCTCGGCAACTACATGGCCGGGTCTTTGGAACAGGAGGGGCTGCAGGGCCTTAGCGACAAGTTGCAGTCCATCCGCGCCATGGTCGAGGTGCGCGCCAAGGGATTGAGCAAGGAAGCCGCGCGGCTCAACAGCATTTTCGCCGGCTATTACGGCGAGAACTTTGCCCTAGGCGGCGAGAGCGAAGGTTTGCCGCTGCTGAAGAACGGCGCCACCGTGCTCAATCAGCGCAGCGTCGAGGTCGATCGCTTCACCGCGGTGACCGGCGCCGTCGCCACCGTGTTCGCCAGGAAGGGCGACGAGCTGCTGCGTGTCACGACCTCGGTGAAGAAGGAAAACGGCGAACGCGCCGTAGGCACCCCGCTGGCCCATGAGCATCCCGCTTATGCCCGTCTGCTCGCAGGTGAGCAATACCTGGGTCGCGCCAACCTGTTCGGCAAGGATTACTACACCAGCTATACGCCGATCAAGGGCAATGACGGCAAAGTGATCGGCGCCACCTTCATCGGCCTGGACATCAGCGGCGAGATCAGCGAGTTGAAGGCGCAGATCCGCGCCGTCAAGGCCGGGACGAGCGGCTATTACTATGTCATCGATGCCAGTCCGGGCAAGGATGCCGGCACCCTGATCGTGCATCCGGCCAAGGAAGGCGAGAATATCCTGGCCTCCAAGGACGCCGACGGCCGGGAGTTCATCAAGGAGATGCTCGCGAAGAAGCAGGGCACGATCCGTTACCCCTGGCTCAACAAGGAACTCGGCGATAGCGCGGCGCGCCTCAAGGTGGTGGTCTATGAGAGCTACGGCGAATGGAACTGGCTGATCGGCGGCGGCACCTATCTCGACGAGTTCGAGTCCCTGGCGCGCAATCTGCAGAAGCTCCTGGCGGCCGCCTCGCTGGCCATCGTGCTGCTCCTCGTCGCGCTGATCTACGGGCTGATCCAGCGGGTGGTCAATCGCCCGCTGAAGACGGTTCTGGAGACCTTCCGCACCATCTCCGGCGGCGACTATACCAAGCGCATCTCGATCGCCGCCAACGACGAACTCGGACAGGTGTTCCAGGGTCTGCAGGCGATGCAGACGCGGATGGGCTACGAAGTGGCGGAGAGCAAGCGGCGCGCCGACGAGACGCTGCGCATCAAGATCGCCTTGGACAATGTCAGCACCGGCGTCATGATCGCCGATCCCGGCCGGACCATCATCTATGCCAACAAGTCGGTGCAACGCATCCTCAAGGGGGCGGAAGCCGACATCCGCAAGCAATTGCCGAACTTTTCCGCCGAACAGATGGTCGGGGTCAATATCGATACCTTCCACAAGAATCCGGCGCACCAGGCGCAACTCCTGGCCACCTTCACCAGCACCTACACCGCCAACCTGGAGATCGGCGGCCGCTTCCTGCGGGTCGTTGCGAGTCCGGTGATCAATGAGCAGGGCGAGCGCCTGGGCGCGGTCGCCGAATGGCTGGACCGCACCGCGGAAGTGAACGTCGAGCAGGAGGTGGCGCAGATCGTCGAAGCGGCGAAGAACGGCGACTTCGAGCAGCGCTTGTCGCTGGCTGGCAAGGAGGGTTTCATCCGGCAACTGGCCGAGGGCTTGAACCAGTTGTCGGAGGTCACCTCGTCGGGC
>CAILCO010000067.1 GCA_903832735.1 uncultured Sterolibacterium sp.
CAACGCCGACAGTTGCCAGAAGGGCTGGCCACCTGGTTGCACGGCTACTTGGCCAGTCACAAGCAACCGTACCCGCTTCCCCTCGAAGAAATTCAGCGCGCCGCCGACCTCACCATTAGCCGCCACGACAATCTGCGCAGGGTGGTTATCCAGGCCTTGAAAGCGCTGGTGGCAGCGGGATTTCTGGGTTCATGGCAGATCAACGGAAATCATGTTGCCGTTGTCCGGCGCTGACTATTGGCGGATGAGTAGGATGGCACCGAAAATCGTTCGATCCACGCCCCAAATCTTTGCTGCACTATAGGCGTTTGACTAGGGAGCTATTGGCGGTTGAGTAGGGAAACGCGGCTTATGATTTGGCGTATGAGTAGGAAAATGAATGTTTCGCGCAACTCAAAATGGCGTTTGAGTAGGGGGAAAATTTTCAGAATCTAAGGCGCAGCATAGCTTTCAGAGTGATGGTGGCAGGTAACCTGTAACCAATTTATACATAGTCTGGGTGGTTTTCACCAGCTTGATGGGAATTTTCTCAGAATATTATTGGGCAGTTTGCGGTGGTTCCGGTAGCTTGGACAGCCACCGGGGTGGAAT
The DNA here is from genome assembly GCA_903832735.1 of uncultured Sterolibacterium sp. Taxonomy (GTDB): domain Bacteria; phylum Pseudomonadota; class Gammaproteobacteria; order Burkholderiales; family Rhodocyclaceae; genus CAIYYX01. Next base: position 592 of record CAILCO010000067.1, read on the forward strand.
AAGCTAAGGTCGATGGTCGGGTGATGGTTTTGACTTTCCCGGATTTTAAACGTGATTGGATGAGCGCTGTGGAGCTTGTGGGCAGCCGCCGACCTGTGGGCAAGCGGTGGGAAACGCAAAGCGTTTTCCACGGTTTGTCCATAGGGAACCGCGCTTGCGCGGTTAGGCGGGAACCGGCGCAGCCGGCTGTCCATAAATCCACAGTGCAAAGTGTTTGTCATCTTTCAGGCCGCCGCCGAGGCCGGACGCGTGAAATAGGCCTCGTCCGGCGTCTTCCAGTCGAGCGACTGATGCGGTCGCCGACGGTTGTACCAGTCAAAGAGTTCGACCAGGCTTCGCTTCTGTTCGATGCCATTCGCTGCTGGTCGAAGATAGACCCACTCGTGCTTCACCGTCCACCACAGGCGCTCAACAAAGATATTGTCGTAGCAGCGCCCGCGGCCATCCATGCTGATCCGGATCTCGTGCTGCTTGAGGACGGCGGTGAATTCCTCCGAGGTGAACTGACTTCCCTGGTCGCTGTTGAATATCTTGGGCTTGCCGTATTTGGTGATGGCTTCCTTCAGCGCCTCGACGCAGAAGTCCGCCGTCATCGTATTCGACAGCCGCCACGACAACACCCGCCGAGTCGCCCAATCCATGATCGCCACCAGGTACAGGAAGCCCTTCTGCATCGGGATATAGCTGATATCGGTGGCCCACACTTGGTCGGGTCGATCGATGGTCATGCCCCGCAACAGGTAGGGATAAATCTTGTGCTCGGGATGCGGGCGGCTGGTGTTCGGTTTCGGCGTGACTGCCCACAGGCCCAGCTTCTTCATCAACCGGCGTACGCGTCGGCGTCCGACCAGAATGCCTTCACGCTTGAGTGCCACTTGCAACCGCCGGCTGCCGTATATCGGGTTCTCGGTGAATATCTCGTCCAGGCGCTTGAGCAGGTCGAGTTCTTCGGTCGAGTCGGGCTTGGGGCGGTAATAGACGCTGCTGCGGGAAACCCCAAGCAGCTTGGTTTGCCGGGCAATGGACAACTCCGCGTTCGGCGTAATCATCGCGCGCCTTTCATGAGGCGGGAGACGGCGGGCTGCCCGACGAGAAAATCACGCTCAACCTGTAATTGCCCGATCTTGCGATGCAGATCATCGATGGTCTTCTGCGGATCAGCCGCCTTCTTGTTGCCGCGTTCAAAAAGTTCATCGGCACGTTTGAGCAACTCCTGTTTCCAGGTGCTGATCATCGTGACATGCACTCCATATTCTGATGACAATTCCGCCAGCGTCTTGTCTCCAGCCAGCGCTGCCATCGCCACTTGCGCCTTGAACTTCGCGCCGTGCTGCTTCCGCTTTACGCCCATGTTTCGTTCCTCTTCGGTCCGGTCGACATTAGCTTATCCGACTGTCCGAAAAACCGAAACCGCCGCAGATTCCTGGCATAGCTCGCCTGAAATGGACAAAATGTTCGGCATTGACATCGGCTATCCGCGCACCCTGGCTAGTTGGACCCAATGTCTGCATCCATCTGAGCGCGAATCGGTGAATGCGTACTTTCAGGCGATCATCGCCGCACACCGTCCGTTTGAACGAGAGTACCGGATAGTGCGGGTCGATGACGGTGCGGAGCGCTGGATATTCGGACGCGGGACCATTGAGTACGGCGAGCGTGGTGAGGCTCTGCGAATGACCGGCATTGTTCAGGACGTCAGTGAGCGCAAGCTGGCTGAAGCCGAGCTCGACAAGCATCACCATCACCTGGAAGAATTGGTCGTGCAACGCACCGCTGATCTGCAAGCAGCGAACAGCAGGTTGCTTGATACCCAGTTTGCAATGGACAAGGCCGGCATCGGAATCCGCTGGGTAGACGCCGGTACCGGCAGGATTATCTATTGCAACCCGTACGCTGCTGAAATACTCGGTTATAGCGTAGAAGAAATGCTCAGTCTGCGCGTCCAGGATATCGATCCAAATTTCCCGTCCGTAGCTTTCGCGGAAATTGTAGAGATGCTTCGCCGACAGGGCCACGGTCAGATTGAAACGCTGAATATAACCAAGGATGGCCGTCACATCCCTATCGAGATAACCCTTTATTACCAGGAAAGGCCGGGGACTCAGGGACTACTAATCGGGTTCCTAAGCGATATCACTTCACGTAAGGAAGCAGAGCGAGCACTGGCGAAAGCGCGGGACGATGCAGAGATCGCCAATCGGGCCAAGAGTACCTTTCTGGCCAACATGAGTCACGAGATCCGCACGCCGATGAACGCCATCATCGGCCTCACCCATCTCCTGCGCCGGGCCAGACCGGAACCCGTCCAGGCCGAACGGCTGGGCAAGATCGGCGATGCCGCCAATCACCTGTTGTCCATCATCAACGACATCCTCGATATCTCCAAGATCGAGGCTAAAAAGCTGGTCATCGAGGAGACGGACTTTCATTTGTCGAGCATACTAGACAATGTTCGCTCTATGACCACCGATCAAGCCAGGTCCAAGGGTCTCCAGGTGAACATCGATCCCGATGGAGTGCCGCTCTGGCTCCGGGGTGATCCCCTGAGGCTGCGCCAAGCATTGCTCAACTATACCGGTAACGCCATTAAATTCACCGAGCAGGGCACCATCTCGCTGCGTGCCATTCTCCTGAATGATGACGGTGAAGAAATCGTCGTGCGCTTCGAGGTCGAGGACACGGGCATAGGCATAGACCCGGACAAGTTACCCGGCCTGTTTCATAACTTCGAGCAAGCCGAGGTGTCAACAACCCGGAAATACGGCGGCACCGGCCTCGGTCTGGCCATCACCCGACAACTCGCGGAACTGATGGGCGGCGAGGCCGGGGCCGAGAGCACGCCAGGCAAGGGCAGCACTTTCTGGTTCACCGCCCGACTGAAACATGGCCATGGCGTCATGCCCGCGACGAGACACGGAACAGACGATGCCGAGGCCGAACTGCGCCGCTGCCACGGGGGCGCCAGGTTGCTGCTGGCCGAAGACAACGAGGTCAACCGCGAGGTTGCCCTGGAACTGCTGCACGGGGCAGGAATGGTCGTGGATACGGCGGAAGATGGCGGCAATGCCGTGACGCTGGTACGCGTGAACGCCTACGACCTGATCCTGATGGACATGCAGATGCCGCTCATGGACGGCCTCGAAGCGACCCGCGCCATCCGCGCCCTACCGGGTTGCGGAACGCTACCCATCCTGGCCATGACCGCCAATGCCTACGCCGAGGATAGACGCGCCTGCCAGGCCGCGGGCATGAACGACTTCATCGCCAAGCCCGTTGATCCCGACGCGCTCTACAGGATGCTGCTCAAGTGGCTGCCGATGACCGAAGCGAATCCCGCCCCCGTACGGGAGGGCGCCGCGAGTTCGCCAGCGCTCTGCGCTTCAACCGAACGCTGCCGGCAACTGGCGGCTGTGCCGGGTTTGAATGTCGCGGAAGGGCTGGCTCTATTTCGCGGCGATTCTGCAAAGTATCTGCGCGTCCTGAAAATGTTTATCGACAGCCATGACCATGATGCCATGGCGCTTGCCGAGAGGCTTGCCGAGAACGATCTTGACGCACTCCAAGCGATGTCCCACGCCCTCAAAGGTTCAGCCGGTAGTGTGGGGGCTGCAGCGGTCTCTGATGCGGCGGCGGCCTGCCTTACGGCACTTCACGATGGTGCAAGGTCGGACGAAATTGCCGAATGCTGCAGAGCATTGATTGCTGAACTGAATTCGTTTATCGATGTCACTCGAGCAGAGTTGAATGGCCGTTAGTTGATCATAGGCCAGCGATGCTGGAAATGTCCGGCTCAAGCGAAAAGGGCCGGTATGGTTACTGAACCAGCCAATAATCATGCCGACGTCAGCAGTCGGTTTGGGCACCGTCAGGGCGCCTAGATTTTTCGTAAGCCGCCTGCCAAATCGGCAGAGACGATCACCGCCCAAGAAATCTTCCAGCGGCCGCAGTGGCCGATAAGCGTCCAGCGGCGGGCATAATCGAGAGGTGGGTTTTAGATCTATCCAGTTTTCAAGACATTGACCCTATGATTCATGATCGCAGCTGTGCTGCAGTCCAAGGATCAGGTGCTCCTCGATAATATTTCTGCAGGCAATCGGTGAAAACTTTTTCTTGCGGTGCCGCCAGTGAGAACAAGGTCATCGATGAACGAAATTTCAGGTTGTCGGGGAATCCAAGAATGTCGTCGATCGACCGCCCGGCCACCGCGGCAACCAGCTGACTGCATTCTCGCAGCCTGCCCCCGAGAACTGGATTCTCAAGATATGCCTTGGCTTCCGCGAGGGATGAGAGCGCAAATTTCTGCGCTGTTGGGCTGTGACCCAATCCTTGCAACTGGGGGAAAATGAACCAGATCCAGTGGCTTCGCTTACAGCCCTCGCGCAATTCCTTGCAGACGACCTCGTACACGGGTTGCTGGGCATCGATGAAACGCTGCAAGTTGTACTCATCGTTCATCATCTTGCCGGTCTCCTCGGCCTCGCTGGAGCAACTGCGCAATGGTTTGATCGCTCAGTTCTTGGCCGCTTCCTCAGTCTGGCGAACATTCCGTTCTGCGGCCTTCGTGGCATTGTCCAGTTGCACCTTGAATTGATCCGTTGTCTGCTTGGCTTTTTCCGCCTGATCGGCTTGAAGCTTGGCAACTGTCGCAGCAGTACCGACGCTTTCGGCACCACAGCCCAAGAGAAGCGATACGGAAAAAACAATGAAGATCGCTTTCATCGAAGGAGGACAAAAACTGGCTATGGAGTAGATCATCAGGTTCCCTTTCCGGTGAGATCGGCGCCAAGTATTTCCCGCCGTCCCACGCCGGCTTCAAGATTTGCGTACGCAGGTTCG
>CAILCO010000068.1 GCA_903832735.1 uncultured Sterolibacterium sp.
AATGTCCCGATGAGCCTTGCCAATTCTCTCGTCCTCATTTTGCATCTCCTGGCTCCAGCGCCCGTGCGCTATGTAGCCAGTATCCACTTCCACAGGCTCGCTAGATGAGCCAGCCACGTTATTCGCTAAATGAGCCAAAGATATTCTCGACGTCTGATCAATCTCGCAGTTTCTGCGAATAGCGGCTCCCGGCGATGAGGGCCGTATTTTATTTTGGCGGGCCGGTTTGCCTCCTGGCATATATCGGTGAGGAAGTCTCTCAACGGTCCACTGCGTACCTGTTGCGTCCCCGACATTGCCATTCCGGGCTTACAGGCTGCGGCCCTGATTCTGCGCTAAACTGCATTTTCCCAGCCATTCCTGTTGAAGGAGACGATCATGCCTGCAATCGTAAGTTCAAGACAGTTTGCCCTGACCAGTACCGACTTCGAGCCTAACGGCACAATATCGATGGAACAAGTGTTCGGTGGCTTTGGCTGTACCGGCAAGAACATCTCGCCCGCACTGTCCTGGTCTGGCGCTCCCGAGGGTGCGAAGAGTTTCGCGTTGCTCGTCCATGACCCGGATGCTCCTACTGGTGGTGCCGGATGGTGGCACTGGCTGGTTGTCAACATCCCGGCAAACACAACTTTTCTGGCAAAGGATGCTGGTCAGACAGATGGTGCAAAGCTGCCAGATGGTGCGGTCCAAGTCATGACAGACTTCGGCAGCATAGGCTGGGGCGGTCCATGCCCTCCGGTCGGCGACAAGCCGCATCACTACAACTTCACGCTGTACGCCCTGAATGTCGACCGTCTTGACGTCAGTGGCGCAAGTGCTTCGCTGGTCGGCTATATGATTAACGGCAATTCCATCGGCAAGGCCAGCCTTACCGGCATGTTTGGAAGGTAGTGCGTTAGAGCAGATCCGACGCGCCAATGCGCGTGCCGGGAAGGCGGAATCGGCGGCTGAAATTGCCTAGTGGGCCGCGGCCAAGAGCGAGCGCTTCATTCAGCTTGGCCATTTGCAGCCGCAGGTGCTTGGCATGGGCCCGCCGCCGGCACCGGTATCCAAGCGGCTCCCGGCGACGGGGGTTGTTTCCGGCTTAATACCCGCCCTCGACCAGTTGGATCACGTGGGCCGATTGATCAAGGTAACAGACATAAGCCATGGATTTGACGCCGATGTCCGCGACGAGCTTCATCTTGTAGCCGGTAGTGGTGTCCGAAAACACTTCGATCTCTTTCCAGTCGTTGAGCGGTGAACTCGCGGTCTGCCAATTCAGGACCCGTACCGGGGCGATCAACTGCTCGATCGATTTTCTGCACGGAGCCTGGAGCCGAAGCGCAAGAGCGTATCGTTCGCTGATCCTGTTCTGATCCATTTCCTGCTGTCTGATTTCGGCGTCACGTGCCTGCTTGCGGATCGCACTGGCCACGATCGCGATCAGGATCATCAGGAATACCGTTGCGCCGACGCCCCACAAAACCACTCGTCTCAGTTTCACGGAATGGTTTTTCCGGCTTCTCGACCGATGAACCTTGATGCCCTCGTTCATGATGTTGGACATTGGCTATAGGAACTGACGGTTCCCCATATGTCAATTTATAATCATGCCAATGTACTACACTGGGGCGCCTTTGGTCTACCTGGAAGAACTGGAAAGGGAGCCTGCCGGGAGAGAAGGAATCGGGTTTCCACGAGCGAGGCGATATCCGATATATTGAACGCTTCTCCCGGAACATTGGAATGATCATGAACGCCTATCCCTACGCAGCGTCCATCACCTTGCTCGTTCTGCTGCTGCTCTTCGCCACGGCGGCCATGGTCGGTCGGGCGCGCGTCCGCTACGGCGTCAAGGCGCCGGCAAGCAGCGGCCACGAGTTGTTTGAACGGGCCTTCCGGATCCAGATGAATACCCTGGAGAATGCTGTGCAGATGTTGCCGGCGCTATGGCTGTGCGCCATCTATGGCGGCGACCGTTGGGCCGGTCTCATCGGCCTGGTCTGGCTGCTGGCGCGAGTTTGGTACGCTGCTGCCTACCAGAAGGATCCGGCCAGACGCGGGCCCGCCTTCGGCCTTTCCTTCCTTGCTTTTGCGGCACTCTGGCTGGGCGCCGCCTGCGGTGTTGCACGCGTCTTGTTGCGCTGGTGATCGCTCGAAACAAGCAGCCTCAGTACCGATGTGGCAATGAGGACGATTTTCCAGCAATGCCGCTGTGCCCGTTCGTCCGTCTGTTCGCCAGGCCATGACCCCTTAGCGCAGTCGGCCGGCCGGAGACTTGCCTCCGGCTTTGCTGTAAAGTTCGCCTGCGTTATTGCAAGCTAGTTCAGCTATAGGCAGGAGTCATCATGCAGATCAAGGGCAGCATCTTTATCGTCACCGGCGGCGCTTCTGGGCTGGGCGCGGGCACAGCCCGCATGCTCGCGGAGAACGGCGCCAAAGTCGTGATCGCCGATCTCAACAAGTCGGCGGGTGAGGCGCTGGCGGCCGAGTTGGGCGCCCGTTTCCATGAGACTGATGTCGCCAGCGAGGCGAGCGCAGCGGGGGCTGTGGCGCTCGCCCTCTCGGCATACGGCGGCGTCAATGGCCTGATCAATTGCGCCGGCATCGCCATCGGCGAAAAAGTCCTGGGCAAGGAGGCGCCGCATGCGCTGGCCTCGTTCGGCCGGGTCATAGCAATCAACCTGATCGGCACTTTCAACATGATCCGCCTCGCCGCGGAGGCGATGAGCAAGGCGGCGCCCAATGCCTTCGGCGAGCGCGGCGTGATCGTGAACACCGCCTCGGTGGCCGCTTATGACGGCCAGATCGGCCAGGCCGCGTATGCCGCCTCGAAGGGCGGCATCGTCGCCATGACCCTGCCGATCGCGCGCGAACTGGCTCGTTACGGGATCCGCGTCATGACCATCGCGCCGGGCATTTTCGAGACGCCGATGCTGCTTGGCATGGCGCAGGAAGTCCAGGATGCGCTGGGCAAGATGGTGCCTTTCCCGCCGCGCCTGGGCAAACCCGCCGAGTACGCGGCACTGGTCAAACATATCGCGGAAAATGAAATGTTGAACGGCGAGGTGATCCGCCTCGATGGCGCCATCCGCATGGCGCCGAAGTAGGGCGTGTCCGATGCCTGCTATCACTGCGGCCTGCCCGTGCCGGCGGAGGTTGGCGATTCATATGCGCTGACCATCGCAGGAGAAGCGCGGCGGATGTGCTGCGCCGGCTGCCAGGCCGTGGCCGCCGCCATCGTCGACAACGGCCTGGGCGACTACTACCGCCACCGCGATGCCCTGCCAGAATCGCCGCGCGAGGCCCTGCCGCAGGCCCTGCAGGATGCCGGTCTGTTCGACCATCCGCTGGTGCAGAAGAATTTCGTCGAGCATGTCGACGGACTGGAGGGCGAACAGCAACGCGAGGCCTCGCTGATCCTCGAGGGCATCACCTGCGCCGCCTGCGTCTGGTTGAACGAGCAGCATCTGGCGCGGCAGCCGGGGGTCATCCGGGTCAATGTCAATTACGCCACGCGCCGCGCCCGCATCCGCTGGGACGAGCGCCGCATCAAGCTGTCGCAGATCATCGCGGCCATCGCCGCGATCGGTTATCGCGCCTACCCTTACGACCCGGCGCGCTCCGAACAACTCGCCGGTCGCGAGCGGCGCGCCGCCCTGTGGCGCCTGTTCGTCGCCGGCTTCGGCATGATGCAGGTGATGATGTATGCCATACCCGTGTATCTGGCCGATGCGGGCAGCATGACGCCCGACATCGAACAGTTGATGCGCTGGGCCAGCCTGTGCCTGACCCTGCCGGTGATCCTGTATTCCGCTGCGCCGTTCTTCCTAGCTGCCTGGCGTGACTTGCGCCTGCTTCGCGTCGGCATGGACCTACCGGTGGCGCTCGGCGTCGGCAGCGCATTTCTGGCCAGCGCCTGGGCGACTGTGACGGCGAGCGGGGCGGTGTATTTCGACTCGGTGACGATGTTCGTGTTCTTCCTGCTCGGCGGCCGCTATCTGGAAATGATCGGACGGCAGAAAGCCGCCCGCGGCGTCGAGACCCTGGTGCGGGCGCTGCCGGCCTTCGCGACAACACTGCCGGGTTACCCGGCGGCGGATGAGGTGCGCGTCGCAGTCGCCGAACTGGCCGTCGGCGATGTCGTGCTGGTGCGCCCGGGCGAAGCCATTCCGGTCGACGGCGCGGTGCTCTCCGGGAACAGCAAGGCCGATGAAGCCTTGCTCACCGGCGAAAGCCTGCCGATTGCCAAAGGCCCGGGTGATGCGGTGACCGGCGGCAGCGTGAATATCGGCAGTCCCCTGCTGTTGCGGGTGCACAGAGTCGGCGGGCAGACGCGGCTGGCGGCGATTCAGCGTTTGGTCGAACGTGCCGCGACCGAGAAGCCCCATCTGGTCGAACTCGCCGACCGCATCGCGGCCCGCTTCGTCGCGGCGTTGCTCGTACTCGCAGTGCTCACCGGCGTCGCCTGGTACGCGTTCGATCCGGCCCGCGCCCTGTGGGTGTTCGTCGCCGTCCTGGTGGTCAGTTGCCCCTGCGCCCTGTCGCTGGCGACCCCGGCGGCGCTGACGGTGGCAACCGGCGCCTTGTCCGGCCTGGGCGTTCTGGTGACGCGCGGCCATGCCATCGAGACACTGGCGCGGGCGGATCATTTCGTCTTCGACAAGACCGGCACGCTGACCCGGGGTCGGCTCAGCCTGACCGAGACCTTGCCGCTGGGCACGGCGTCGGTCGCGGCGGTACTCGATCTGGCTGCGGCGCTGGAAGCAGGCTCCGAGCATCCGATCGGGCGGAGCCTGCGCGCCGCCGCCGGCGCCGCGCCAAGGCTGCTGCTGGAGAAACTCCATGTCACCACCGGTTCGGGCATCGAGGCGATGCTGGACGGCGAATGGCTGCGCATCGGCACAGCCGAATATGCCGGCGCCCTGCACGGCCTGCCTCTGCCCGAGGCGGCGCAGAACTTCGGCCAGGCCGGCGGGAGCGTCGTCTGCCTGGCCAATGCCTCGGGCTGGCTGGCCCTGTTCCGGTTCACCGACAGCCTGCGCACCGAGGCCAGGGTGCTGATCGATGCCCTGCAGGGCGCCGGCAGGCGGGTCAGCATCCTGAGCGGCGATAGCCCGGCCGCCGTGGCCGAGGTCGCCGCCCTGCTCGGCGTGATCGACGCCCGCGGCGGTTTGTCGCCGGAGGCCAAACACCAGCGCATCGTCGAACTGCAGCAGGGCGGCGCGATCGTCGCGATGGTCGGCGACGGCGTCAATGATGCGCCGGTGCTGGCCCAGGCTCAGGTTTCCATCGCCATGGGCGGCGGCACCGATCTCGCCCGACAGCAGGCCGATATCGTGCTGCTCTCGGATGATCTGACGCGTCTCGCCCAGGGGATCGCGACTGCGCGCCGGACGCTGGTCATCGTGCGGCAGAATCTGGCCTGGGCCTTCGCCTACAATCTGCTGGCCATCCCCATGGCGATGGCCGGCATGATCACGCCCTGGATGGCCGGCATCGGCATGTCGGGCAGTTCGCTCCTGGTGGTGGCCAATGCCCTGCGCCTGCAGGGGCCAGGACGCAGGCCGGTTTCCTGATGGATATCCTGTACCTGCTGATTCCGCTTTCCGTGATCCTGGTCTTTCTGATCGCGGGCGTCTTCTGGTGGTCGCTGAAGAGCGGCCAGTTCGAGGATCTCGAAGGGCCTGCCTACCGTATCCTGATGGACGACGACAGGCCGCAGCCGCTGTCGAAGCCGCCGGACCAGGGCGACAGTGGGCAGGCAGAGGGCAAACCTTGATCTGGTCGGTGCATCTGCGCGTGGGCGGGTTGCAAGATGCACCAGCGCCTGCTCGCCGCCTATGGAAAGCTAAGGTTTTCTTAATATGTTGCCAGGACTTTCGACGGATTTGAGACGTTATTGATCTGAGTCAACGAATATCGATTTTCCATCGGTAGTCTCTGCGGCGGCTGCGATTTAGACCCTGGTGCGAAGAGGGGCAAGCAGTGTAAGCTGCTTGCCAGTTTGTTTATTCTATGAGGTGAAACCATCATGCAATCGCAAGCGACTTACAACTATAAAGTCGTGCGCCAGTTCACCGTGATGACCGTGGTTTGGGGCATCGTCGGCATGCTGGTCGGCGTCATCATCGCCGCCCAGTTGATCTGGCCCGAACTGAATGTCGTCGAATGGTTGAGCTATGGCCGCTTGCGTCCGCTGCACACCAATGCGGTGATCTTCGCCTTCGGCGGCTGCGCACTGTTCGCCACATCCTATTATTCGGTGCAGCGCACCTGCCATACACCACTGTTCGCGCCGGCTCTGGCGGCGTTCACCTTCTGGGGCTGGCAACTGGTCATCGTTCTGGCCGCCGTGACCCTGCCGTTGGGCATGACCAGCGGCAAGGAATATGCCGAACTCGAGTGGCCGATCGACATCCTGATCACCGTGGTCTGGGTTTCCTATGCGCTGGTCTTCTTCGGCACGCTGATGAAACGCAAGACCTCGCACATCTATGTCTCCAACTGGTTCTTCGGCGCCTTCATCCTCACCGTCGCGCTTTTGCACCTGGTCAACAGCGCCGAGAGTCCGGTGACTTTCTGGCCGATGAAATCCTATTCCGCCTATGCCGGGGTGCAGGACGCAATGGTCCAGTGGTGGTATGGCCACAACGCCGTGGGCTTCTTCCTGACTGCGGGATTCCTCGGCATCATGTACTACTTCGTGCCCAAGCAGGCCGGCCGCCCGGTGTATTCCTACCGCCTCTCGGTGGTGCACTTCTGGGCGCTGATCTTCACCTACATGTGGGCCGGCCCGCACCATCTGCATTACACCGCGCTGCCCGACTGGACCCAGTCGGTCGGCATGATCTTCTCGCTGATCCTCCTGGCGCCGTCCTGGGGCGGCATGATCAACGGCATCATGACGCTGTCGGGCGCCTGGCATAAGCTGCGCGACGATCCGATCCTGAAGTTCCTGATCACCTCGCTGTCCTTCTACGGCATGTCCACCTTCGAAGGCCCGATGATGTCGATCAAGACGGTCAATGCCTTGTCCCACTACACCGACTGGACCATCGGCCATGTCCATTCGGGCGCCCTGGGCTGGGTGGCGATGGTCTCAATCGGCGCCGTGTATTACCTGATCCCGCGGCTGTTCGGCAAGGCCGAAATGTACAGCGTCAAGCTGATCAACCTGCACTTCTGGATTTCCACCATCGGCATCGTGCTCTACATCGCCGCGATGTGGATCGCCGGCGTGATGCAGGGCCTGATGTGGCGCGCCACCAATATCGACGGCACGCTGACCTACTCCTTCGTCGAGACCGTCAAGGCCACCTACCCGTACTATACGATCCGTCTCTTGGGCGGCTTGTTATTCTTCAGCGGCATGCTGCTGATGGCCTACAACATGGTGAGGACCATCGCCGGCGGCCATGCGGTCAATGCGCCGGTGCTGGTGCCCTCGGCTGCGCACGCCTGATCAGGAGGAATCGATAAATGCTTACCCACGATACCATAGAGAGAAACGTCGGCTGGCTGGTCATCCTGATCATACTGGTGGTGAGTGTCGCCGGCACGGTCGAAATCGTGCCGTTGTTCTTCCAGAGGTCGACCACCGAACCGGTCGCCGGTCTCAAGCCCTACGACCCGGTGCGTCTGGCCGGGCGCGATATCTATCTGCGCGAAGGCTGCTACAACTGCCATTCGCAGATGATCCGCCCGTTCCGCGCGGAGACCGAGCGCTACGGCCATTATTCCGTGGCCGGCGAGTTCGTCTATGACCATCCCTTCCAGTGGGGCTCGAAGCGCACCGGCCCGGATCTGGCCCGGGTCGGCGGCCGGTACTCGGACGACTGGCACCGCACCCACCTGCTCAATCCGCGCGACGTCGTGCCCGAGTCGAACATGCCGGCCTACTACTGGCTCGACCGCCCGGTCAGGGGCGACGACATCGAACTGAAGATGAAAGCCCTGCGCCGCGTCGGCGTGCCCTATAGCGACGAGGAGATCAAGGGCGCCGGCGAGCAGTTGAAAGGCAAGAGCGAACTCGATGTGCTGGTCGCTTATCTGCAGGGCATGGGCATAGAACTGAAGCAGGCCCACTGATCATGGACATCAACGATCTGCGTTCGATGATCACCTTGCTTTCCTTCGTCACCTTTATCGGCATCATGGCGTGGGCATACAGCGGCAAGCGCAAACAGTCGTTCGACGAGGCGGCGCTGTTGCCTTTTAGCGATGACGAACCGGTGGATGCTGCGTGGCAGGCTTCGCGGAAAAATGAAAGGATTGCACCATGAGCGATTTTGTCAGCGGATTCTGGAGCCCATACATCACGCTGGTCGTCTTGGCCGGCGTGGTCGGCTGCGGCGTCTTTCTTTGGCAGCAGGGCCGGGCGGGCAACAAGCCCGGCGAGACCATGGGTCATGTCTGGGACGAGACGCTGGAGGAGTTCAACAACCCGATGCCGAACTGGTGGCGCTGGCTGTTTTACATCACCATCGTATTCGGTCTGGGCTACTTCGCGCTCTATCCGGGACTGGGCAGTTACGCCGGCAAACTCGGCTGGACCTCAGGCGGTCAGCATGAAAAGGAAGTCGCGGACGCCGACGCTGCCTACGGCAAGATCTTCAACGGCTATCTGCAGCAGGATCTGAAGACGGTGGCAGCCGATGCTCGTGCCAAGGAAATGGGTGAGCACTTGTTCCTCACCTACTGCGCCCAATGCCACGGTTCCGACGCCAAGGGCGCCAAGGGTTATCCCAACCTGACCGACAACGACTGGCTGTGGGGCGGTGAACCGGAGCAGATCAAGGCCACGATCATGGGCGGGCGCATCGGCGTCATGCCGCCCTTCGCCCAACTGGGCGCTGAGGCGATCAAGGATATCGCCCACTATGTTCGTTCGCTTTCCGGCCTTGCCGCCGACTCCTTGCGCGTGACCCGGGGCAAGGAGGGGTACGCCGCGGCCGGATGCGTGGCCTGCCACGGCGCCGATGGCCGGGGCAACCAGGCGATGGGCGCGCCCAACCTGACGGACAAGATCTGGCTCTTCGGCAGCAGGGAAGAAACCATCATCGAGACCATCACCAAGGGCCGCAACATCCAGATGCCGGCGCAGAAGGACTTCCTCGGCGAAGCCAAGGTGCATCTGCTCGCCGCCTATGTTTATGGCCTCGGCGCCGGAGCCAAGCCAGCGCCCGCAACGACCGACAAGAAGTAGCTCGGACTCAAGCCTGTTACACTCCGAACACCCCGGGGTTAGACCTCGGGGTGTTCGGCTTTTCATAACTAGGATAGTTAGCATGAGTGCCCCGACTCCTCTTTCAGGAGATTCTGCTGCCCCGGTGCAGTCGCTCTACGAAGCGCGCAAGAATATCCATGTGCGCTCCGTCAGCGGCCGATTCTCGACCTGGCGCTGGGCCCTCGTCTGGATTACCCAGGCGGTCTTCTACGGCCTCTGCTGGTTGCCCTGGAACGGACGCCAGGCAGTGCTGTTCGAACTGGCGGAGCGCAAGTTTTACATATTCGGCCTGATCTTCTGGCCCCAGGATGTCTTTTACCTGGCGGTCCTCCTGATCATCGCCGCCTACTCCCTATTCCTGTTCACCGCCATCGGCGGGCGCCTGTTCTGCGGCTATGCTTGCCCGCAGACCGTCTACACCGAGATCTTCATGTGGATCGAGGAGAAGATCGAAGGCGGCCGAAATTCGCGCATGAAGCTCGATGCCGAGCCAATGTCCGCGCGCAAGTTCGGACTCAAGGCGGCCAAGCATGGCATCTGGATTGCGCTGGGACTGTGGACCGGGTTCACCTTCGTCGGTTATTTCACGCCGATCAGAACCCTGGCGAACGAGGTGCTGAGCTTCAACTTCGGCCTCGGTCCGTGGGAAACCTTCTGGATCCTGTTCTACGGCTTTACCACCTATGGCAACGCCGGCTGGATGCGCGAACAGGTCTGCAAGTACATGTGTCCCTACGCCCGTTTCCAGAGTGCGATGTTCGATCATGACACGCTGATCGTGACCTATGATGCCGAGCGCGGCGAACCGCGCGGCGCGCGTTCCAAGAAGCAGGACTACCAGGCGGCGGGCAAGGGTTCCTGTGTCGACTGCGGCATCTGCGTCCAGGTCTGCCCGACCGGCATCGACATTCGCGACGGACTGCAATACGAGTGCATCGGCTGTTCCGCCTGCATCGATGGCTGCGATCAGGTGATGGACAAGATGAGTTATCCGCGCGGCCTGATCCGTTATTCGACCGAGCATGCGATGCAGGCGAAGTGGGGCAACAAGGAAGTCTTTGCCCACGTGCTGCGGCCGCGTACGCTGATCTACGGGGTGATTCTGGCGCTGATCATCATTGCCGCCGGGGCGGCGCTGGCCCTGCGCATGCCGCTCAAGGTCGATGTCATCCGGGACCGGGTCGAGCAGGCGCGGGAGGATGAAAACCTCATGATCGAAAACCATTATCGCCTGCAGATCATGAATGTCAGCGAGGTCCCGCAGCACTATCTGATCGACGTATCCGGAATGGCGGGCATCTTCATCGAGTCAGAGCGCAGCGTCGTCATTCCCCCGCTGACCACCCAGAGCGTTTCGGTGGAAGTGCATGTGCCGCCGGCATCCGGGAAGAAGGGCTATAACAGGATTTACTTCGCGGTCAAATCCTTGAACGACGAGAGGATCGCGGTGCGCGAAAAATCCAATTTCCTTATCCCGTGAAGGAGCCGTCCATGAACCAAGCCGCAGCAAGCAATCCCTGGTATCGCGAGCCCGGGCCCTGGCTGCTGATGGCCGGACCCCTTATCGTGGTGGTGGCGAGTTTCATCACCCTGTGGCTGGCGATACGTTCCAACGATGGACTGGTCAGCGAGGACTACTACAAGAAGGGCTTGGCCATCAATCAGACGCTGGCCAGGAGCGAACGCGCCCAGGCGCTGGGGATAGCGGCCGGGATGCGTTTCTCGGAGGCAGGCATCACGGTGCGTCTTACGGCCAGGGCGCCGTTCTTCGTGCCGCCGGGGAGTCTTTCCGTGACGCTCTCTCATCCTACCCGCGCCGGCCTCGATCAGACCCTGGAATTGCAGCGCAAGGGCGAGTATTACCAAGGCGATTTGAAGCTGCCGTCGGTCGGCCACTGGGTGGTCCTGCTCAAGGACGGGGAGCAGACCTGGCGGCTGATGGGCAACGTCGTCTTGCCCGCTGCAGGCGAGACGATTTTGGGTGGCGAACTGGCAGGCCAGCAGAGTCAATAATTTAGATATAAAATGACTCGAAAGGAGACTTGCATGAAACAGTTAACCTGGGTTTTGTGGCCCTCTTTCGTCGTCGCCGGGGTTGCCGAAGTGCTGTTCTTCACTTTGATCGATCCTCAGCAACTGTATCTGTTCGGCGAGCCGGTGGACTGGTCGAGAATGACCATCTACTCGCTCGGCTTCTTCGCCCTATGGGCCACCTGCGCCGGATCGAGCATGCTGACCTGTTTCATCCAGCGTGATGCCGCCGAGGTGAATTCCTGCCTGGTGGCAGCCGCCTGCAAGGATCGTGTCGCTCTCCGTCGTTGATGCCGGCGATACTGCCGGCCTGACTGCGGCGGAAGCGCAGCGCAGGCTGGACAGCGGAGGGGCCAACGAACTCTCTCCGCCTGCCCGACAGGGGATACTGCGAATCGCACTGGAGGTGGTGCGCGAACCGATGTTCCTGCTGCTGCTTGCCGCCGGCGGCGTCTATCTCGCCCTCGGCGAGACGGCAGAAGCGCTGATGCTGCTGGGCTTCGTGGTTCTGGTGATGATCATGGTCATCACCCAGGAACAGCGCACCTCGCGTGTCCTCGAGGCGCTGCGGGCCCTGGCCAGCCCTCGGGCGCTGGTCATCCGCGACGGCGCGAGACTGCGCATACCCGGCCGCGAAGTGGTGGTCGGCGACCTGCTGCTGCTGGAGGAGGGCGACCGGGTCGCCGCCGATGCCCTGGTACTGGAATGCCACGACCTCTCGGTCGACGAATCGCTGCTGACCGGAGAGTCGGTGCCGGTGCGCAAAGTCGCCGCCGGCACCAGTGAGCCGCCCCCGGCCCAACCGGGAGGCGATGATCAGCCCTGGGTCTATGCCGGCACGCTGCTGATCGCCGGCAGCGGTTTGGCGCGGGTCGCCGCGACCGGTACGGCCAGCGCCATCGGCCGCATCGGCCGGGCGCTTGGCGAAACCGAAGCGCCGCGTTCGCCACTGGCGCGCCAGATGCGCCGACTGGTCGAGCGCCTGGCCCTGCTGGTGGCCGCGATCTGCCTGGTGCTGGTGCTCCTGCTCGGTCTGACCCGGGGCAATTGGCTGGAAGCGTTTCTCGCCGGCATCACCCTGGCGATGGCGCTCTTGCCGCAGGAGTTTCCGGTGATCCTCGCCATGTTCATGGCCCTGGGAGCCTGGCGTATTTCGCAAAGACGCGTGCTGACCCGGCGCATGGACGCCATCGAAACTCTGGGCGCGACCACCGTGCTGATGGTGGACAAGACCGGCACGCTCACCGAGAACCGCATGACCGTTTCCTCGCTCTGGTGCGCCGGCGAGACCTGGGCCGCGTCGGGGCAGGGCGATCTGCCGGAAGCTTTCCA
Source organism: uncultured Sterolibacterium sp. (assembly GCA_903832735.1). GTDB lineage: Bacteria > Pseudomonadota > Gammaproteobacteria > Burkholderiales > Rhodocyclaceae > CAIYYX01. The sequence continues at coordinate 12,575 of CAILCO010000068.1, forward strand.
CGAGTTGGTCGAATTCGCCATCCTGGCCAGCGAGCAGGAACCCTTTGACCCCATGGAGCGCGCCTTCCACGCCCTGGGCCAGCGACTCCTGACCGGCACCGGGCATCTTCACGGCGAATGGGGAATGGCGCACGAGTACAGCCTCTCCGCCGATCTCCTGGCCATGTCCCATGTCTGGAAACCCGGCGCTGAAGCAGGTGGCGGACAGTGGGTGGTCGCCACCAAGGGAGCGCCCGAGGCGGTGGCCGATCTCTGCCATCTCGAGGCCGCCGAGTTGGCCAGGGTGATGGCCGCCGCCGCCGCGATGGCCGATGCCGGACTGCGCGTGCTCGGTGTGGCGCGGGCGGTTCTGGCCTCGGATGACTGGCCGGTCAAGCAGCACGACATCGCCTTCGCCTTCGTCGGCTTGGTCGGCCTCTCCGACCCGCCACGCCCGGCGGTACCGGAGGCGATCCGGGATGCCCGCGCGGCGGGCATCCGCGTGGTCATGGTCACCGGCGATTATCCGCGCACCGCGCAGGCCATTGCGCGCCAGATCGGCATCCGGCACGAGACGGTACTGACCGGCGCCGAAATCGAAGCGCTCGATGAGCGAGAACTGCGACTGCGCGTCCGCGCCGTCGAAATATTCGCCCGCATCGTACCGCAGCAGAAGCTGCGCCTGGTCGAGGCGTTCAAAGCCAACGGCGAGGTCGTGGCGATGACCGGCGATGGCGTCAATGACGCGCCGGCGTTGAAGGCCGCGCATATCGGCGTGGCCATGGGCGGGCGCGGCACCGACGTGGCGCGCGAGGCGGCGGCTCTGGTGCTCCTGGATGACGACTTCGGCGCCATCGTCGTGACCATCCGCCTGGGGCGGCGCATCTACGACAATCTGCAGAAGGCGATGAGCTACACCCTGTCGGTGCATCTGCCGGTCGTCGGCATGTCGCTTCTGCCGGTGCTGCTCGGTCAGCCGTTGTTGTTGCTGCCGGCCCATGTCGTATTCCTCGAACTGATCGTCGGTCCGGCCTGCTCGCTCGCCTTCGAGGCCGAGCCTGATGAGCCCGGCCTGATGCGGCGTCCGCCGCGCGATTCCCGAGAGCCGCTGTTCGGCGGTCGCTTGCTGTGGCTGAGCGTGGTGCAGGGAACGGTGGCGTGGCTTATCGTTGCCGCGATGTACCTCTGGGGTCTGGGCTATGGCTTAACGGCGGAGCAGGGGCGTTCGCTGGTGTTCCTGAGCCTGGTCGGTGGCAACCTGGCGCTATTGCTGGCCAACCGCAGCACGACAGCCCTTGCCGTGGGCGGCAACAGGGTCGTCGGCTGGGTGCTGGCGGGGGCCGTCGGCGGCCTGCTTCTGGTCTTTGCGGTCCCGGCCTTGCGCAGCCTGTTTCGCTTAGCGCCCCTGGACCCGACCGCGACGCTGGCGGGACTCGCCGCGTCGCTAGTCAGCCTGCTCGCACTCGAGATCCTGAAGCGGCTCTGGCCGGGTCGCCGCTAGCGCCGACCCGCTGTTACAACATGCACCTGCTGCGCGGCACCACAGCCCTGGGTTGCCCTATGGGCAACTACGGGCTCTAGCGGTAGACCAGCACAGGAACCTTGGAGTGGGTCAGCACCCTCTGCGTCTCGCTGCCGAGCAGCAGACCGCTGAAGCCGCGCCGGCCGTGAGAGGCCATGAAGATCAGGTCGCAGCCCGTGGTCTTGACGGCATTGATGATCGCTTCGTAAGGAACGTCGCTGACGACGCTGAGCGCCGCGCTGGCGACTCCGCCGGCCTGCGCATGGTTCTGCGCCGCGCTGAGGATCTCCTGGGCCTGCTGCTCGGCCATCGCGGCAAACTTCTCCGGCGTGGTCGGATCGATCAGGGCGCCTTCGCCGTAGAAGGCAACCGGGTAATCCGGCTTGGCGAAGAAGAAGGTGATTTTTGCATTGATCTCCTTGGCGAAGTCCACTGCGCGCTGGACTGTGTCGGATGACAACTCTGATCCGTCGGTCGGGACGAGAATATGTTTGAACATGAGGCCTCCGCAGGAAATTGAAAAATATGCCAGTCCATTATAGGAAAGGCCCTAGCTGCATGCTTGACCCAGATCAACGTCCGCCATGTGCCGCTGAGCACAATCATAGGCCATTATCGAGATCGGGTTGTCTGAAATCTATGGACGAAGAGAGAAAGGACACCGCCATGACGCCGCAGGCCGCGCTGCGCGCCATGGATCGTGCGGTCGAGGCCAACATCGATCCGATGGGCATGGTGACGCCGCTGCTGCATGCGCAACTGGCGTGGCTCTCGCATCCCCAGGAGTTGTCCGAAGCGCTGTCCGGCTTTGCCAATGATCTGCTGCAATTACAGTGGCATGCCTGGCGCAGGGCGTTGGGCATGCCGAGTGCCGACGTGGAACGGCCGCATCCCGACGACACTCGCTTCGCCGACCCGGTCTGGCAGGAGACGGTGGGCTGGGACATCCTCAAGGAAAGTTACCTGCTGCTCACCCACCACCTGCAGGACCGCCTCTACGAGACGCCGGGAATGTCGAGCAAGGACAGACGCCGCGCCGCGTTCTGGTGGCGCAAGTGGCTGAACGCCGTGGCCCCGACCAATTTCTTCTGGTCCAATCCGGTCGCCATCAGAAAGGCCTTCGAGAGCCGGGGCGAGAGCCTGTTCCAGGGCCTGAAGATCTTCCTCGACGATCTCGAGGCGGGCAACGTGCGCATGACCGGCCCGGACGATTTCAGCGTTGGCAAGAATCTCGCTACGACGCCTGGCAAGGTGGTGTTCCGGAACCGGCTGCTCGAAGTGATTCACTACGCGCCGACCACCGCGACCGTCTATCAGACGCCGATCGTGATCGTCACGCCGTGGATCAACAAGTTCTACATTCTCGATCTGAATCCGCAGAAGAGCCTGGTCGGCTTCCTCCTCGACCAGGGTTATTCCGTCTTCATCACCAGCTGGAAGAATCCGACGGCGGAGATGCGTGACGTCGCCTTCGACGATTACCTCAGCGAGGGCATAGAGCGCATCGTAGCAACGGCGCGAAACATCAGCGGCGCGCGGCAGGTGCATGCCGTCGGCTATTGCATCGGCGGTGCGGCGCTGGCCGCCTATATGGCCTGGGCCAATTGCCGCAATGCCGCGATGCCGGTGGCCAGCGTGACGCTGCTCGCCTCCCTGGTGGACTATCACAAGCCGGGCGACATCGAGGTCTTCGTAGACGAAGGCAGCCTCAAGTGGCTTTCCCGGAGCATGGCCGAGAAAGGTTTTCTCGACGGCAGGGAAATGGCCGCCGCGTTTCGCCTGTTGCGCTCGAACAGCCTGATCTGGCACTACGTGGTGCATGGCTACCTCTACGGCGAGAAGCCGGCGCCGTTCGACGTGCTGTACTGGAACATGGACGCCACACGCATGCCGGCGAAGATGCATCAGTGGTATTTGCGCGAGTTCTACCTCAACAACAATCTCATCAGGAAGGATGCCCTGACGCTCGCGGGCGAGCGCATCGATCTTGCCCTGATCACGCAGCCGCTGTATTCGGTTGCCGCCAAGGATGACCATATCGCGCCCTGGCGCTCGGTCTTCCGGATCAACAATTACGTCTCCAGCAGCACGCGCCAGGTGCTGACTTCTTCAGGCCACATCCTCGGCATCGTCAATCCGCCGGTAGCGCCGCCCAGGCGAGAATATTGGGCCGGCACCGCTCTGCGTCACGACAGCAGCGAGAGTTGGCACGAACGCGCCGAACATCATCAGGGCAGTTGGTGGACCGACTGGATGGCTTGGTTGCAGCCGCAGTCTGGCCGGAAGGTCAAGGCCGGTGCGATAGACAGCAAGGAATATCCGGCGCTCGTTGATGCGCCCGGCTGTTACGTGATGGAACCCTGATCCCACGTTGCAATTGGCAGCTTACTCGGCCGAGCCTTCCGGCGTGTTCCACCAGCCGCCGCCGAGTGCCTGGAACAGCGCCACCGTGTCGACGTAGCGATTCGCCCTGGCCGCAACCTGCGCGACTACTGCCTGCTGGTAGGATTGTTCCGCGGCTAGCAGCGCCAGGCGGCTGATGTCGCCCAGTGCCACTTGTCGCCGCGCGATCGCGAGGCTGCGCGAACTGGCGCGCTCGGCTACGGTCGCCGCGCGCAAGGCATCGGCATCCTGTTCCAGTGCATGCAGCGTATCCGCGACATTCTGGAAGGCCGCGATCACCGTGGCGCGATACTGGGCCATGGCCTGGTCGTAGGTCGCATCGGCGGCGGACTTGCGGTGTCTTAGGGTGCCGCCATCGAAGATCGGCTGGGTCAGGGCGCCGGCTACGCTCCACAGGCCGCTACCGCTCCTGAACAGGTCGCCCATGCTGGTGGCGACGCTGCCGATATTGGCATTGATGGAAAACTGCGGCAGCCTGTTGGCGAAGGCGACGCCGACCTGGGCGCTCGCCGAATGCGCCAGCGCTTCTGCGGCGCGCACGTCGGGACGCTGTTCGACCAGTCGGGAGGGCAGGCTGAGCGGCAACTCCTGCGGCAGTTCCAGGTGCTCCAGGTCGAAGCGCTGTTCGAGTTCCCGGTCCGGGTATCCGCCCGCCAGGGCGATCAGCAGGTCGCGGTTTTGCGCCAACTGCCGGCGCAGCGGCGGCAGCGCCGCGCGGGACTGCGCCAGCGCCGCCTCCTGGGCGGCAACGGCAGCTTCGGCAATGGCGCCCAGGGCGAGTTGGCGACGGGTCAGCGCCAGCATCTCTTCGCCTTGCGCGACGATGCGTTCCAGCGCAGCGATCTGGCCGCGCAATGCCGCTTCCTGGACCGCCGCCACCACGACATTGGCCGCCAGGGACAGGCGCGCCGCCGCCAACTCGAAGCGCTGGAACTCGGCTTGCGCCTCCAGCGACTCCACCTGACGACGCGTGCCGCCGAAAATGTCGGGCGCGTAGCCGATGTTGAGTTGCGCGGTGTGCAGGCTGAAGGGATTCGCCGGGGAAGCGAGCGGCGAACTCAGGCTGTCGGCAATGCGCTGTCGGCTGGGCGCCAAGCCGGCCGAGACCTGCGGAAAGAATGCGCCACGTTCCGCGGCGGCCGTTTCCTGTGCCGCCAGCAGGGCGGCGCGAGCTGCGGCGATGTTCGGATTTGCCGCCAGGGCACGTTCTACCAGGGCATCGATTGGCGCCGAGCGGAACAGTTGCCACCACTGCCCGGGCACGTCCGCGCCGGCGACGAGATGCTGATCCGCTGGTTGATCGGCTGGTTGTTGGGGCGGCGCCGAAGCTGTCGCGCGATAGCCCGTCGCTTCCGGTGCGGCCGGGCGTTGGAAGTCCGGGCCGACGGTGCAGCCGCTGACCGCGAAGAGGGCGGCGGCGGCTGCGCTGGCGAACCCGGGGCCGCGCATCACGGCTCCACCTCGCCACGGGCGGCCGCTTCCGCGCGCTGCCGATCGACCCGTTTGCCCTGCTCGGAGAACAGATCGATCAGCACCGGCAGGACGATGAGGATCAGCACCGGCGCCAGCAGGATGCCGCCGACGACCACCAGGGCGAGCGGCTTTTGCACCTGGGAGCCGATGCCGGTGGATAGCGCCGCCGGTACCAGGCCGACGCAGGCGATGACGCAGGTCATCACCACCGGCCGCATCTGTACCTGGCAGGTGCGCCGGATGGCCTCGCTGCGCGACATGCCGCCGTCGAGGTTCTGGTTGAAGTAGGAGAGCACGATGATGCCATCCATGGCGGCGATGCCGAACAGCGCGACGAAGCCGATGGCGGCCGAGACGCTGAAGGCCGTGCCGGTCAGAAACAGCGCGAAGATGCCACCGACCAGCGCCATCGGTATGACGCTGGCGGCCAGCAGCACATCCGCGAAGTTGCCGAAATTCACATAGAGCAGGATGCAGATCAGGGCGATGCTGATCGGCACGACGATGGCCAGTCGGGACAGCGCATCCTTCAGGTTGCCGAATTCCCCGACCCACTCGACCCGGTAACCGCCGGGCAGTTTGACCTGCTCGGCGACCTTGCGCTGCGCCTCCAGCACGGCGCCGCCCAAGTCGCGTCCGCGCACGCTGAACTTGATCGGAATATAGCGTTCCTGCTGCTCGCGGTAAATGAAGGAAGCGCCGGAAACCAGGCGGATGTCGGCGATTTCAGCCAAGGGCACCGGGACGATGCCGCCATTGGGGTTCGCAACGCCGACGGTGATGCGCCCGATGGCGTCGATGCTGCCGCGATATTGCGGCGCCAGGCGGACGACGATAGGGAAGTGCCGGTCGCTGCCCGGTTCGAACAGGTCGCCGGGCGACTGGCCGCCGATGGCCGCCTGGATGGTGGCGTTGATGTCGCCGGGCATCAGTCCGTAGCGGGCAGCGCGGACGCGATCCACGTTTATCCTCACGGTCGGTTGGCCGAGCGAGGCGAAGACGGACAGATCGGTGATGCCGGACACCGTCTGCATCACTTCCTTGATCCGTTGTGCGGACTTCTCCAGCGCTTCCAGGTCGTTGCCGAAAAGCTTGATCGAATTTTCGCCCTTGACCCCCGACGCCGCCTCCTCGACGTTGTCCTGGATGTACTGGGAGAAGTTGAACTCGACGCCGGGAAACTTCGTGGTCAGCGCCTGGGTCATCTGCTCGGTCAGCTTCTCCTTGTCGACGCTCTGCGGCCAGGCGGCGGCTGGTTTCAGCGGCACGAAGAACTCGGCGTTGAAGAAACCGGTGGCGTCGGTTCCGTCGTCGGGACGGCCATGCTGCGAGACCACCGTCTCCACTTCCGGAAAGTCCTTGATGATCCGGCGCATGCTGTTGACATAGCTCTCGCCCTCGTCCAGGGAGATCGACGGGGGCATGGTGGCGCGTATCCAGAGGTTGCCCTCCTCCAGCTTGGGCAGGAACTCCAGACCGAGGCCGCGCGCCGCGAGCGCGGCCAGGACCAGGAGCAGTAGCGCCCCGGCCAGGGTGGCGCGGCGGTGGCTCAAGGCGAACTCGACCGCCGGCGTATAGACGCGGCGCAGCCAGCGAGCAACGAAGGTTTCGCGCTCTTCCTCTTCATGGGCTCTGAGCAGGAAGGAACTCAGCGCCGGCGACACGGTGAACGTGGCGATCAGGCCGCCGGCGATGGCGTAGGCGTAGGTCTTGGCCATCGGGCCGAAGATGTGGCCTTCGATGCCTGAGAGGGTGAACAGCGGCACGAATCCGGCGATGATGATCGCTGCCGAAAAGACGATCGCGCGATTGACCTCGGTGGCCGAGTTGGCAATGATCCCGAACTTGCCCTGCAGGCCGACCGTGGTGCGCAGCCGATGCAGCATGGGTTCGCTGTCATGGCGTTGCGCCGCGTTCTGTGACAGGTGGCGGAAGATGTTCTCAACCATGATCACCGAGGCATCGACGACCAGGCCGAAATCGATGGCGCCGACGGAGAGCAGATTGGCCGACTCGCCCATCGCCACCATCAGGGCGATGGCGAAGGACAGGGCGAACGGGATGGTCGCGGCGACGATCAGGGCGCTGCGCAGATTGCCGAGGAAGGCCCACTGCAGCAGGAAGATCAGCGCCACGCCGAAGAACATGTTGTGCAGCACCGTGTGCGTGGTGGTGGTGATCAGGTCGGTACGGTCGTAGATGCGCTTGATGCGCACGCCGGGCGGCAGGATGTTGGAGTTGTTGATCTTGTGCACTTCCGCCTTGACTCGCGCGATGGTCGGCATGCTCTCCTCGCCGCGGCGCATCAGGACGATGCCTTCGACGACATCGTCGTCGTCGTCGTGGCCGGCGATGCCCAGTCGCGGCTGGTTGCCGACACGCACCGTGGCGACATCGCCGACGAGAATCGGCGCGCCTTTGTTGGAAGCCAGCATGGTGTTGCGGATATCGTCGATGGAATGGATCTGGCCGACGCCACGCACCACTGCCGCCTGGGATCCGATGTTGACCGTCTGGCCGCCGACATTGACGTTGCTGTTGCCCAGGATCTGCAGCACCTGCTGCAGGGTCATGCCGCTGGCGGTGAGTTTGCCCACGTCGATGGTGATCTCGTAGGTCTTGGTCTTGCCGCCCCAGCCATTCACATCGATGACCCCCGGCACGGCCTTGAAGCGGCGCTGCAGCACCCAGTCCTGGACAGTCTTGAGGTCGGTCACCGAAAAGCCCGGGGGACCGACGACGCGGTAGCGGTAGATTTCACCGATCGGGCTCGACGGCGATATTTGCGGCTGCACGCCGTTAGGCAGCGGCGGCAGCTGGGACAGGCGGTTGAACACCCACTGTTCGGCCTGCTGGTAGGTGAAGTCGTAGGTAAATTGCAGCTTGACGTCGGACAGGCCGAACAGGGAAATGGTCCGGATCGCATTGACATGCGGAATCCCGGCCATCTGCACTTCGATCGGGATGGTGATGTAGCGCTCCATCTCCTCCGCCGACAGGCCGGGACTCTGGGCGATGATGTCGACCAGCGGCGGCACCGGGTCGGGGTAGGCCTCGATGTTCAGCCGGAGGAAGCTGACGACGCCGGCGCCGAGGACGGCTACCAGCATGATGGCGATGAACACGCGCTGCTTCAGCGCGAACTCGACGATGCGGTTCAAGGCCTAGTCGCTCCCGGCCGCGCGGTCCATGAACAGCGTGCCCGCGGTCACGATCCGTTCGCCGGCTTTGAGTCCGGAGGTGATCTCGACCAGGCCATCGCGGCTGCGGCCGGCGCGCACATTGCGAGCAGCGATGCTGCCATCCTGTCCGGCGACGAAGACGCGCGTGCTTTCCCCTTCATAGACGAGGGCACTTTGCGGCACCGCGGCTGCCAGAACGGCATCGCTGGTGGCGATGGAAAAGCTGGCGAACATCTGCGGCTTCAATTCGCCTTGAGGATTGTGCACTTCGGCGCGCACCGGCAGACGATGCGTGACCGGATCGACGGCGCTTCCGACCCAGCTGATTCTGGCCTTGAAGGTCTTGCCGGGCAATGCCAGCACGGTGACCTCGGCCGGCTGGCCGACGCGCAACGCCGGGGCATCGCTCTCGCGCACGTTGGCGATCAGCCAGACGGTCGACAGATCGGCGATGGTGAATACCGGGTTCGAGGCGCCGCCGGCGGCGCTGGTCAGGTACTGGCCGACGCCGGCCTGACGCTGGGTGACCGTGCCCTTGATGGGCGCGCTCACCAGGGCCTCGGTGACACCGCTGGATGCCTTTTCCAGGGCGTCGATTTCCGCATCGCTCTTGCCCAGGATGCGCAGCCGGCCGCGGGCCGCGGTGAGCGTCGCTTCAGCGGCGACGAGATCGGACTGCGCCTGACGCCAGTCTTTCTGCGCAGCGGCGCCCGCGTCGTGCAGCTCGTGCTGGCGCTTTTCGGTGGCCCGCGCGGTATCCACGCCGGCCTTGGCTGTCGTCAGGTCGCTCTGGCCCTGGACGAATTCGGAAGCTTCGATCGCCATCAGCGGATCGCCCTTCTTGACCACGTCGCCCAGCTTTGCGATCAGGCGGCTGACTCGTCCCGAGTAGGGTGAAAACACCGGCGTGAGGGCGTCGTCGTTGAAGGCGATATTGCCGTCCGTGGTCAAGGTGCTGCGGAAGGCCAAGGTCTTCACCGCGGCCACCTTGAGCCCGGCCCATTGTTCCTGGGTGGGCTTGAAAATCGCCGCAGTCGGCTTCACGGCAGCGGGTCGATTCCCGGTCGGACTCGGGCGCAGCAGTTCCCGCCCGCCAAAAAACAGGGCGATCAGGATGATCAGGATCGGCAAAGCCCATCGGCTAAGCGAGCGCGTGGAAGAGGTTCGCATGTCGTTGCTCATTGGGCTTAAGCGCTATCGGCACAATGCCATGAAAGCATGAGAAGGCGCGATAATAGCCTAACCAACCTTTCTCCAAGCTTTCCGAACGATGACCCTGCACCTGCTTCTGGTCGAAGACGATGCGCCGCTCGCCGATGGTCTGGCCAACTCACTGCGCCAGTCGGGCTACAGCGTCGACTGGAGCGCCAACGGCAGAGCCGCCGATGCGGCGCTGATGACGCGGGAATACGATCTCGTCATCCTTGACCTGAGCCTGCCCGGGCTCGATGGTTTCGAGGTGCTGCGCCGGCTGCGTGCGCAGAACAAGCCCTTGCCGGTGCTGATCCTGTCGGCACGGGACGCCAGCGCCGAACGGGTACGCGGGCTCGATTCGGGCGCCGACGATTACCTCACCAAGCCTTTCGACCTGGAGGAACTGGAGGCGCGGGTGCGCGCCCTGATCCGGCGCAGTCAGGGCATCGCCAGCGCCGTCGTCGGCTGCGCGGGTCTGTCTCTCGATACCAAGGCGCGCCGCGTCCTGAACAAGGGCGAGGCAGTCGAACTGACCGGCCGCGAATACGCGCTCCTGGAACTCCTGGTGCTGCGTGCCGGCCATGTCGTCAGCAAGCAGCAGATCGCCGAGAGTCTGTGCGAGTGGGGCGATGAGATCAGCACCGGGGCGATCGAGATTCACATCCACCGCGTGCGCAAGAAGATCGACGGCGCCGGCGTCGCATTGCGTACCCTGCGCGGTTTCGGCTACATGCTGGAGACCCAGACGGATGCCTAGCGTGAAATTCATCATGCGCGGTGGCTCATCGGAGCCATGAGCCTTAGCTTGCGCAACGAGCTGCTGCGGCGCTTGCTGGTGCCGATGTGCGCCGTGCTGCTGGTCAGCGGGGTGCTGAGCTACGTGCTGGCGTCGGGATTTTCCCGGGCCAGTTACGACCACTCGCTGCTCGAAGCGGCGCGCGACGTGGCCGAGCAGGTCAAGGTAGTGGACAAAGTGGCCAGCATCGACCTGCCGCGCGCGGCGATCGAGATGCTCGAGGCGGACGGCGAGGATCACGTCCATTACCAGGTTGTCAGCAGGCGTCTCGGGACTATCGCAGGCGATGCCGCATTGCCCTTGCCGTTGCTTGACGAGCCAGGTGACGCACCGGTGTTCTACGACTCGCGCATGCACGGCGACGCCGTTCGGGTGGTGTCTTTGCCGGTGGTGGGTCTGGCGACCGACGATAAGCTCACGGTGCGCGTTGCCGAGACGCGGCATAAGCGCGAGGCGATGACCGACGACATCGTGATGGCGACGGTCGTGCCGCAGTTGCTGTTGATCGTTTTGGCCGCACTGGCCATCTGGGGCGGCGTCCGTGCTGGTCTATCGCCGCTGGAACGGCTGGCGCGGACGGTCGATTCGCGGGCGCGCGACGATCAGACGCAGTTGCCGGTCGATGACGTGCCGCGCGAAGCGAAGCCCCTGATCGATGCCTTCAACGGGTTGCTGGTACGTCTGGGCGTGGTGCTCGATGCGCAGCAGCGTTTCATTGCCGACGCCGCCCATCAGTTGCGCACGCCGCTGGCGGCGCTCAAGGTGCAACTCGAGCGCGCGCTACGCGAACGCGATCCGGAATTGCACCAGCAGGCGCTGCAGCAAGTCGTCGAATCGGTCGAGCGCAGCGCCCGCCTGTCCAACCAGCTGCTGCTGCTGGCGCGCGCCGAGCCCGGCGTCAGCAGCCGTCATTTCGCCCGGCTAGACTTGCGCCAGCTGGCTTTCGATGTCGGCAGCCTGTGGGTGCCGCGGGCCCTGCAGGGCGGTCGCGACCTGGGCTTTGCCGGTGCCGAGACGCCGGTCTGGGTGGACGGCGACGCCGTGCTCCTTGGCGAGTTGATCAACAATCTGCTCGATAACGCCCTGCGTTACGGCGGCACGCTGATCACGCTGCGGGTTGAGGACGGGGTTGCGCCGCTCCTGGTCGTCGAGGACAATGGCGCGGGCATTCCGGAGTCGGAGCGGGAGCGGGTGTTCGAACGCTTCCATCGCGTTCCGGGCAGCGACGGCGGAGGCTCCGGGCTGGGTCTGGCGATCGTCCGCGAGATTGCCTTGAATCACGGCGCCAGGGTGATTCTCGAGTCGCCCAAAGGCGGCGGTACGCGTGTCACGCTCTGCTTCCCGCCGACGCCAGGGCAATCTTGACGGCCGTCAAGGCGGCGTCGGCAGCGACGTTTAGGATGGCATCACCGTTTTACTTCGTCACTTCAGGAACCAGCCATGAGCCTGCCCACGCAAATCCTTCCCGATCACCACCACCATTGCGACGATCTTTTCGTCGCCGCCGAGGACGCTGTCGCGCGCGGCGACTGGACCGATGCGGCGGCCGCTTACGGCCGCTTCGAGAGCCAGATGCTGGCGCACTTCGAGGCCGAGGAGTCGTTGCTCTTTCCCGCCTTCGAGGCGGCCACCGGCATGAGCGACGGCCCGACGCGGATGATGCGCCATGAACACGACCAGATGCGTGCGCTCCTTGCTCAACTGGCCATGGCCAGCGCCGCCCACGATGGAGAAACATACGCCGGCGTCGCGGAGACGCTGCTGATGCTGATCCAGCAGCACAACATGAAAGAGGAAAACATTCTTTACCCGATGTGCGATCAGGCGCTGGGCGCCGGCGCGGAGCAGGTCGGAAATGAATTGTCCGCTTTCCTGGGGACGCGGCATGCCTGAGCCGCGCGTCGTCGACGGCCGCGACCTGTTGCCGCCGGAACCGCTGGAACTGACCATGGCCGCGCTGGAAACGCTGCCGCCAGGTGAGGAACTGCTGGTGCTGCTGTATTGCCAGCCGCATCCACTGTATGCCATCCTCGATCAGAACGGCTATCGCTACCGCGCCGAACTGCGTCCCGACGGTACCAACGAAATCCGCATCAGCAAGCGCCCGAGTTGATGCAGCCCACCCTGTCGTTCGAGCAGGCGCCGCCGATTTCGGTGCCTTATCGCTTCTTCCTCACCGCGCCCTTGTTCGGCGCGGTCGCGGGACTGCTCCTGGCCTGGTTCGGGCCGGCTGCACTGGCCTCGCGCTGGTCGGCAGGCGCCCTGGCGATGACCCATCTCCTCGTCGTCGATTTCATGCTGCAGGCGATGTGCGGGGCGCTGCTGCAATTCGTCGCGGTGGCCGCTGGCGCCAACGTCTGGCGGCCGCAGCTGGTGGCGGCGGTGGTTCATCCCCTGATTACGGCGGGGGCGGTGTTCCTGGCCTCTGCCTTCGTCCTGGAGCAGCCGCTGCTGTTCCTGATGGCCGCCGCCGTATTTTCCATCGCGCTCGGTTTCTTCCTCTCGGTGATGGCCGCGGCACTGCTGTTCACGCCGGCGCGCGGCATGACCATACACGTGCTGCGTTTCGCGGTGTTCGGATTGCTCGTGACGCTGCTGCTCGGCGTCACCCTCGCCTCTACTCTGGGCCTGCAGGCAAGCGGCTTGCCGCTGCTCCTCTTGATCAATGTTCATGTTGCCTGGGGCCTGGGCGGCTGGGCGCTGATGCTGGTCATCGGCGTGTCCTATCTGGTCGTGCCGATGTTCCAGCTGACGCCGCCTTATCCGGTCTGGCTGACCCGTCTCTTGCCGGCGGGCCTGCTCCTGGTCTTGGGCTTATGGTCGCTGCAGCTCCTGGCGCCGCGGGGCGAAGCGCAAGCTTGGCAGACCACCGTGGCCAGCTTGGGCATGATGCTGGTTGGTGGCTATGCGCTCGCCACGCTCTGGTTGCAGTCGCGCAGGCGGCGTCGGCTCAGCGATGTCACCCTGGTCCTCTGGCGCGTTGCCATGCTCTCGCTCCTGGCCTTCGCCGCCTCCTGGCTGCTCATCGAGTTCCTGCCGGAACTCGGCGGGCACCCGCGCGCGGCGCTCTGGCTGGGCGTTCTGGCCTTGCCCGGGGTGTTCATCTCGGTCATCATCGGCATGCTCTACAAGATCATGCCCTTCCTGAACTGGCTGCATCTGCAGAGGATAGGCGACCCCAGGCAGCCGCCGCCGAACATGAAGCAGATGATCCCGGAAGCTGCGATGCGCGGGCAGATGCGCCTGCATTTCGCCGCCTTGGGCCTGCTCCTCGCGGCTGTGCTCTGGCCGCCACTGGCGGCGCCTGCCGGACTGGTCTTTACTGCTTCCTGCCTCTGGCTGGAGTGGAATCTCGTCGGCGCGGTGCGGGTCTATGAGCGCTTCAGAGATCAAATTCTCGCAGCCGGCGCTGGTCGTGTATCGTGATCTGCCTGCCCTCCACGGTGATCAATCCCGCTTCGGCCAGGTCGTGAAAAACTCGTGACAGGGTCTCGGGCGTGAGGTTGAGTCGCGAGGCGATCACCTGCTTGGTGGTGGGCAGGGCGAATGCGCAAGCGCCGTTGTCGTCTCCGGCCTGGGCGGAGTGTTCCAGCAGGTAGCCGATCACCCGCTGGGCGCTGGAGCGTTGCGAATAGGCTTCGACGTCATTGACCAGCGAGTGCAGGCGCAGGGACAGGCCGGCGAGCATGCGGCGGGCGAAGGAGACATCGTGTTCGAGCATCCCGAACACGGTGCTCTTGCCGATATGCAGCAGCAGCGTATCGGCGAGCGCTTCGGCAAACACCGGGTAGGGCCGGTCCATGAACATCACCGCTTCGCCGAAACTTTGTTTCGGGCCGATGATTTCAATGACCTTCTCGTTGCCCGCGAGCGAGGGAAAGGCCAGCTTGATCTGGCCGGACACGATCAGGTAGAGGCCGCGCGGCGCATCGCCCTTGTTGAAGAGCATTTCTCCCTTGGCCAGGCGCTTTTCGCGCGTGCCAGCGGCGAGGTCGTTGATCTGCTCGGTGGAGAGTTCGGCGAACAGCGGCAGGCGCTTGAGCAGTTGCGGGATATCGGTTTGATCTTCGCCGGGCATGAGTCACCCCAGGGTTGCGCCGTGACTCAGCTAGGCGGATGGTTCAACAGTTTCTTGAGTCCGGCGATGTCAAGGATGCGGATGTGCTTCTGCTGCACACTGATGAAGCCTTCATCCTGGAAACGGGAGAAGGCGCGGCTGACAGTCTCAAGCTTGAGGCCGAGGTAGGAGCCGATCTCGTCGCGGGTCATGCGCAGGTGGAATTCGGCCGGAGAATAGCCGCGCGTGGTGAAGCGCTGCGACAGGTTGAGCAGAAAGGTGGCCAGCCGTTCCTCGGCGCGCATCGTGCCGAGCAGCATCATGACGCCGTGATCGCGCACGATCTCGCGGCTCATCACCTGGTGGAAGTGGCGCTGCAGCGCCTGGATCTCGCGCGACAGGCGTTCCAGGTGGGCGAACGGGATGACGCAGATTTCGCTGTCCTCGAGGGCCACCGCATTGCAGGTGTGCGCCTCGCCGCTGATGCCATCCATGCCGAGAATCTCGCCGGCCATCTGGAAGCCGGTGACCTGATCGCGGCCGTCTTCGAGCAGCACGTCGGTCTTGAAGAAGCCGCTCCTGATCGCGTAGATCGCCTCGAAGGTTTCTCCAGCGCGATAAAGGTGCTGCTGGCGTTTGACCCGGCGGCGCACGCCGACCATGCTCTCGATCTGCTCGATCTCCGATGCGGATAGGCCATAAGGCAGACAAAGTTCGCGCAGGTTGCACTGCGAGCAGGCTGCCTTGAGGGTGGTGAGTGTTACCGGTATGATGCTTTTGTTTGGTGTATGCATGGCGGGTCGGGTTAGGTAGCCGTTTTGATTTGCGTCAACACGTCCATTACAAGATCACGTCATTATCAGTTGCAGCGTGTTGCGCTATTCCTAATTGGAAAATGATGGCTACTTCGTTCCAAGAACTAATTTTCGATCCGCAACTCATCCGTCGCTTCGACGTCAGTGGCCCTCGTTATACGTCTTACCCTACGGCGGATCGCTTCGTTGAGGCGTTCGACGCAGAGGCCTACCGCCTCTGGCTGGGGCGCCGGACCGTCGGTGGCATAGGCAGACCGCTCTCATTATACGTCCATATCCCGTTCTGCAACACCATCTGCTATTACTGCGCCTGCAACAAGATCATCACCAAGGACCACGGACGTTCCACCAAGTATCTAAAATATCTGGCTAAAGAGTTGGCGATGCAGGCGGCGGCACTCGAAGGCAGCCACGAGGTGGTGCAGCTGCATTTTGGCGGCGGCACGCCGACCTTCTTGTCGAATGACGAGTTGCGCCAGCTGATGGCTTCGATCCGCGAGCATTTCACCCTGATTCCCAACGGTGAATACTCGATCGAAGTCGACCCGCGCAAGGTCGATGCCGAAACGGTGGCGCTCCTTGGCGAACTCGGTTTCAACCGCATGAGCATCGGTGTTCAGGATTTCGATCCGGTGGTGCAGAAGGCAGTCAATCGCATCCAGAGCATCGAGGAAACACAACTGGTGATCGAGGCGGCGCGCGCCTCCGGCTTCCAGTCGGTGAGCGTGGATCTGATCTACGGGCTGCCCAAGCAGAACGTCATCAGTTTCAACCACACTCTCGAGGAGGTTATCAAGCTGTCTCCGGACCGCCTCTCGATCTACAACTACGCGCACCTGCCCGGCCTGGCCAAGCCGCAGCGGCGGATCAACGAAGCGGATCTGCCTTCGCCGGACGCAAAGCTGCAGATTCTGCAACTGGCGATACGCCGCCTGACCGATGCCGGTTATGTCTTCATCGGCATGGACCACTTCGCCAAGCCCGACGACGAGTTGGCCGTGGCGCAGCGCCAGGGCCGGCTGCATCGAAACTTTCAGGGTTATTCGACCCACGCCGAAGCGGACCTGATGGCCTTCGGTGTCTCCGCCCTGAGCAAGGTCGGGCCGACCTATTGCCAGAACTACAAGACCATCGAAGAGTACTACGACGCGCTCGACCGCGACGAGTTGCCGGTGATGCGCGGCATCGAACTGACGCCGGACGACGTCCTGCGCCGCTCGATCATTCAGGCCCTGATGTGTCATTTCGAGTTGTCCACTGAGTCGGTCGAAATCGCCCATCTGATCGACTTCAAGACCTACTTCGCCACTGAACTTGCCAGCCTCTCCGAGATGGAGCAGGCCGGCCTGCTGACCATCGATAGTCAGTGGATCACCATTCTGCCGCGCGGCCGGATGCTGGTTCGCGCCATCGCCATGGTCTTCGACCGCTACCTGCGCAGCGACCGCGAGCGGGCGCGGTATTCGAAGGTCATCTAGCCACGGGTAGGTCGGGCTTTAGCCCGACACCTCGTGCCAACATGCCCGACACCGGCTTCATCGCGGTTTTCCTGATCGGTCTGCTCGGCGGCACGCATTGCATCGCCATGTGCGGCGGCATCGTCGGCGCGCTGACCATAGAGCGGCCTGGCCAGCAGCCGGCTTGGCAACTTACCCTGGCCTACAACTTCGGCCGCATCGCCAGTTACGCCGCGGCGGGCGCCGCGATCGGCGGGGTGGGCAGTCTCGGTCTGCTGCTCGACAATTTTCTGCCGCTGCAGATGGCGCTCTATGTGGCGGCCAACCTGATGCTGCTCGCCCTCGGCCTGTATCTTTGCGGCGTGACCCGGGCGCTGGCCATCACCGAGCGCATCGGTCACCGCTTATGGGATCGGATCCAGCCGTTGACGCGGCGCTTCCTGCCGGCTCGATCTGTCGCACAAGCCCTGCCGCTCGGGCTGTTGTGGGGCTTTCTGCCTTGCGGCATGGTCTATAGCGTCCTGACGATGGCCTTGCTGGCGGGCAGCGCGGCGCGCGGCGCCGCGCTGATGCTGGCCTTCGGTCTGGGCACGCTGCCGAATCTGCTCGCCGCGGCTTTCCTGGCGACGAAGTTCTCAATCGCGATGCGCGGGCGGCGTCTGCGCCTGGCCTCCGGCTTCCTGGTTCTCGGTTTTGCCGCTGCCGGCCTGTTCAATGCCACCAGTCTGGGCGGCCGGCTATGGCAAGGTTTGGTCTGCCATGTGTAGAATGCCGTCATGAGAATCCTGATCGCCGTCGACGGTTCCGCTGTTTCGCTCGCCTCAGTGAACAGCCTGGTGGCGCATATCCGCTGGTTCCGCGAAACACCGGAACTGCATCTGCTGCATGTCCACCCGCCGGTGCCGGTGGGGCTGGCGACCCGGCATGTCAGTCACGACGTCCTCGAGGCCTATTATCGCGAGGAAGGCGAGGCGGCACTGGCCGCGGCGCGCGCCTTGCTCGATGCGGCGCAGCTGCCTTATGTCCTCCACCTCCATGTCGGTCAGCCGGCCGAGACCATCGTTAGCTTGTCCCGAGAACTCGAGTGCGATCTGATCAGCATGGGCAGCCATGGCCGCGGCGCCTTGCCCAATGCCGTCCTCGGTTCTGTCGCCACCAAGGTGCTGCACCTCAGTGCTGTCCCAGTCCTGCTCGCCAAGTAGTTGGCCAGCCTGCCGGCGATGAGCGACTCCCCGCGCACGACGCTGGAACTGTCGATAGCAGGCATGACCTGCTCCGCCTGCGCGGCGCGCATCGAGAAGGTGTTGAACAGACTGCCGGAGGTGGAAGCCGCAGTCAATTTCGCCGCCGAGAAAGCCTACGTGCGTTTCACCCCTGGTCTCGCCGATGCCGATGGGATCATCGCCGCAGTCAAGCGAGCGGGCTATTCGGCGGCAGCGGCAAGCCGCGACAACCATGAGCAGGAGAAGGCGAACAAGCGCGCGCAGTATCGCGAGGAACTCCGCCGTTTCTGCTTTTCGGCCCTGTTCACGCTGCCCTTGCTGGCGCAGATGGCGCTGATGTTCGGAGGCGGTGGGAACGTCGGGAGCCCCGGGCACCAGGAACTGCTGCCGCGCGCAGTGCAACTGCTGCTCGCCAGTCCGGTGCAGTTCTGGATCGGCGCCCGTTTCTATCGCAGCGCCTGGAATGCGCTCAGGGGCGGGGGCGCCAACATGGATGTGCTGGTGGCTCTCGGCACCAGCATGGCTTATCTCTACAGCCTGATCGTGACCCTGGCCGGGCTCCATCACCAGCATGTCTATTTCGAGGCCTCGGCGACCATCATCACCCTGGTTCTCGCCGGCAAGATCCTCGAAGCCCGGGCCAAGGCCGGAACCACCGCGGCGGTCGAGGCCCTGCTGCGCCTGCAGCCGCAGACGGCGACCATCGTGCGCGATGGCGTGTTGGTAGAGGTGCCGGTCGCGACCATGATACCCGGCGACATCTTCATCGTCCGGCCGGGCGAGAGCGTGCCGGTGGACGGCGAAGTGAGCGAAGGACAGTCCAGTCTCGACGAGGCGATGCTGAGCGGCGAGAGCCTGCCGGTGGCGAAGAGCCCCGGCGACAAACTGTTTGCGGCCACGGTGAATGGCTCGGGATTGCTCAAGGCCAGGGCCACCGGTGTCGGCAGCCATACCCTGCTTTCCGGCATCATCCGCATGGTGGAGCAGGCGCAGGGTTCGAAGGCGCCGGTGCAGCGGCTCGCCGACCAGGTCGCAGCGATCTTCGTGCCCGTGGTCTGCGCCATCGCGGTGCTTACCTTCGTCGGCTGGTGGGGATGGTCCGGCGATTTCACCCTGGCCTTGATCAATGCCGTCGCCGTGCTGGTGATCGCCTGCCCCTGCGCCCTGGGTCTGGCGACGCCGACGGCGATCATGGTCGGCACCGGCCAGGGGGCGAAGGCCGGGATTCTGATCAAGGATGGGGCGGCGCTGGAACTGGCGGAGAAGATCAAGGTGCTGGTGGTGGACAAGACCGGCACCCTGACCCAGGGCAAGCCGCGGGTCACCGACATCGTGGCGATCGGGCCGGGCGGGGATGACCTGCTGCGTGTCGCGGCGAGCCTGGAGCAGGGCGCCACCCATCCCTTGTCCGGCGCGATCCTGGCGCATGCGGCGGAGGCCGGCCTGGTCCTCTCCGCACCACTGAAACTTCAGGCCGTAGCGGGACAGGGCTTGACCGGCGAGCTCGACGGCAGGCCTTGCCTGTTGGGTTCCCCGGGCTTCCTGCGCGGCCAGGGCGTGGCTATCGACGCAGCGCTGCTCCTGCCCTTGCAGCAGGCGGGAAAAAGTATCGTCGCGGTGGCGCAGGACGGCCTGGCTCTCGGGGTCATCGCCGTAGCCGATCCGTTACGGCCGAGTTCGAAGGCTGCGCTGCTCCGCCTGCGCGAACTCGGCGTGGATGTGGTGATGCTCACCGGCGACAATGCCCAGACCGCCGCCGCAGTCGCAGCGGCGGCCGGCATCAGCCGCTATAGTGCGGAAGTGCTGCCCAACGACAAGGCCGGGCGAATCGCGGAGCTTAAGGCCGAAGGCGTTGTCGGCATGGCCGGCGACGGCATCAACGACGCGCCGGCGCTGGCCGCCGCCGACGTCGGCTTCGCCATGGGCGCGGGCTCCGACGTGGCTTTGGAGACGGCCGGCGTGACCTTGATGAAGAACGACCTGAGCAGCGTCGCCGATGCGATTCTGCTCTCCCGTGCCACCCTGGCGAAGATCCGGCAGAACCTGTTTTTCGCTTTCGTCTACAATGCGCTGGGCATTCCGCTGGCCGCAGCCGGTTTTCTCAACCCGGTGATCGCCGGCGCGGCGATGGCCTTGAGTTCTGTTTCGGTGGTGAGCAATTCTTTGTTGCTGAGGCGCTGGAAGCCTCGTTCCTGAGAGGTTTGAAGATGGCGACAACGGTACTGAAAGTCGGCGGCATGAGTTGCCAGGGCTGCGTCAAGAGCATCACGCAAGTATTGCAGGATTTGAACGGCGTGCTTAGTGCCGAGGTTTCGCTGGAGCAGGGCGAGGCGACGGTAGCCTTCGACGACGCCCGTTTGACCCGCGCCGACCTTGCCCGCGCCGTCATCGACGCCGGCTTCGAGGCCTCCTGACCATGGGACTCGACAGGGTCCCTTCGGGCCTGGATCTGCCGAACGATTTCAACGTCGTGATCGAAATCCCGATGCATTCCGAGCCGATCAAGTACGAGGTCGACAAGGATTCCGGCGCGATCTTCGTCGACCGCTTCATGTCCACCGCCATGCACTATCCCTGCAACTACGGCTACATCCCGCACACCATCGCCGGCGACAACGACCCGGTCGATGTCCTGGTGATGGCGCAGTTCCCGCTGCCGCCGGGCGTGGTGGTGCGCTGCCGCCCGATCGGCATGCTGGCCATGGAGGACGAGGCCGGCGAAGACGCCAAGGTGCTGGCCGTGCCGGTGGACAAGCTGACCCAGATGTACCGCAGCGTCCAGGCGCCGCGCGACCTGCCGCAGATTTTGCTCGACCAGATCGCGCATTTCTTCGCGCACTACAAGGATCTCGAAGCGGGCAAGTTCGTCAAGGTCAAGGGCTGGGTCGGCGCCGAGGAAGCCAAGTGGGAAATCATGACTGGCGTCGCACGCTACAACGAGGCGAAGGACAAACCGGCATTTTAGATTTTCAATCTGGAAAGGCGTTTGCACCATCAAGAACACCAAGAACACCAAGGTATGCCGAGTTGTCACGTCGTTCCAACAACTCGCCTTTGTAAGAGTTCATGCTCTGACTTTTGCTCCGAGATCTGTTTATCTTGGTGTCCTTGGTGTCCTTGGTGTTCTTGGTGGTGAATGCAGTTTCGTATTTCCCTTGTATGGGTTGCGTTCGCCCAGTTCGTCGACATACTGGTCGATGCCCCGGGCTTCCTGGGCGAGGAAGCGTTCCACGGCCGAGGCGAATTCCGGGTGGGCGAGCCAGTGGGCGGAGAGCGTCTCGACCGGCAAGAGGCCCCGCGCCATCTTGTGTTCGCCCTGGGCGCCGCCTTCGAAGACCGCGATGTTCCGTTCAATGCAGAATTCGATCGCCTGGTAGTAGCAGGCCTCGAAATGCAGGCAGGGCACATCCTCTATCGAACCCCAGTAGCGGCCGTAGAGGCGTTCGCCGGCGCAGAGATTCAGGGCTGCGGCGATAGCCGCGCCGTCCCGTTCGGCGAGCACCAGCAGGATGTTGTCCGGCATCATCCGGCCGATCCGGCGGAAGAAATCCGGATTGAGATAGGGCTGCCGTCCGCGCACCTCGTAGGTGAGCCGGTAGCAGCGATAGAAGAAGGCCCACTGTGCGTCGCTGATTTCGCGGCCGGTCAGACGCCTCAGCTTCACCCCGGCGTCTGCGACGCGACGTCTTTCCTGACGGATCTTCTTGCGCTTCTCGCGAGTCAGCGCAGCGAGATAATCCTCGAAATTGCCGAAGCCGGCGTTCTCCCAGTGAAACTGCACGCCTTTCCTGATCATCATCCCCGCCTCGCGCATCAATGCCGCGTCGGCCGGCGTCGGGAACAGAATGTGCAGCGAGGACATGCCGCTGTCACTGGCGTAGCACAGCGCTTCCTGCAACAGCCTCCTGCGGCTCGCCTCGTCGCGGGCCAGCAGGCGCGAGCCGGACACCGGCGTGAACGGCACGCTGGCCAGCAGTTTCGGATAATAGGCGAGGCCGTGGCGCTGATAGGCCTCGGCCCACGACCAGTCGAAGACGAACTCGCCGTAGGAATGATCCTTGGCATAAAGCGGCATGGCGCCGACCAGATCGGCGCCTTGCCAGAGCGTCAGGTGACGCGGATGCCAGCCGCTTCGCGGACAGGCGGCGCCGCTCTCGGCCAGGGCCGCGAGGAAGGCGTGGCGCAGGAATGGCTGCGCAGTTCCGTTGACAGCGGCGAGCGCATCCCATTGCCCGGGCGATACTTCGGAGAGCGAGTCGAGAATGCGGATTTCCATGGCGGCGGACAGTCTGTTGCGTGTTGTATAGTAGCGCCCTTATGACTGCGCTGCGGACCCCTCTCAAGATCGCCCTCGCCCAGATCAATTGCACGGTCGGCGATCTCGCCGGCAATGTGCAACTGATACTTGACGCGGCGGGACGCGCCCGGGCGCTGGGCGCGGATCTGCTGCTCACGCCGGAACTGGCCTTGTCCGGTTACCCGCCGGAAGACCTGCTGCTACGCCCGGATTTCTATCGCGCCTGCGAACGCGAGTTGCAGCAACTGGCTGCCGCTTTCCCGGATCTGACCCTGGTCGTCGGCCACCCCGAGGCGCAAGGCGAGTGCTGTTACAACGCCGCCTCGGTGCTGCGCGGCGGGCGCATCGAAGCGCGCTATCGCAAGCGGCTGCTGCCCAATTCCGATGTCCTCGACGAGGAGCGCTACTTCACCGGCGGCGACGCGCCCTGCGTCATCGAGGTCGCCGGGGTCCGGCTCGGGCTGGTCATTTGCGAGGATATCTGGCGACCGGGTCCGGCCGAATCCGCGCGCGACGCAGGCGCCCAGTTGCTGCTGGCGCTCAACGCCTCGCCCTACCATCTGGACAAGCTGAAGTTGCGCCACGAGGTGTTGAGAAGCCGCATCGCGGTCATCGGCATACCCATCGTCTATTCCAACATGGTCGGCGGGCAGGACGAACTGGTCTTCGACGGCGCTTCCTTCGCGCTCGACGGCGAGGGTCGCCTGACCCATCAATTGCCGGCTTTCGAGGCGGCGCTGGAGATTATCGAGTATGCCGGCGGCAAGCTTCTGCCCGGCCGGATAGCGCCGCCCCTGACGCTGGAGGCGGAGGCCTACGCCGCGCTCCAACTGGGCGTTGCCGACTATCTCGGCAAGAACGGTTTTCCCGGCGCCATCATCGGCCTGTCGGGCGGCGTCGATTCGGCGCTGACCCTGGCCATCGCCGTCGATGCGCTGGGACCGGAACGGGTGCGCGCGGTGATGATGCCATCGCCGTTCACCGCGCAGATGAGCCTCGATGACTCGCGCGCGATGGTGGAAAATCTAGGCATACGCTACGACGAAATTCCGATCGAGCCGGCGATGCGCACCTTCGCCGAGTTGCTGGCGCCGCAGTTCGCCGGGCTGGCCCCGGACACCACCGAAGAGAACCTGCAGGCGCGCATCCGCGGCATGATCCTGATGGCGCTATCCAACAAGAGCGGCGCGATCGTGCTGACCACCGGCAACAAGAGCGAGATGGCGGTCGGTTATGCCACGCTCTACGGCGACATGGCTGGCGGTTTCGCCGTCATCAAGGACATCTACAAGACCTTCGTCTATCGCCTGTGCGAGCACCGCAATCGCTTAAGCCGGGTGATTCCCGAGAACATCCTGACGCGCGCGCCATCGGCCGAACTGAAGCCCGACCAGGTGGACCAGGACACGCTGCCGCCTTATGCCGTGCTCGATGCCATCATCGAGGCCTACATGGAGCGCGACGAGAGTCCGCGCGAGATCGTCGCCCGCGGCTTCCTCGCCGCAGACGTGCGACGCGTGGTCGGCATGCTCAAGCGCAGCGAATACAAACGCCGCCAGTCGCCGGTCGGGATCCGCATCACCCGGCGCGGCTTCGGCAAGGACTGGCGATATCCGATAACATCGCGCTATATCGACGAGTGGCAATGAACTCCTGGAGGATGGTATGAAAAAAATCGAAGCGATCATCAAGCCTTTCAAGCTCGACGAAGTGCGCGAGGCGCTCTCCGAGGTTGGCGTGACCGGCCTGACCGTGACCGAAGTCAAGGGCTTCGGCCGGCAGAAGGGGCACACCGAGCTTTATCGCGGCGCCGAATATGTCGTCGATTTTCTGCCCAAGATCAAGATCGAGGTGGTCGTCGCCGACCAGACCGTCGAGTTGGCGATCGAGGCCATCGTCAAGGCGGCGCGAACCGGCAAGATCGGCGACGGCAAGATCTTCGTCTCCGCCGTCGAGCAAGTGGTCCGGATCCGCACCGGCGAGATCGACGAAGCGGCAGTGTGAGGATGCAATCCTCACACTGCCGCTCTGCGGCAAATTGAACGACCTTCCCCCCCGACCCAGGAGCCTCGCTTCGCTGCGTCGCTCGGCCGGCGACGACCGAACGAAGTCCCTGTGGGAAGATACCCCCTAGGGTCTTTGCGAGGAGCGTAGCGACGCGGCAATCCAGTCTTTGCGTTTCACTAGCGATCGCCACGCTAGCGCTTTTCGATGAAGGACTTCAATAGCACGACCACCGCGCCCGACCCGCCTTCGGCGGTTTGCGCTTGGCAGTAGGCCAGCACTTCCGGCCGGCTGGCCAGCCAGTTTTTCACCAGTTGTTTCAACACCGGTTCGCGTCCCGGCGAACGCAGGCCTTTGCCGTGCACGATGCGCAGGCAGCGGTGGCCGCGCGTCAGGCTGGCGAGAAGAAACTGCCCCAGCATCTCTCTCGCCTCGTCGCGGTTCAGGCCGTGCAGGTCGAGTTGATCCCGGGTCACCCAGCGGCCGCGGCGCAAATCGCGCAGCACGGTGCGCGGCAATCCCGGTTTCAGATAAGACAGTTCATCGCCGCCGTCCGGCAATGTTTCCAGCGGCGCCAGGCTGTCGCCGAGGGCGGCTGCGCCCCGCTCCTGTTGTCGCTGGCGTGGAATCGCCAGCGGCGGCGGCATCTCGTGATGAACCTTGTCGGTCACCAGCGGTACGGCATCGGCCACCGCGCGCCGGAACAGCGCGATGTCTTCGGGCAGCGGCCTCTTACTCTTACCCGCTGCGGGTAACGAGCGCGGCTTGCCCACGGACTCAGCTCAGATTATCGAGATAGCGCTCGGCGTCGAGGGCCGCCTCGCAGCCGGTGGCCGCGCTGGTGACCGCCTGGCGGTAGATGTGGTCCTGCACGTCGCCGGCGGCGAAGACGCCGGGGATGCTGGTGGCCGTGGCGTTGCCATTCCTGCCGCCCTGAGTGACGATATAGCCGCCTTCCATATCCAACTGGCCGACGAAGAGTTCGGTATTCGGCTTGTGGCCGATGGCGATGAATACGCCCTGCAAGGCGATTTCCTCGCTGACGCCGGTCGCGACGTTGTTCACGCGCATGCCGGTGACGCCGGTCTTGTCGCCGAGCACCTCGTCCAGCGAGGAGTTCCACTTGATCGT
Organism: uncultured Sterolibacterium sp.; assembly: GCA_903832735.1. Taxonomy (GTDB): domain Bacteria; phylum Pseudomonadota; class Gammaproteobacteria; order Burkholderiales; family Rhodocyclaceae; genus CAIYYX01. The sequence goes on from CAILCO010000068.1 coordinate 38,108, forward strand.
CACTTTCCCTGCTTTCTCCTTCTCGAACAGCTTGTCTTGCATGATCTTCTCGGCGCGCAACTTGTCGCGGCGATGGACCAGCGTGACATGGTCGGCGATGTTGGCGAGGTAGAGCGCCTCCTCGACCGCGGTATTGCCGCCGCCGACGACCGCTACTTTCTGCTTGCGGTAGAAGAAACCGTCGCAGGTGGCGCAGGCGGAGACGCCCTTGCCCGAGAATGCCTCTTCCGACGGCAGTCCGAGATACTGGGCCGAAGCGCCGGTGGCGATGATCAGGGCATCGCAGGTGAAGCTGCCGGTGTCGCCGATCAGGGTGAAGGGTTGCTCCTGGAGTTTGGCGGTGTGGATATGGTCGAAGATGATTTCCGTGTTGAAGCGCTCGGCGTGCTTCTGGAAGCGCGCCATCAGTTCCGGTCCCTGGACGCCGTCGGCGTCGGCGGGCCAGTTGTCGACATCGGTGGTGGTGGTCAGTTGGCCGCCCTGGGCCATGCCGGTGATCAGGACCGGGTTCAGATTGGCGCGTGCGGCATAGACGGCGGCGGTATAGCCGGCAGGGCCGGAACCGAGGATCAAGAGGCGGACGTGGCGCGAACCCATGACGATATTCCTGACGGTGGAAAGCCGCCGATTATACGCGGGCTTTCATGCCCAGCCTGACGATCGCGGTTGTCGCTGAGCTTGCCACTGGCGCTGCCGCTCAAGCTGGTGGCGCTTTCCGTTTCTTTTCGGCCTTATCCTCCGGCGTGCGCCGGTATAATCTCGATCTTGCTCCCTCCCGGCCGTCGCTGGCCTTTAATTGCACACTCCAAGCTCGTGGCGGAAAACCCCAAGGACCATCCCCTCCCGGAAAAGATCGCCGCCCTGCTGCAGGAAGCGCGCTGGCTGGCGCTGGCGGCGCTGGCGATCTATGTCGGACTGATCCTGGCTGGATTCGACAAGGCCGATCCGGGCTGGTCGCACGCCGTCGATATGGGGCGCATCATCAATCCTGGGGGCCGTTTCGGCGCCTGGCTAGCCGACCTGCTGCTCTACCTGTTCGGCCTGTCGGCCTGGTGGACCGTGCTGTTTCTGTTCTCCGTGGTCGCCTGGGGCCACCGTCGCGGCCATGCCCTGCCAGGCGATCGCCGCCCCTTGCTGATCGCCCTGGCGGGTTTCCTGATCCTGCTCGCGTCCAGCAGCGGCATCGAGGCGCTGCGCTTCTACAGTCTCAAGGCGTCGCTACCCCTGGCCCCGGGCGGCATGCTCGGCCACGAAGTCGGCCGGCTGGCCGCCAACTATCTCGGCTACATCGGCGGCACCCTGATCCTGCTGGTGCTGTTCGCGGCTGGCTTCAGCCTGTTTACCGGAACGTCCTGGCTGCGCCTCGCCGAGATCTTCGGCACGCTGCTCGAGACTAGCTATTTCGGCGCCATCCGTCTCTGGCAGACCTGGCAGGATAGGCGCATCGGTCGCGTCGTGGCGGAACAGCGCGAGGCGGTGGTCGAGGTGGTGCGCAAGAAGATCGAGGAGCACCCGCTCAAGATCGAGCCGGTGGCGCTGGAGATTCCCCGTGCCGCCAAGGCCGAGGCGCGCATCGAGAAGGAACGCCAGGCGCCCCTGTTCTTCGACAGCCCGGGCGGCGCGCTGCCGCCCCTGCATCTGCTCGACGAGGCCGCCCACGGCAGCGACGATCTGCCCGGCACCGAGATCCTCGAATACACCTCGCGCCTGATCGAGCGCAAGCTTGCCGACTTCGGCGTCGAGGTCAAGGTGCTCTCGGCCTACCCGGGACCGGTGGTGACGCGCTACGAAATCGATCCGGCGGTGGGCGTCAAGGGCAGTCAGATCGTCAATCTCGCCAAGGATCTGGCCCGCGCCTTGGCCCTGGTGAGCATCCGCGTGGTCGAAACGGTGCCGGGCAAGGCCTGTATGGCGCTCGAACTGCCCAATGCCCGGCGGCAGACCGTGCGCCTGTCCGAGATCATCGGCTCGAAGGCCTATCACGATCTGCACGCGCCGCTGGCCATCGCGCTGGGCAAGGATATTTCCGGCCAGCCGGTGGTCGTCGACCTTGCCAGGATGCCCCATCTCTTGGTGGCCGGCACCACCGGTTCGGGCAAATCGGTCGGCATCAACGCGATGATCCTCTCGCTGATCTACAAGTCCGAACCCAAGGACGTACGCCTGATCATGGTCGACCCGAAGATGCTCGAACTGTCGGTGTACGAAGGCATACCGCACCTCCTGGCGCCGGTGGTGACCGACATGAGCAAGGCCGCCAATGCCTTGCACTGGTGCGTCGGCGAAATGGAGCGGCGCTACAAGTTGCTCTCGGCGCTGGGCGTGCGCAATCTCTCCGGCTACAACGGCAAGATCCATGAAGCCGAGAAGGCCGGCGCTCATGTCGCCAATCCTTTCTCGCTCACCCCCGAGGCGCCCGAGCCGCTGGATGCGCTGCCCTATATCGTGGTGGTCATCGACGAACTCGCCGACCTGATGATGGTGGTCGGCAAGAAGGTCGAGGAACTGATCGCCCGACTGGCCCAGAAGGCGCGCGCTTCCGGCATCCATCTGATCCTGGCGACGCAGCGGCCGTCGGTGGATGTGATCACCGGTCTGATCAAGGCCAACATCCCGACGCGGATTTCCTTCCAGGTGTCGAGCAAGATCGATTCGCGCACCATCCTCGACCAGATGGGCGCGGAGGCGCTGCTCGGCCAGGGCGACATGCTCTTTCTCGCTCCAGGCACGGGGTTGCCGGTGCGGGTTCATGGCGCCTTTGTTTCCGACAACGAAGTGCATCGCGTCGTCGAGCATTTGAAAAAGGTGGCCAGGCCGGAATACGTCGATGGCATTCTCGATGCGCCGGCGGGCGAGTCGGATGCTGCGCAGGGCGAGATCATGGGTGGCAACGCCGAGGAAGACCAGATGTACGACCAGGCCGTGGAACTGGTATTGAAGACTCGCCGGCCATCGATCTCGCTGGTCCAGCGCCACCTGCGCATCGGTTACAACCGCGCCGCGCGCCTGATCGAGCAGATGGAGCGCGCCGGCCTGGTGTCCGCGATGAACGGCGCCGGCAGCCGCGAAGTGCTGGTGCCGGAGCGCAGCGAATGAAGCGTACATTGAATCGGAAGCAGATGAACTTTCATCGGAATATTTTTCGCACCGCAGGCCTGTTCTGCGGCACGCTTCTTTCCCTCGCCGCCCTGGCCTCCGGCACCGAGCAGCTCAAGGCCTTTGTCGAAAATACCCACAGCGCCCGGGCCATATTTTCTCAGACGGTGGAGGCGAAGTCCGGGCGCAAGCCGCAGCTGTCGCAGGGCTCATTCCTGTTCTCCCGGCCCGGCAAGTTCCAGTGGAATTACGAAAAGCCCTACGCTCAGCTGATCGTCGGCGACGGCGAAAAGCTCTGGATCTACGATCCGGAACTCAACCAGGTCTCGGTCAAGAAACTGGGCGCAGCGCTAGGATCCAGTCCCGCGGCTTTGCTCGCCGGCGACAATGCCATGGAGAAGAATTTCGTGCTCAGCGACGCCGGCAGCAGTGACGGTCTGGACTGGGTCGAGGCCAAGCCCCGGGCGCAGGACAGCAGCTTCCTGCAGGTGCGTCTGGGCTTCCGCGACAATCTGCCGCGGACCATGGAAGTCCACGACAACTTCGGCCAGACCACGACGCTGAAATTCAGCCGCTTCGAGCGCAACCCGCACTTCTCATCCGGTTTGTTCCGTTTCGTGCCGCCCAAGGGGGCGGATGTCGTCGGTGAGTGACCTGCTGACGCCGCTGCAGGCCTCGCCCCATGCGCCGCTGGCGGAACTGCTGCGGCCCAGGACGCTGGATGAGGTGATCGGGCAGTCCCACCTGCTCGGTCCCGGCAAGCCGCTGCGTCTGGCCTTCGAGTCGCGCCAGCCGCATTCGATGATCCTCTGGGGGCCGCCGGGGGTGGGCAAGACCACGCTGGCGCGGTTGATGGCCGACGCCTTCGACGCCGAGTTCATCGCCCTGTCCGCCGTTTTCTCGGGGGTCAAGGACATCCGCGAGGCGGTGGCCCAGGCGCAACTGACGCTGGCTCGGTCGGGCCGCGGTACCCTGCTCTTCGTCGACGAGGTGCATCGCTTCAACAAGGCCCAGCAGGATGCCTTCCTGCCCTACGTCGAGCAGGGCTTGCTCACCTTCGTCGGCGCCACCACGGAAAATCCCTCCTTCGAAGTGAACTCCGCCCTGCTCTCGCGCGCCTCGGTATATGTCCTGAAAAGCCTCTCCACCGAGGAACTGGGGCAGCTTTTCCAGCGGGCGCGGGATCGCGCCTTGCCCGAACTCTCCTTCGACGACGATGCCCGCGACCGCCTGATCGGCTATGCCGACGGCGATGCCCGGCGCCTGCTCAATGTCCTGGAACAGATCAAGACCGCTGCCGCCACGGCGGGTCTGACCCGGGTCGACACCGCCCTGCTCGAGGATGCCCTGGCCGCCGATCTGCGCCGCTTCGACAAGGGCGGAGACGCCTTCTACGACCAGATTTCGGCGCTGCACAAGTCGGTGCGCGGCTCCGATCCCGATGCCTCGCTCTACTGGTTCGTGCGCATGCTCGACGGCGGCGCCGATCCCCTGTATCTCGGCCGGCGCATGGTGCGCATGGCCAGCGAGGACATCGGCCTGGCCGATCCCCGCGCCCTGGAACTGACCCTGAACGCCTGCGCCACCTACGAGCGGCTGGGCAGCCCGGAAGGCGAACTGGCCCTGGCCGAAGCGCTCATCTATCTCGCCTGTGCCGCCAAGTCGAATGCCGTCTATGTCGCCTACAATGCCGCCCGCGCCTTCGTCGCCAAGGACCAGTCGCGGCCGGTGCCCGAGCACCTGCGCAATGCCCCGACCAAGCTGATGAAGGAACTCGGCTTCGGCCGCGAATATCGCTACGCCCATGACGAGCCTGAGGCCTATGCCGCGGGCGAAAATTATTTTCCCGACGACATGCCCGCGGTCGAATGGTACAAACCGACGCCGCGCGGCCTGGAAGCGAGGATTTCCGAGAAGCTCAGTCACCTGCGCGAACTCGACCGCAAGGCCAAGTAGCCAACAGAGGTCCCCATGCTCGACATTCAACTGCTGAGAAACAATCTCCCCGAGGTCGCCCGGCGACTCGCCGCACGCGGCGTCACGTTGGATACCGACGCCTTTCGCGCGCTCGAGGATGAGCGCCGCGATTTGCAGACGCGCACCCAGGAACTGCAGGCCAAGCGCAACAGCGCCTCGAAGCTGATCGGCCAACTGAAGGCGAAGCAGGAGAGCGTTGCCGCGGTGATGGAGGAGGTGGCTGGCCTGGGCGACGCCTTGAAAGACAGCGAGGCCAGACTCGCGCAGCTGTTCGAGCGCTTCAACGCTTTCGTCGCGCTGATTCCCAACCTGCCGCACGAGAGCGTGCCGGCAGGCGCCTCTGAAGTTGATAATGTCGAGGTGCTGCGCTGGGGCGTGCCGCGTGTCTTCGGCTTCGCGGTGCAGGACCATGTCGATGTCGGTGCCGCGCTGGGCGGCCTCGATTTCGAGACGGCGACCCGGATCACCGGCAGCCGCTTTTCCCTGATGAAGGGCGCGGTCGCCAGGATGCACCGCGCGCTCAGCCAGTTCATGCTCGACGTGCATACCGAGGAGCATGGCTACACCGAGGTCTATGTGCCGTATCTGGTCAATGCCGACTCGATGTTCGGCACCGGTCAGCTGCCGAAATTCGAGGAGGACCTGTTCCATGTGCCGCGCGCCGACGGCAGCAAGCTCTATCTGATTCCCACCGCGGAAGTGCCGGTGACCAACATGGTCCGCGGCGAGATACTCGCCGCCGAAACGCTGCCGCTGAAGTTCGTCTGCCACACGCCATGCTTCCGTTCGGAGGCCGGCTCCTACGGGCGGGACACGCGCGGCATGATCCGCCAGCACCAGTTCGACAAGGTGGAACTGGTGCAGATCGTCGCACCGGAAAATTCCTGGAACGCCCTCGAAGAACTCACCGGCCACGCTGAAGCCATCCTGCGCAAGCTGCAACTGCCTTACCGCAAGATGGCGCTGTGCACCGCCGACATGGGCTTCTCCGCGGCCAAGACCTACGATCTGGAAGTCTGGCTGCCGGCACAGGATACCTACCGCGAGATATCCTCCTGCTCCAACTTCGAAGCCTTCCAGGCGCGGCGGATGCAGGCTCGTTACCGCGCAGACAAGCAGGGCGGCAAGCCGGAACTGGTGCATACCCTGAACGGCTCTGGCCTGGCGGTCGGGCGCACCCTGGTGGCGATACTGGAAAACTATCAGAACGCCGACGGCAGCGTCACCGTGCCGGAAGTCTTGCGTCCCTACATGGGCGGAATGGAAAGCATCGGCGCCGCGTAGGTGGACGCCTTGTAGGCGTACTCGAAACGGCTCAGGATGCTGTAGAAGGTACGCACGTTCTCGACCATGATGACGGCCTCGCCGCCTCGCGCCCGGCCGCTCTTCAGCCGCTTGTAGTATTGGGGCCGCGCCATCAGCGGCAATACCTGTTTCATTTCGTACCACGAACCCGGATCGTGTTTCAGGCCCAGGGCGATGGCGCGGGCGCCGTTCAAGTGTCCCTGGCCGAGGTTGTAAGCGGCCAGGCCGAGCCAGGTGCGGTCTGGCTCTTTCGCCGCAACGGGCAGCTGATCGATCAGGTCGGCGAGATACTTGGCACCGGCGAGGATGCTCTGCTTTGGATCGAGGCGGTTGTCCACGTGCAGCCGGTCGGCCGTGTCCTCGGTCAGCATCATGATCCCGCGCACATTGGTCGACGAGGTGGCGAGCGGATTCCACGCCGACTCCTGATAGGCTAGCGCCGCCAGAAGGCGCCAATCGATGCCGGTGATCGTTTGAGCCGTAATGAACTCGCGTCGGAAATGCGGCAGCAGACTGTGGATCCGTTCGATGAAGTCGCTGATGCCGGCATGGTTGATCCGGCGTATGTGTCCGAAGTAGCGGTCGTCCACCCGCGCCAGGGTTCCGTCCTGGCGGATGCGTTCGATGAACGCCTGCGCTTTTGCCAACAGGGCCGCATCGTCGTTCTCGGCGAACGCCCAGCCGAAACGCACCTTGCCTTCGAGTTCCTGGGCGATCTCCAGGTCGGGGAAGTAATTCACCGCAATACTGAAATGGAAGTCATCCGTGGCCGCCAGTTCGCTCTTGCGCTGGCTCACCCGTTCGAGCAGATCGATCTCCGTCATGCCATCCTGAACCACCAGCGCGAAGGGCGGCTGGAGGGCGTTCTTCGCCGAGAGCAACTCCGCCTGCGGCGAACCCCGCAGGACTTCGATCTTCTTCCCAGACAGGTCGGCGAAGTCATCGATCGGGGGCGTGTCGGCATGCTGGACCAGAACCTGTCCGGCTTCGCGCAGCGGCGACGTGAAGCGCACGCCAACCTGTTTGGCGAGCGGAGCGGCGGCGGCAAAATGCACCTTGCCCTGCTGCAGCAGCGCCAGCAACTCGGCATCGTCGCGGGCCACGACGAAACGCGTCTTGACGCCCAGTTCATTGCCGAAGAGTTCCACCAGATCATGCTCGAAGCCGCTGGCCGCGCCGTCTTCCTCCTGATAATAGGCTGGCGTGTTGCGGATCGCGACGACCAGTTCGCCGCGTTGTTCGGGTGGATCGAGACGCGCGCTGCAGCCGCTAAGGTCCACGGCGGCCACAGCGGCGAGAGCGAGCAGGCTGCAGAACCAGCGCATTGCGGCAGACCCTCTCAAGATGGGCGCACGACATTGTGCTACGTTGCCGGGAGTGGCGTTTTCCGCTGCGTTTTCCGTCTGGCGCCCAAGCCACCTTAGGTGTTAAAATTCGCGCCGCCGGAGAGGTGGCAGAGTGGTCGAATGTACCTGACTCGAAATCAGGCGATGTCGCAAGGCATCCGTGGGTTCGAATCCCACCCTCTCCGCCAACGCATTATAACCTAATGATTTCCCATACAATGTGGGAAACGCCGCCGCGGCGAGGTGGGCCACTCAGGTGAGCCACTTGGTGGGCGAAGCCGACGCGGATTCCAGCTAGGGTGCGGCGTTCGCGCCATGGGGTGTTAAATTTCAGTTGGTCATCCCCCAGCATTTCCGCGTGGCAGCCGTGGAGCCTGACGCAAGGGCCTGAGTGGTTGGCTGAGAAGAATTCGGGCCGCCGCACGCACCGTAATGGCTCACCCATATCACGCCATTGCCGCGACCCCGATCGCCCATCCTGGGCTGTTTTAGAAGGGTTGCGCAGCTATGCCAGCCGTATCCTGTCCCTCACGCGGTGCTGGTGGTCAGGAAGATCATCAGCACCGCCAGTAGCGCCAGGACGAGCCAGAACCAGTCGAAGCCGCGCGTCGAACTTTCATGGGATCTGGAGGAACAGGTATTGTGCTTGATGCCGGCGTGGGGCGTGCTGTGGGCAGCATTCGCGGCCGTCTTGGTCTTGCCCATAATAGTGCTCTCCCGATGGGGATCATGACAGCAGCGTACTCGCGGGTTCTGGAGTCGAATTGATACAGGTCAATAAGTCAGGCGCCGGTCATCGTTCTGCTGGCCTGGGGTTGTCAGGCTGACGCGGCGCACAACCAGTTCAGCGCCATTTATTGGCCTGCGCTTTGATGTCCACTTCGTCGTTGTTGAAGGTAATGATCAGCTTGAGTTGCGTGTTCTGCGCATCCGCGCGAACCTGGGCAAGCAGTTGAGGCGTGATGATGGTCGTGAGATCGATGCGTTTCGTGAAATGCGGTTGCTGATCTGAGATGCGTTTGCTTTCGGCGAGACCTGCTGTTGAATAGCGGACGGAATTGGGCAGCAAATCCTGATTCCTTTCCCATGCCTCAGCTTCGGCAGTGGGCGCCACCCATTCCACATCCACGAATTTTGGCACTCCCCGTTTGCGGTCTCCTGGCATGAAGGACATGATTGCGCCCCCTTTCGGGAACATCCCGCCCACGGCCCCGGGCACCGGGCCGCGCATGCCGTCTGGATCGAATCTCTTTACCCCTACGGACCTACCTGCACTCTGAAACAGCAGGGTCATGCCAACAGCCTTGTCACCGGCCAGTGAGGCTGACGACACGGGTGCCAGCATGCCGATCATCAGGGCGCAGCAGAGAGAATGTCGAAGCCGTAATATTGCTTGAGCCATTTGCCATATTCCTCCATGTTGACTGCGCCGACGATTTTCGATGACCCGTCGGCATCCATCGTCGCCTGGGCGTAGAGATCGATGTAGCTCGCTGTCTGACTCCAGTTCATCCCGCCCGGCGTCGCTTGCCGCTGCTTCTGGCAAGAGATCGTCCAGGCTTTGTTGTTGGCGCGCAGACAGAAATTCCGGTCGCCGCTACCATTGCTCTTGTCGTGCAGCACCGGGTCAGTAACGGTAGCCCACTCCGGATGTCCCACACTGGAGGCACTCCATGCGTTCATCTTCACGCCGGATATTTTCGCCTGATCGACGATCCAGTTTAAAGCCACGTCCGAAAGATCGCCGGTACCATAGCTGCCGCCGATATCGGCATGACTGCCGATGAAGCCTCTTTGCGTGCCGCTGCCTATAGCTTCGCCGGGGAACAGATAGCGGTGTTCATTGAGCGCCACCGCCTGGAAGACATTCCTAGCCGCCGATGGGATGGCCAACTGCCACGAAGCGTTGTCCGCGCCGTTCAAGCCGAACTGCGCGACCGTATCCCACAGACCGAGAAAGCGGATCTGGAGGCAAGCGCCGCTGGCCTGGTAAGTCTGATTGCTCAGACGAGTCGCCACAGAATTCGTGAAATCCCGGGCCATCGCCGCGCCGCGCGAGAAACCGATGACATCGATGTTTACCCAGTCGCCTTTTTGAACGCTGCCCCCTTGCATGTATTGGTCCAATTGCTGCAGCATGTAATTGACCCGCGCCCGGGCGGTATTGGCGTTAGCTTCGTCGAGCCAGTTGGTGTTGATCTGGCTGTCAGGATCGTCGCGCCCGACGCCGTTCATGTACCATTTTGGGCCATTCTGTGCGGCGTCATAGGCCAGATAGAACTTGTAGACATTCGAGAAATCATCGGCACCCGGCGGCGGGTTCGAGTTGTCGGTCCCGTCAAATGCAAACAAGATCAGCCCCTCCGGGTCGATATATTTCAGCGGGTTGTTGGCGGCGTAGCTGTAGGCATTCAGCCCGGCCCGCAGGCCGAGCGGATCGGGACTCAGGTAGTTACCGCGATCCGGGTCGTAGTAGCGCTGGCCATTGTAGTGGAGGCCGGACTCTTCGTCCTCGTACTGTCCGGGCAGGCGGAGGTTGAGCTTGAAGCGACTATGGTTCGTTGCGCCGGTCCGGATGATCCTGCCGAAGGGCGCGTAGACGGCTGACCAGACGGCATGGCCCTGGACATCGGTCGCCAGTTCCGGCGCGCCGAGGTGGTTATTGTGGAGATAGACGATGCTCTCGTCGCCGTAAAACCACGCCTGGCAGATCGTGACTAGGTCGGCCGCGATCTGCCAAAGCAGCGAGCGCTCATGCTCCAGGGCGCGCCCTGCGGGCGTGTCGATCAGCGCCACTGGGTGGTCGCCCAGATAGAGGTACTGCCGGGTGATCCTGCCCCGCGCATCGAGTTCGGCCGCGAGACGGCCGGCCTCGTAGAGGTAGTGCGTGCGGCCCTTGCTCGTAGTCTTGGCGATCCGTTCGCCCCTGTGGTTATAGCGATAGCTCGCGATACTGAGATTTTCCTCGCGCACGTCACGTATTTCCCTCAACCGGCCCAGGGCATCCCAGAGATATTCGCGTTCGGCTATGGTCGTCGGCTGTCCGTTGGCATCGTAGCCAGACATCTGTTCTTGTTCGGGCGAAGGCGCGCAGAAAACCATGGATCGCCGCGCTTCGCTCGCGATGACAAGCGAAGGAAGTCCCTGTGGGACGCCTCTAGGGTCTTTGCGAGGAGCGCAGCGACGTGGCAATCCAGTTGTTGACGATTTATGGACAGCATCGAGCCGGCGATTGCTCCTTTCCGCGTAAGCCGTTTTGACGGTTCCGCTTCTGGTGTCCGTCTGGTCTGCGATACCTTCTTGCGAGAGCAGCCGGTTGCCGGCGCCGTCGTAGAAATAGCGGGAGACATTTGCCGCAGCGCTCGGCTGGATCGCGGCGGCGGCGATCAGACGGTCCTGCGCATCGTAGGCGTAGCTCTCTGTCCGGCTGGAAGTGGCGCCTTGGTCCTGGCGGCTCAGCAGATTGCCGGCCACATCCCAGCGATAGCGGCGATCGATCAGGTTTTCGGCGCGACGATGGACGACGCGGGCCAGCACGCCTTCGCGGCTGCGCAGGCTGTTCGCCTCGATGCCGTTGCCGAAGACGAAACGGCGGATGCCGGTGAGGTCGCGTTCGATCTGCGCAACGATGGGTGTGGCGGGCAGCAGCCAGGAGAGCCACGCCGTGCGGACCAATCTTCGTTCCAGCGCAACGATCTGGTTCTGACCGTTGCGCCGGTACGCGATCGTGCTGCCGTCGGGCAGGCTGACGGCACTCGTCTGGCCCAGTGAATCATAGGAATAGCGGGTGATGCTGCTGGCCATCATGGCGTCGGCGAGTTGCAGCTGCACGGTCCTCGCCGCCAGACGGCCGCTGTTGTCGTAGGCGTAGGTTTCGCTCTGCCCGGGATGGTCGACGGCGACCAGGTGCGGCCCGTGATAGCGCCAGCGGGTCACGAGCGGCGGCGCAGCCGATGCTGTTCCGCTGCCGGCCGCAAAAATTTCCTGTTTGACGATGCGCCCGGAGGCGTCGTATTCATAGCCGGCGCGATTGCCGCTGGCGTCCGTGGCTGCCACCAGTCGGTCGGCGGCATCGTAGCGATTGCTCGTCTCGCCGCTATCCGGGCTGACGACTTCGATGCTGCGGCCGAAGTCGTCGCGATGGTTGCGCGTGGTGGCGCCATTGGGCGCGATCACCTTGTCGATCCGCTGGAGCGCATCGCGCTCGAAGCGCACGGTGGCAGTCATCGGCCGCGTCGCTATGCTCTCGACACTGTTGCCATCGCCGTCGTATTGGTAGCGCGTCTCGCGCCCCAGGCCATCGGTGAACAGTTCGGGTCGGCCCGCTTCGTCGTAGGCGATTCGACGCCTGCCGCCCAAGTCGTCGTCGAGTTCGCTCATCCTGCCCTGCGCATCGTAGGCGTAACGTGCGCTGCGCATCTGACTGGCCGACTGGCGCCGCGCTTCCAGCACGCGCCCTTCGCTGTCGCGCCGCCACGAGTCGAGGATGCCCAGGTGAGAAGCGCGCCAGCGCAGTCGCCCCGCGCCGTCGTAGGCGGAATGCGTCAGCGCCCGGTAGCTGTCGGGACTGCTGTAATAGCCGGTCTCGACGCGGTTGCCGAACGCGTCGTAGAGATGGCTGTGACGGATTCCATCCTGCTCCGTCGCAACCAGCAAGCTGCGCGCATCGTAATTGAAAGCGCTCTCGCGGCCTTGCTCATCGGTGATCGCCGCAATCCTCCCGGCATCGTCATGACGCACGGAAATTCTGAGATTGCCCGGCAGGGTCACGGCGGTGATGAAGGCGCCCTGGCCATCCCAATCGATGCGCGTGCTGTTGCCGTTGGGCGCGTCGATTTGCGTTAGCAGGCTGCGGCCGTTGATGACGGTGTAGCGGTAGCGGCTGCTGCGTTCAATGGCGCCGGCTTCCGCCCTGGCCACGGCCGGCGCCCAGCCGCTCTCGGTCACACTGAGCGGCTGGCCGTTGCCGTTGTAGGCTATGCGCAGACTGTGTTCCTTGCCCGGCACGACGCTGGGCCTGATGATCCGCGTCGGCTGCGTGTTTGCCAGCTCATTTGCCAACTCATTTGCCAACTCGGCGCCGCCAGTCTGCGGGTATTCGTAGCGCAGTTGCCACTTCGCCCGTCCCGCACGGCCCTGGCGATAAGCGACCCGGCTCACCTTGACGATTCTGCCGCGTGCATCGCGCTCCATTGTTGTACTCGATATTGCGCGGCCTTTCAGGTCGAGTCGGGTGGTCGCGGAAAGGTTCCCGAGCGGGTCGTAGTCATGGCGGACATTGACTTCGCCGCAACTGGCACAACC
>CAILCO010000069.1 GCA_903832735.1 uncultured Sterolibacterium sp.
CACTTCGCGCAGCCGCCGGCAGATCGTCAACCCGTCGATGCCCGGCAGCATCAGGTCGAGAATGATGATGTCGTAATCGTGGGAGGCGGCCAGATGCAATCCGGAAACGCCATCGCTGGCTACATCCACGGTGCTGCCCCTGGCCTCGAAAAAATCCAGCATGTTCAGCGCAAGATCGCGACTGTCTTCGATCAGGAGTATGTTCATCTTTGGCTGTTGGCAAACGCAATGGTCCAGGGGAAACTATACGGGTAGCAGCAGATCAATGGCTGGCATATTTTCGTAAAGATCGATAGTTCCCCTACACGTTTCGCGCCAAATCCGCCGAATACGGTTGCATGGTCCATCAGTAATTTACCTCACTACACGTTAAGCAAGTGTCAAGATAAGGTGAAGGTTGTGTTAAGTGGCTAGCCGGGCAGTGGTCGCTGCAACGCTGCTCAAAGTCATCGGCTTTGTCATGAATCAGGTGTTAGCCGACGAGGCGCAGCAGGCTAACATCGCTGCTTGGGCATATATACTGGCCGGCGGCGGCGAACTAACCGTACTGGCCGCGGTTTTCCTAAGAATCATGGCCGTGACACAGCTAATCCGCTCAGGCAAAGGTGGATTGCAAATGATGGAGGTTGATGGAAATGAACCATGATTACTCGGCTGTAGGCGGATGGCTGCGCGAGTTCGCCCCCGATGCTGCTGCAGTGGCGTTAAGCATCATGATAGTGATTGGCTACTACCTCGTGCTGCGTGCGCGCGTCCGGCGCGACCCAACCCATTCGATCCATTTTGTAAATGAGCTCACGCGTCGGATCTGGGTTGAAAGCGTGATGAGCAAACCCGGAAAGGATGTCATGGCCGTCCAGACGCTGCGAAACTTTATCATGGTCGGTATCCTCATGGTGTCCACCACGACACTTCTGATCATCGGCACAATGACCCTTTCAGGACATACCGAAAATATCTCCCGTACCTGGCACATACTCAACGTTAGCGGTTCCAACGCCGGCGAGATATGGATCGTGAAAGTCATGTGTCTGCTGGCCGATTTCCTGATCGTCTTCTTCTCCTATGCCATGGCCATACGCCTAGCGACCCAGGTCCTGTTCATGATCAACGTACCGAAGGAGTTCCAGGATGCGCACCCGATGCTCTCTTCGCAGCATGTTGCGCGTCGGCTCAACTTGGCAGGCCTGATGAATGCTGTTGGCTTGCGCGCCATGTTCTTCGCTATACCGCTAGTATTCTGGCTCTTCGGACCTATTTTCTTGGTAGTGGCCATGGCGGGAGTTGTGACCATACTTTCTCGTCTCGACCGTCATCAATCGGGACTTTAGTGTTCGACGTTGTGCAAGCAAACCCGCTCATCAGCGGCAGTAATGCAGATTTCATGCGACATCCTGCCGCCCTGATATTCTGACCCAACAAGGTCCGCTCGTAACCAGGTCCCGACCCCAAACACCGCGTTCCAGGGGCTAGCCGGAATCGAACTGGCGACCTGCGCATTACCAATGGGAAATGGTTTTCGCAATGCGCGGAGGTCCATACCGCTGAAGCCGTTCACCAACTCTAACTATTCGAAGGGTCTCAATTCGATCACCCTGCTGTATTGTCTCGAGAACAGGTTGTCCTGCTATCACATGACCGAATACGGTGTGCTTGCCATCCAAAAAAGGTGTGGGAACATGGGTTATGAAGAATTGACTGCCATTGGTATTGGGCCCGGCATTAGCCATACTTAGAATACCTGGACCATCGTGTCTTAAGCCCTTGTCAAATTCATCCTGGAATCTGTATCCCGGCCCGCCTCGTCCATTACCATCCGGATCGCCAGTCTGAATCATAAACTTTTCTATTACTCGATGGAAAATCAATCCATCGTAATAGGGAGTACCCATCGGTCTTGCACTGTTGGGAAATTGTCCTTCAGCCAAACCGACAAAATTCGCCACGGTTATAGGCGTTCTTTCATGCTCTAAACAAAGGACAATAATTCCCTTGCTGGTGCACATTTCGGCATAGATACCTTGCACCCGCTGGTTATAGTCCATCGTCGTAGCTTGCATGAAATGATAAATAGCTCAAGAGATCCCCTTAGCGTATGGGCATGATCAACAAATGGCACAACTCAACTGCGCATAATTGGCCGCATGGAGTCCTCTACCGCTGCAACGCCACTAAGGTTTTGCAGACTGTCTCAGCACAGCATCGAGCGCATTGACATGAATCGGTCGCCCCTGAATGGCGGATTTTCCCAAGGTGAGCTGCAAATCCACGGCATCTTGTCGGGTGAATACGTTGATGGTCGGAAATCTGACCAGACGCGCCGAATATGAAGATAGCACTATCCCGCTGCTGATCACTTTGCCCTCAATTGCCAGGACGAAGCAGTGATCGATTAGTTTCTGCGAGCCATCGCTTCTGCTTACCCTGACGGGATTCAATGTCCACAGTGCCGTGTCAGGATTCCATGCAGCGACATCATCTTCAGTCAGAGTCGGTGGTTTCAAAGGCACCCTTGACCTTGCAGCAGAGTCCTTTGACAAGTCGCACTCAGCGCCGTTGCCCGCTCCGACTGAATCAGTGATCCACAATGAGAGTCGCGGCATTTCCGCTGCCGTCACAGTCGCTGATATGGTCAGACTAGCCAAAACCAGTGCCGGAATCTTCATAACTTCCCTCTCGGATAGAGCCGTCACATCTCAGGCTGAGCCAGCCGCCTGGATCAGCCACCGATTCACTGACGATGGCCGCCCCAACCCGCTAACCTGACGTACCAGACGCGATGCCGTCTTGACTATTAAGATCCTGGGCCGCCAAGGACATTAGAGGAATGCCGACGCATCACGTGCAGACACAACGTGCCGTATGAAGAAATCTACTCGACAAGGTTTTTTGTAGGAAGCTTTGCTTACCTGTGCGAACTACTGTTCATTTTTTCACCCCCGGCGCCACCTCGAACGTACCCACCTCCACAGCGGCACCTTGCCCACTCAGGCGCAAGACGATGTTCTCATCCTTCTGCTGTATCGTGCCAAAACCAGTGCTTAAGCGCAGCATCAAAGTGGTCGCTCCCGCGATAACCTGCTGATGGTTGCCATAGAATTGCGCTTCGACCTTGTATTTACCGGGTTTGGCCGTGCGTAAGGAAAACTCTTCTGGCCCATAGCCCATAGTGAAGTCGCGCGACATGGTACCGCCTTGATAGCCGAGTCGATGGCCGTAGAAAACCTTCTCGTTATTCGGATCAGTAACCCAAAGATCAATATCAGTATTATCTGCATCCCAACTCAACACGGCACGCAGATCCAGCGGCAGGTTGCGCAACAGACGAGAATCCATGCGGCTTGTGTCAAGCGGCTGCTGAGTGCGCGTTACTAGGGCATTCAAATCGGCCAAAGCGATCAGTTCGATATCAGGGAATCGATCATGCCAGGGCCGCGCCACCACCTCCCACAAATTATCTACGGCGAGTTGGAACTGAGCAGCGTCGGCGTACGCCAGGCCAAGATCGCGCCAGGATTGAGGCTCGTTTGATGCAAGCGCCAGCACCTGTTGCAGGATCGGCAGAGCAAGTTTGACTTGTTTGGCCTGAAGCAGGCGATAGGACAAAATTCGCAGGATCTGCCGATTTTCTAGATTCATCTCAGCCAAGTTGGACAAAATGCGCAAACCCAACTCCGGTTGTCCTCGCTCAATAAAGATATCGGCCGCGTCCAGAAAAAAGGCCGTGCTATTAATGTAGGCAGGCCGCTCATCCAGATAGACGCGATACATCATCCCGGGCTCAGCTTCGCGCAGACGCCGCGCATAGGGGGCATCCGGTTGCCATTTCTTTAGCTGTATGCTCGCCTCAGCCGACGTTGAACGCTCAGCACTTGGTGTTGACTCTGATGCGGGGGGCGGAGCCGAAACCACCGGTCGAGGCGGCGCCATTGCAACAGGACTGGGTGCCGCAGCCATAGCCATCACGCGATCCGTGACCTCTGCCCGCCCCAGCTCACCTCTGTCCAACGTCGCGGGGAGAGGGCGCGGTTTAGGCTTGTCGTCTTTCGGGAAGGGCTTTTCCCACCACGCCACCTTTTGAGCGAATCTCCTTGCGATATCATCTAGGTGAGTCCGGCGCTCGTCACCTTGCTGCTGCAACTTTTTAGCCAATTGTGAATCATATTCGCCGCGCAGCGACTCGGGCGGCACAATCTCGTGGCGAACATAATCTTCGACGCGATCGAGTACGATCAACGAGGTTTCGCCTGTCACCATAGCGAAACGATTGCCCAGTCGGCGAATTCCAGCGCGATTCGCTGTTTTGTCGGATTCCAATTGTGCCAACTGCAAAACCGCCCAGCGTTTGGCCGCCAGTGATGTCACGGATTTGCCAGAGTTCCGTATAACTACTTGCTCAGTCTTGTGCTGCCCTTGCGCATTGACCCATTCCAGTTCAATCGTGGCTTGTGGTTCGGCGAGAATGCCGGCGATCTTTAGCCGGTTGCCTTCGGCATAGACTGACGCGCTAACCAACTCTTTCGCACCGTTGCTGCGCAAGCCGACCAGGCGTGGGTATTGCTGTGCCAATTCTTTCAAGGCATCGGCTGTATTTGTGCTCGGCAAATTTAGCAATCGCCCACCCGCATTCTCTGCTGCCAACCTCAAGCGGGGCAGGTCAGAACTGGCAGCTGCATTAACCGTGTACAAGGGTGCATTGCCTGCCACCAACACGCCCGTACCGTAGTTGCATAACCCATCTGAAAAGAGAAGGGTGAGATTCGCCGTCCTGGCTGGCGACATGGCTGACCAACTGGTCGCACCGTCGTACGCGATCGTCTCCAAGACAGTGCGCAATGTGCGCCAGTCTCCATTCTCTATGCTGAAGGACTGGGTGGCCTCGGCGAGATCTCGCGCAACAATCAGTTCTACCGTGACGCTGCCCAAGGTTTTAAAGTAGGCGTCGAGCAAAGCAAACTCGCGGCCATGATCGCGTGAGGCGCCTGAGCCAGAGGCATCCCATACCAAACCTAGGATCTTCGGTGCAATTCTTGGCAGCGGAATGTTTTTGAATGGAGAAACTTCGGCATAGAAATAAGTTTGACCAGCGCGTGTCTCCGTGGCGATAGACGTACCTGTACGGGGAAAGTCAATACTCAATATCCCTTTGCCCGTGTAGTTTTTCCGCTTTAACCTCACCCACGAGCCGCGTCCGGAATCCAGCCCGATTGAGCGACTTGCCTCAATCTGCTCTGCGCCCAGTCGTGCGCGAACGGCTACGGATGAATATTGGGCAGGCAAGGACGCGTGATGTACCGCCACATCCAACTGGCCGACAGTCTCAGCAAATTGCAGCGGAAGACGGTAGGAAATGTAATGGCTGTTCTTGCTAGTTTTGTCTGCGCTATCAAGAGACAGGGTTTCCTCGATGTCCAACACCACTCGACGCGAACCCCTTACTGGCAAAGGATAGACCCGCAGTTTGTAATTATTGCCTTGGGTCTTTTCTAGCAGCGCAGGGTCAATTTTAGTACGGGCAACGTCCTCAAAAACCTGCTGACCTTTGGCCTTATCAACGGGGACAGCCGACCGGAGCTCTCCATTGATGTCCAGCGCAAAGCCCGTCACGGTCTGTCCATCCAGCAGAGGAAATTGAAGTTCTCCTTCAAGTTGGCGCTCGTTGGGATTGAAGAAAACCATCTCGATGCGCGTGTGCGCTGCCGTGCCCAACACTTCAGCTCGGATATCCACCTTTCGCAGGCGTACCGGCAAGCGCGCCTCTGGTACGACTAAGCGCGGAGCAAAGTGAAGCGGAAGCGGTGTTGGCGGCATCACCTGAGCAACAACGAACCCGGGAAAATATGCCCAAGCACAGAGAAGAACCGTACCCATGAACTGCAGTGTCTTGCCTACTATGCGGAAAACTCTCATGGTCAATGCCCAGTGGCTAATCATGGTCGGTACTTAAATAAGGCCAGATACTCAAGTGCCTCAACTTTTCTTATTGCATTCCCATATTTGGGTATCTTGGCCATGTTGTTTTGAACTGCAAGCCAAAGCCATCTCCGCAAACCCGCTTCGGGACAAAACGGGGACGGATTTGAAGGGTGATACTCAGTGCTACTGGATGTTCTTCGGGGACGAATTTGGGACAATTCGGGGACAAGCAGACCCTTATTCCGGGTCCAATATATTCATAGGGTTTTATATTTTCTCTGAAAGCCTCTCTGGGATCTGGTTTCAGAGGTTTTTACTGGTGCCGGCGGCCGGAATCGAACTGGCGACCTTCGCATTACGAATGCGCTGCTCTACCATCTGAGCTACGCCGGCCTCGGTGCAACGAGGCTGCGGATTATAGCGACTCGGCACCCTCCCGGCAATCAGTCGCTGCGTCATGCCGACCCAGCGCCCAGGCCACATGCTCACGCACCAGGGCCGAAGCGTCCTGGCTTCGGGCGGCCAGCGCCGCCAGCACCTCGGGCGTGGTCGGGGCGTTGCCCAAAGCCACCGCGAGGTTTCTCGACCAGCGCTCGAAACCGATGCGGTGGATCGCCGAGCCGGCCATCTTGATCTTGAAATCTTCTTCGCTCCAGGCAAATAGTTCGGAGAGACGGATGTGGTCCAAGCCATGGCGAACGGCGAAATCATCCTCGCGCGTCTGCGCAACGTCTCGATTCCATGGGCAGACCAACTGGCAATCATCGCAACCATAGACGCGGTTTCCGATCAACGGCCGCAATTCAGGCGGAATGCTGCCCTTCAGCTCTATGGTCAGGTAGGAAATGCAGCGCCGTGCGTCGAGGCGGTAAGGCCCGACGATCGCGCCGGTGGGACAGGCCGGAATGCAGGCCTGGCAACTGCCGCAATGGCTGGAAACAGGGGCATCCGGCGGCAGCGGCAAGTTGGTATAGATCTCGCCCAGAAAGAATGTCGAGCCGGCATCGCGCGACAGCAGTAGCGTGTGCTTGCCGCGCCAGCCCAGGCCGCTTCGCGCCGCGAGTTCGACTTCCAGCACAGGCGCGGAGTCGGCGAACACCCGATAGGCGAACGCTCCGGTCTCGCCGGCGATGCGCTGCGCCAGTTTTTGCAACCGGTTGCGCAACAGTTTATGGTAATCGCGGCCCAGGGCATAACGGGAGACATAGGCCAGGGTCTTGTCTGCGAGGATCTCATCGGCATTGACGGCATCGGGCCAATAGCCGATCCGCGCGGTGATGACCGAGACTGTGCCGGGCTGCAACTCGGCCGGCCGGGCGCGCTTCACGCCATGGCGTGCCATATAATCCATCTCGCCGTTGTATCCCGCGCCCAGCCAAGCCACCAGGCCCGCTTCGGCCGCACCCAGATCGCTGGTGGCGATGCCGATGGCGGACAAGCCGAGTTCGCGGCCCCAAGCCTTGATGCGGCCGGCGAGTTCATTCCAGTCCGGAGGATCTTCTAAATGCATGCAGAGTCTGGCGTCGAGCGAATCAGACCCGATGATACCGCCCTGTCCCTCGCGTTGATCGACGAGACGGCTACCCTGTCGCTCGGTGCCGCGCTGGCGCCGGCGCTGGTGCCCGGTCTGGCGATATTTCTCGAAGGCGATCTGGGCAGCGGCAAGACCACGCTGGTGCGCGGACTGCTCCGCGCATTGGGTCATCAAGGCAAGGTGCGCAGCCCGACCTATACTTTAGTTGAACTTTATGCTATTTCTGGATTAGACTTGTATCACTTTGATTTTTATCGGTTCAAGCAGCCGGAAGAATATCTTGATGCGGGACTTGATGAATACTTCCAGGGAGACGGCGTCTGCCTCGTCGAATGGCCGGCACAGGCAGGCGCCTACTTGCCGCCAGCCGACCTCTCCATCCGCTTGTCCGTCGTCGGCGCGAGTCGCGGCGCCGAAATCGTTGCGTACAGTCCGCGCGGCCAGGCTTGCCTGCAATGCCTGACGAACTGGCCAACCCCCGCTCCCGCCGCGACATCCTCAGGCTTGCCGCCGGCTCGCTGACCCTCCTGGTTTCGCGCGCGGCGTTCGGCGGCGTCGGCGTGTCCAGCGAGACCAGCGTGCTTGCCGTGCGTGTCTGGCCGGCACCCGACTACACCCGCATCACCCTCGAACACACCCAGCCGCTGCGCTTCTCTTACCAGTCAGTGAAAGATCCGGCGCGGCTGGTGGTAGATCTGGAAGGCATGGAATTCAACTCGGTGCTAGCCAGCCTGCCCGGCAAGATTTCCGAAACCGACCCCTATATCAAACTGCTACGCGCCGGCCGCAACAAACCCGGCGTGGTGCGCCTGGTCATCGAACTGAAGGGCGAAGTCAAGCCGCAGGTGTTCACCTTGAAACCCGTCGGGGAATACGGCTACCGGCTGGTGCTCGACCTTTATCCGGCCGAGCCGGCCGACCCCCTGATGGCGCTTCTGGAAAAGCCGGCGCGACCGGCGCTGCCGGAACCGCGGGCGACGGAACCCGGACATGAGGAGATCGCGCGCCTGGTCACCATCGTCCTCGACCCGGGACACGGCGGCGAGGATCCCGGCGCCATCGGCCGCGGCGGCAGCCGCGAGAAGAACGTCACCTTGTCCATCGTGCACCGCCTGAAGAAACTGATCGATGCCGAGAAAAACATGCGCTCGGTGCTGACCCGGGACGGCGACTATTTCATTCCCTTGTCCCAGCGCGTGCAGAAAGCCCGGCGACTCCAGGCCGACCTGTTCGTGTCGGTGCATGCCGATGCTTTCGTCAAGCCGACGGCCAAGGGTTCTAGCGTCTTTGTCCTGTCCGAGCACGGCGCTTCATCCTCTGCCGCGCGCTGGATGGCGCAACGCGAAAATGCCGCCGACCTGATCGGTGGGGTCAATCTAGACGTCAAGGATCCCTACCTCGCGCGCACCCTGCTCGACCTATCGCAGACGGCGACCAACAACGACAGCCTGAAACTGGGCAAAGCCGTACTCGGCGAACTGGGCGGCATCAATTCCCTGCACAAGGGTCAGGTCGAACAGGCCGGATTTGCGGTGTTGAAGGCGCCGGACATTCCCTCCATCCTGGTCGAAACAGCCTTCATCTCCAATCCCGAAGAAGAGCAGCGCCTCAATGACGAGTCCTACCAGGACAGAATGGCCGAGGCCATCCTGCGCGGCATCAAGCGCTATTTCGCCAGGAACCCGCCGCTGGCGAAGTCCAGGCTGACCTAGAGCGGTCTTCGAGACTGTTATAATCGGCGTTTTTTGTCGCGGCCATGCTGGTTTTTCGCAGAGTCCCGGAACATGCGCAAACGCCGACGGTGCTCACCATCGGCAACTTCGATGGCCTGCACCGCGGCCATCAAGCCCTGCTCGCGCGCCTGACGGCGGCGGCTCGGCGCCTCGGCCTGCCCTCGGCGCTGCTCACCTTCGAACCGCACCCGCGCGAATTCTTCGCCCCCGATCAGGCACCGGCCAGGCTGACCAGCCTGCGCGAGAAGCTCAGCCTGATCGAGCATTGCGGCGTCGATAAGGTATATGTCTGCCGCTTCAATGCGGCGCTCGCGTCCTTACCCGCAGAAGAGTTCGTCTCGCGCATCCTGATCCAGGGTCTGTCCGTGAAGCATCTGATCATCGGCGACGACTTCCGTTTCGGACGCGGACGCAGCGGCGACTTCGAACTGCTGCAACAGGCCAGCGAGATCCACCACTTCGGCATCGAGGCAATGCACACCATCGATTGGGAAGGCGAGCGCGTCTCCAGTTCGGCGGTGCGCGAAGCCCTGGAAGCAGGCGACATCGAGCATGCCGCAAGATTGCTCGGCCGCCCCTACTGCATCGCCGGACGGGTCGTGACAGGCAACAGAATAGGCCGCGAACTGGGCTTTCCCACCGCCAACGTGCAATTGAAGCGCAAACGCCTGCCGCTTGCCGGCATCTTCGCGGTGAACGTCTCCGGCATCGCGGCAAAGCCCCTGCCCGGCGCTGCCAGTCTCGGCGTCAGGCCGACCTTGGGGTGCGGCCTGAAACCGGTGCTGGAAGTCCATCTGCTCGACTTTGACCGCTCCATCTATGGCGCGCATGTCACGGTGAATTTTCTCCACAAGCTGCGCGACGAAGCGAAATTCGACAGCCTGGATGCATTGCAGGCGCAGATCGCGCGCGACGTCGCCACCACCAGAACCTACTTCGCTGATACGAAAAATGGCTGATTATCGCAAGACCCTGAATCTTCCCGACACGCCCTTCCCGATGCGCGGCGACCTGGCCAAACGCGAGCCCGCCTGGATCAAGGATTGGCAGGAGCGGGGCCTCTATCAGAAGATCCGCGCCGCTGCCAAGGGCCGGCCGCGCTTCACGCTGCACGACGGCCCGCCTTATGCCAACGGCGACATTCACATCGGCCATGCGGTGAACAAGATCCTCAAGGACATCATCAATCGTTCCAAGACCCTTTCCGGCTTCGATGCCCCCTATGTCCCGGGCTGGGATTGCCATGGCTTGCCGATCGAGCACCAGATCGAGAAACTGCACGGCAAGGGAATTGCGGCCGACCGCGTGCGCGAACTTTGCCGCACCTATGCCGCGGAGCAAATCGAACGGCAGAAGCAGGATTTCATCCGCCTGGGCGTCCTGGGCGACTGGGAGCATCCCTATCTGACCATGGACTTCAAGACCGAGGCCGCCGAGATCCGCGCGCTTGGGTTGCTCTATAGTCAAGGCTTCCTGTTCCAGGGTCTGAAGCCGGTCAACTGGTGTTTCGACTGTGGCTCGGCGCTGGCGGAAGCCGAGGTCGAGTACCAGGACAAGAAAAGTCCTGCCATCGACGTCGGTTTCATCGCGGAGGATCGCGACCGGCTCGCCGCCGCCTTCGCCCTGGCGACCCTGCCCGAGAAGCCAGCCTACGCGGTCATCTGGACGACCACGCCGTGGACCATTCCGGCGAACCAGGCCTTGAACGTCCATCCTGAAATCGACTACGCCCTGGTCGATACCGAGCGCGGCTTGCTGATCCTGGCCAGGGACATCCTGCTGCCGCCCGGCGCCAATCCCGAGGAAATCCCGCCGCTGCTCAAGCGCTACGGCATCAGCGAGTGGCAGGTGATCGGGGTATGCAAGGGCGCAGCCCTGAGCCTGATCCGCTTCAAGCACCCGTTCTATGAGCGCAGTTCGCCGGTCTATCTCGGCGAATATGTCGCCCTGGATACCGGCACCGGCATCGTCCATAGCGCACCGGCGTACGGCCTGGAGGACTTCATCTCGTGCAAGCAGCACGGCATGCATAACGACGAGATCCTCAAGCCGGTCCTCGGCAACGGCCGCTTCGCCGAGAGCTTGCCGTTCTTCGGCGGCATGAACATCTGGAAGGCCGCCACCCCGATCATCGACAAACTGCGCGAAGTCGGCGCGCTCTTCGACGCCTCCGAAATCAAGCACAGCTACATGCATTGCTGGCGCCACAAGACGCCGGTGATCTACCGCGCCACGACGCAGTGGTTCGTCGGCATGGATCAACTGCCCTCCCGTACGGGCCAGACGTTGCGCCAGGTGGCCTTGGCGGCGATCGCGGAGACCGGATTCTTTCCGGCCTGGGGCCAGGCCAGGCTCGCCGCGATGATAGCCAATCGCCCGGACTGGTGCGTCTCGCGCCAGCGCAACTGGGGCGTACCGATTCCCTTCTTCCTGCACAAGGAAACGGGGGAACCCCATCCGCGCACCCTGGAATTTCTCGAACAGGTGGCCGGCCGCGTCGAGGCTGAAGGTATCGAGGGCTGGTTCAAGCTCGATGCCGCCGAACTGCTCGGCGCCGAAGCCGAACAATACGAAAAGATGCACGACACGCTCGACGTCTGGTTCGACTCCGGCACCACTCACCTGACGGTCATGCGCGGCAGCCATGGCGACGACTGCAACTATCCGGCCGATCTCTACCTCGAGGGTTCAGATCAGCATCGCGGCTGGTTCCATTCCAGCCTGCTAACCGGCTGCGCCATCGATGGCCGCGCACCCTACAAGGCCCTGCTGACCCACGGCTTCGTGGTCGACGGCCAGGGCCTGAAAATGTCCAAGTCGAAAGGCAACGTCATCGCGCCGCAACAGGTTTCCGACACGCTGGGCGCCGAGATCCTGCGGCTATGGGTGGCGGCCACCGATTACTCAGGCGAATTGTCGATTTCCAAAGTCATCCTCGATCGCGTCGTCGAGGTCTATCGCCGCCTGCGCAACACCCTGCGTTTCCTGCTCGCCAACACCGCCGACTTCGATGCGCAAACCCAGATGCTGCCGGTTTCCGAGTGGCTGGAAATCGACCGTTATGCGCTGGCGCTGACGCGGCAATTGCAGCAAGGCATCACCGCCAACTTCGACAGTTACGAGATCCACAAGGTAGGCCAGGCGCTGCAGATATTCTGTGCCGAAGATCTCGGCGGTTTCTATCTCGACATCCTCAAGGACCGCTTGTACACGACCCCGGCCAACTCACCGGAGCGCCGCGCCGCGCAAAGCGCGCTCTGGCATATCCTGCACGCCGTCACGCGACTGATGGCGCCGATCCTGTCGTTCACCGCCGAGGAAATCTGGACCCTGCTGGGCCATGACCAGAGCATCATGTTGACCAGTTGGCACGAACTGCCCGCCCAGGACGGAGAAGCGGACCTGCTCGAGCGCTGGCGCTCGATCCGCGAACTGCGCGGCGAAGTCAGTAAAAATATGGAAGCGCTGCGCGAAGCCGGAAAGATCGGCTCGTCCCTGCAGGCGGAGGTGGAGATTCGCGCCAGCGGCGCCAGGTACGAACTGCTGGCGACGCTAGCCGATGACCTGCGCTTCGTCCTGATCTGCTCGAAGACGACGCTGGTCCGCGCCGCCGACGTCGGCGCGGAGGCCGTCATCGTGAGCCCGTCGGCTCACGCCAAGTGTCCCCGCTGCTGGCACTGGCGCGAGGATGTCGGCCGCCACGAGCATGCCGCCGAGCATCCTGAATTGTGCGGCCGCTGCAGCGCCAACCTGTTCGGCCGAGGCGAGCCCCGTGCAGCAGCCTAGGCGCAGCTTACAACTCGCGCACTGGCTGGCCCTCAGTGCCCTGGTCATCGTCCTCGACCAAGCGAGCAAAGCCTGGATCATGTCCGCATTCAGACCCGGCGAGAGCCTGACCGTCACCCCATTCTTCGACCTGGTCCTGGTCTTCAATCCGGGCGCGGCCTTCAGCTTTCTTTCTTCGGCGGCCGGCTGGCAGCGTTGGCTGTTCGTCGCGCTGGCGCTGGGAATCTCGGCCTGGATCGTCCTGATGCTCAAGCGCCACGCCCACGAACGACTGGAACCGCTGGCGCTGACCCTGGTCCTGGGCGGCGCCTTGGGCAACGTCATCGACCGGCTGATTCACGCGGCGGTAGTGGACTTCCTCTCCTTCCATGCCGGAGCCCATTACTGGCCTGCCTTCAACGTCGCCGACTCGGCCATCAGCGTCGGGGTCGCGCTGATGCTCTGGCAACAGTTCGCGGCAAGAGGCAACAACGCGCATCAGAACGAATAGCGCAGTTCGGTGTAGAGCCTGTCCTTGTTGTCGTAGCGGCCGAACAACCCGGTCGCAGGCCCGTGGAAAACGTCCGCGCCGACCATCAGCCGCCAGTTCTGCTGGATATTCCAGGCAAGTCTCGGCCGTATCAGCCGGTCGCTGCGATTCAGGCTGGAGATCAGCAGCAACTGTCCCTCGATGTCCTGGCCGAGCTTGCCATTGACCAGCACGCTGGCGCCTGACTCGACCTTGTCCTGAAGCGTGTCGGGGTCGTGGTCGGCATAAAGACGCTGGAAGAACTGCAGATTCAGCCGAGTCTCGGCAGGCAGGCTGATGTCGAGACCGAGCGCATAGTCGAAAGTGTTCTGGCGCACCAGGCCGTCGGCTTGGCTCAGGCGGGTGACATTGAAGCGCCGCCCGTCGGTATAGACCGCCTCGCCCTTCAGCACCGCCCAATCGAGGTCCCGGGTCATGGTGGCGCCCAGTTGGTCGATCGGGTCATGGCGTGGCCGATAGATGAAGACCGGGGTGGTGATCGGGACAGTCACTTGACGATAGAAGCTCGCTTCTGCATCGAGGCTGTGGTAGTAGAAGCCCGAGACATCCCAGCCACTTTTCAGCATGGACAGGCGCAGGCCATAGTTCGAATTGGCTAGCTTTCGGCTCGGCAGATCCTCGTTCAGAATCACGGTGCCTCCGGGGCCGGGAATCGGGTAGGGATAGAAATCGGCGCCCGGCTTGCCGATTTCATCGAAACTCGGCGCCGGAATCCAAACCATCTCGGCGTGCCAGTCGCCCTTGAAATATTCCGCCCGCGCCGCCCATTGCGGGATGCGCAGCACCTCGAACTCGGGCAGCAGGAATTCGCGCAGATCCTTTGCCGAGACGACATCGGCGACGAACAGTCCGACCATTTCGCCCCACACGACATGCTGACGGCCGAGGCGAAAATCCCAATCGCCGGCGGAAATGTCGAGGTAGTTTTCTCTTAGCGCAAAACCGGCGCGCTGATCCTGGCGGACCGCCTCGGGATAGAAGCCGGAACGGTCGTAAACGGCGTCGTAATCAAAGCGCCCGCCGATTTTCCATTTCACCTGTTCGGAAAGCTGGCCCTGCCGGCTCAGGTCCAAACGCAAACGCGCCTTGGACCAGTGCGCTGGATCAGCGGTGGTGCGTGCCAATTCGCCCTGCGCGAAGCCTTTCCAAGCTTGCTCAGGCGCCTTCGGCCGGCTGGCTTGATCGGCGCTGGGCTGATCGGCGCTCGGTTGATCATCGAATAGCGCATCGCGCGACAGGCCTTCGTCCGCGCCGGCGGAACTTGCCCAGGCGCTCGTGGCCAGCATCACCGCCAGGGCGGCCGATCTTATGTCAATTGTCATCTTCGTTCTCCTGCTCTGCCTGCACCATGTCGAGGTTGATGAATTTGGCGGGCCGAACGACGGACCAATGGCGCGCGGTTCTGACGCCGAGCATGGCGATCTTCCCGTCCTCGATCTTCACCAATCTGTCTGCCATCGCCATGACGCGCCGGTCGTGGGTGGAAAAAATGAACGTCGTTCTGGTGCGCCTGTTGATCCTCTTCATCAAGGACAGGATGCCCTCGCCGGTCTTGTGGTCGAGGTTGGCCGTGGGCTCGTCGGCGAGCACGATCTTCGGTTTGGTCGCCAGGGCACGCGCAATCGCCACGCGCTGACGCTGGCCGCCGCTTAACTGATTCGGCCGGTGATCGGCATATTGCGACAGGCCGACGATTTTCAGATACTTGGCGACCCGCTCGCGGCGTCTGGCAGCTCCGAGCTCCCGAAACTGCAGCAGCGGGTACTCGACATTTTCCGCGGCCGAGAGCACCGGCAGCAGATTGAAGGTCTGGAAAATGAAGCCGATGGTATGCGCACGAAGGTCGGCCAGTTGATCAGGCGTCTTGCCGCCGACATCCTCGCCGTTAATGTAGATTTTGCCGGCGGACGGCGTGTCGATGCAGCCGATCAGATTCAGCAGGGTCGATTTGCCGCTGCCCGAAGGACCGGCGATGGCCAGAAAGACGCCGTCATCGACGCTCAGGCTGATGTCGCAAAGCGCCCGAACTTTCTGCTCTCCGAGCATGTATTCCTTGAACACGTTCTCTATCCGAACCACGCTGACCATGTCTGCTGCGTTCATCGCTTGCGCCATGAGGCCGAAGAAAGATATAGTGTCGATTATGCCAAACAATTATTCCATCCGCTTGCTTTTCGGAATTTTCGCGCTCCTGATCGGCTACGCTCACGCTGCCGCAGCGGCCGAGGACGACGATGCCATGGCCCGCAGCATCCTCGACCAGGCTGACCAGATCCGCTTTCCGAACGAGGGATTTCAGGTCGACGTCAGCATCACGACCCGCACCAACGGCCAGAACGGCGATAGTTGGAAGTACCGCATCCTGTCCAAGGGCAACGAGAACACTGTGGTCATGGTGACCGAACCGGCTTCGGAACGCGGCCAGATCATGCTCATGAAGGACCGGGATCTTTGGGTCTTCATGCCCAAGGTCTCCCAGCCGGTGCGCCTGTCTCTGTCGCAGCGGCTGACTGGACAGGTGGCCAACGGCGACCTGGCGCGCGCCAATTTTTCCGGAGATTACACGCCTAAGCTGCTGCGCATCGAGACCATCGGCGGCGAGAAATACAACGTGCTGGAATTGCTCGCGAAGGATCGCGGCGTCACGTATCACAAGGTGATCTACTGGGTGAAACAAGCAAACCACTGGCCCTACAAGGCCGAGTTCTATTCGCTCTCCGACCGTCTGCTGAAGAGTTGCCGCTATGAGCGATATCAGACGCTGCTGGGCCGGCCCCGCCCTACCCGCCTGGTCATGGAAGATGCCTTGCGCAGCGGCGAGGAATCGGTGCTCGACTACAGCGACATGAAATTGCGCAACCTGCCGGATAAGGTATTCACCAAAGACTACCTGAAAAAGCTCGAATGATGACCGGCCAGAACCCCACTTCGGAAGGCGCCGGTAGCATTGCCGGCTTCGACTACGATCTCGCCTTCTCGCGCAATCTCGGCCTGGTCCAACCCGAGGAACAGCGCCGCCTCAGACAGAGCAGGGTCGCCATCGCGGGACTAGGCGGGGTGGGCGGGGTGCACCTGACTACGCTGGCCAGGACGGGCATAGGCAAATTTCACATCGCCGATTTCGACCACTTCGAGGTGCAGAACTTCAACCGCCAGGCGGGCGCCCTGATGTCCACCCTGGGCAGGCAGAAAACCCAGGTAATGGAGGCCATGGTTCGCGACATCAACCCCGAGGTCTCGGTGCAGACTTTTCCGCAAGGCATCAGCGCGGAAAATGTGGCGGACTTTCTCGACGGCGTGGATGTCGTCGTCGATGGCCTGGATTTTTTCGCCGTGGCGGCTCGGGACATGCTCTATAGCGCCGCCTATACCCGCAACATTCCCGTTGTCGTCGCCGGGCCGATCGGAGCGAGTGCGGCGTTCCTGGTTTTTCTCCCCGGGCAAATGCGCTGGCAGGATTACTTCGCCATGGATCTGGCCAGGAGCGAGGTGGACAAATACATCTTGTTTGGCCTGGGCAATGCACCCAGGGCAACCCAGTTGCCCTACATGGACCGCAAGTATGTCAGCCTAAAAGAGATGCGCGGCCCCTCGCTTGCCCTGGCGGTGCAATTGTGCGCCGGAGTGGCGGCAGCGGAAACTTTGAAGCTGCTGCTCAAGCGCGGAAGAACCCTGGCAGCTCCGTATTTCCATCAGTACGACGCCTACCGCTGCAAATACGTGATCGGCAAGCTGCGCTGGGGCAATCGGGGCCCGCTACAGCGTCTGAAATTCTGGCTGTTTCGCAGATTGTTTATCTAGGTTGAGTTCGTAATGGAGCGCACAGCCAGTCATTTTGGAATATGCTGCTGGCATGTTTCAAACCTCAGGACTAGTCCGAATCCTCAGCGGGGTCGCTGATCATGTACAACAGACTGCTGTGGTATTACCGCCAAATTGCCCGTCGGGCAACCACTCTTTTACCGCGCCGGGTTCGCTTCGCGGTGTTTCGCAACATGATCAAGTGCGACGTGTCGCCGCCCGAGAAGCTGGTTCTCAAGGTTGCCGAAACGCAGGAAGAGTTGGAGGACTGTTTCTGCCTGCTGCATGACGCCTATGTGCGCGCCGGCTTCATGAAGCCAGACCCGTCGGGAATGCGGGCCACCATCTACCACGCCTTACCCACGACCACGACCCTGCTCGCCAAGTATGACGGCAAGATCGTCGGCACGATCTCCCTGATCCGCGACAACCCGCTCGGCTTCCCCATGCAGAAGATCTTCAACATCGAGAAAATACGCAGGGCCGGCGGCAATATCGCGGAAGTTTCGGCGTTGGCGATCGAGAGGAGGTTTCAGGCGAAAGGCGGGATCATCCTGTTTCCGCTGATGAAATTCATGTACGAATATTCGACGAAATTTTTCGACACCCAGCATCTGGTGATCGCCGTAAATCCACGCCACATCGGCTTTTACGAATCCATCCTGTTTTTCCAGCGGCTGAAGCAGAATCCGGTCGAGCACTACGACTTCGTCAATGGCGCGCCCGCGGTGGGCGCCCATGTCGACCTCAAGACGGCGCCGGGAATCTACAAGCGCTATTACAATCGCAAGTTGCCCAGCAAAAACCTCTTCAGCTATTTCATCGATCTGCGCCTGCCCAACATCGTCTACCCGGACAAGCGCTTCTATACGACCAACGACCCGGTGATGACGCCGGAACTGCTCGATTACTTTTTCAACAAGCGCACCCACGTTTTTGCCGATCTCAACGATGAGCAAAGGCTCAGATTCCATGAGATCTACGATCTGAATGCCTATCAGGCGGTGCTGCCAGTGCTGCCGCCGGGTTACGGCAAAGAACGCAGCAATTCGGGCCAAATTCTCAGGCACCAGCGCTTTTCCGTCATCTGCCCGGGAGAGTTGGTGCTTGCTGGGACTGCGCAGGGCCGCTACCGGATACAGGTCGTCGAGTGCTCCGTGAACGGCTTCCGGGCACGTGCCGATTGCGCCTTGCCCCTGGCGCAGGAAGGCATCGCGCACATCGACCTGGGTCGTGCCGATCGCAGCACGATACGAGTGCGCGTATTGCGCAAGGCCCACAGCAACGGCAAGACTTACGTGGTGAAAGTGGAAGAGCCCGATCTCGCCTGGCGAAAGTTCGTCAATGCCCTGCACAAGGCATCCATCCACAGCGACCTAGACGACGCTACGCGCTTCCTGGAGTGAGCCGCTTCAGCCGGTGCCGCCGACCGTCAGCCCCTCAATCTTCAGCGTCGGCTGGCCGACTCCGACCGGCACGCTCTGACCTTCCTTGCCGCAAGTGCCCACGCCTGGATCGAGCGCCATGTCGTTACCGATCATCGTCACCCTTTGCAGCACGTCGGGACCATTGCCGATCAGCGTCGCACCCTTGACCGGCGTGGTGATTCTGCCGTTTTCGATCAGATAGGCTTCCGCCGCCGAAAAAACGAATTTGCCGCTGGTGATATCGACCTGGCCGCCGCCGAAGTTCGCAGCATAGAGTCCCTTCTTCACCGAAGCGATGATTTCCTGGGGATCACGGCCGCCGTTCAGCATGAAGGTATTGGTCATGCGCGGCAGCGGCAGATGAGCGAAGGATTCACGCCGGCCATTGCCGGTAGGCGCCACGCCCATCAACCGGGCGTTCAGGGCGTCCTGCAGATAGCCGACGAGGATGCCGTCCTCGATCAGCACCGTACGCCGGGTCTGATTGCCCTCGTCGTCGATCGCCAGCGAGCCGCGCCGGTCGGTGATGCTGCCGTCATCTACGACGGTGACGCCCTTTGCCGCGACACGCTCACCCATGCGGCCGGCAAACGCCGAACTGCCCTTGCGGTTGAAGTCACCCTCGAGGCCATGGCCGATCGCCTCATGCAACAGAATTCCCGGCCAACCGGAGCCCAGCACGACGGTCATGGTGCCGGCCGGCGCCGGCTTGGCTGCGAGGTTGACCCGCGCCTGATGCACCGCCTTCTGCGCGTAGTCCTGCAACTGGACATCTGAGAAATAGGCATAATCGAAACGCCCGCCGCCGCCGGCGGAGCCCTGTTCGCGACGGCCGCTCTCCTCCATGATGACGCTGACCGAGACGCGCACCAGCGGCCGCACATCGGCCACCATGTGGCCGTCGCTGCGCGCCACCAGCACCACTTCCCAGGTCCCGGCAAGACTGGCCATGACTTCGACGACATGGCTATCAAGGGCTCTGGCGTACCCCTCAAGCCGCTCCAGGAGTTGCACCTTGGCGCTGTCCGCCAGAGAGGCGATCGGATCGCCGGCGGCATAGAGCATAGGGGCACCGCCAACCTTGAGCAGCGGCGCCAATCCCGCCCCACCCTGGGCAGCGATGGCACGCGTCGCCTGCGCCGCTCCGGAGAGCGCCGCCAGGCTGATCTCATCGGAATAAGCGAAAGCCGTTTTTTCACCGCTGACGGCGCGTACACCAACCCCCTGCTCGATGTTGAAACTGCCCGACTTGACGATGCCTTCCTCCAGACTCCAGCCTTCTGAGCGGGCGTATTGGAAGTAGAGGTCGGCGTAATCGACGCGATGGCTGAAGACTTCGCCGAATATCTTCGCTATCCCTCCCGGCGTCAGATTGTAGGGCGAGAGCAGGCATTGCTCTGCGGTAAGGTAGGACGATTGCTGATTGCTCATGGGATCACCAAAGTTAAAGTCTTCTGTGTTTCAGTGCCGGCAGGCTGCTTCTCACCTCGCCTAAGCGCGTCGGATCGATCTCGGCAACACAGATGCCGGAGCCCTTGTCCAGGCGCGCCAGGACTTCGCCCCAGGGATCGACAATCATGCTGTTGCCGTGCGTCACGCGGCCGTTCGGATGTCTTCCGCCCTGGGCCGAGGCGAGCAGGTAGCACTGGTTCTCGACGGCGCGCGCACGCAGCAACAATTCCCAGTGAGCGCGGCCGGTCGTCTCGGTAAATGCAGCCGGGATGACTAGGAGATCGACTTCGCCCAAGGCCCTGAACAATTCCGGAAAGCGCAGATCGTAGCAGATGGCCAGGCCGACGCGGCCGAGCGGCGAGTCGAAGGCGACCACCTCTGCTCCGGACTCAATGGTGAGACTCTCGTCGTAGCTTTCCGTTCCGCGTGTGAAGCCGAACAGGTGAATCTTGTCGTAGCGCGCCACACGCTGGCCGAGGTCGTCAAAGACCAGACAGGTATTGCGCATCTTCGCCGGGTTATCGGCGACCAGCGGCAGAGACCCGCCGACCAGCCAGATTCCGTGCCGCTTGGCGGTCGCGCTCATGAACTGCTGGATCGGCCCGTCGTCATCGGCTTCGCGCGCCGCCATGCGCTCGGAATCGGTCGCGCCGATCAACGGAAAATACTCCGGCAAGGCCACCAGTTGCGCGCCTTGCGCCGCGGCCAGAGCGATCAGGCGCGCCGCCTCGGTCAGGTTGGCGCCGACCTCCGGACCGGAAATCATCTGCACCGCGGCAATCTTCTTCGCACTATTCATGAGTCGCCTTTCCGGAATCCGGCGACTGCGGCGCCGAAACTTTATCGACCTTGGGATCCGCCCAGGTACCGGTCACCGTATATTCGAAGGCAAAGGCTTGGTCTATCGGATCGCGCAGCAGTTTCTGCACCAGGAAGGCAACGGCACCGGCCACCGGATGTGCCAGCAGGATGGCGCCGACCGAAAGACTTTCACCGATCGCGGGTTGCACCCGTACCTTGATATCCTGCGTCTCCCGATTAAGATTTACGCTGCCGCTCATCAGGATCTTGGCAGAAGTGCCCTGGATGCTCAGCGCCCTGGACTCCATCACGCCGCGACTCATCTTCACCTCCCCGACGATGCTGTCGAAGGCGAAGCCTTCGCTGAAGATGTCGCGGAAGTCTAGCGTAATGCGCCGCGGCAGCGATTGCAGGCTGAGAATGCCCAGCACTCGGCCGGCACCGGGGTCGGTTTGTTTGTTGAACTGACCGGCCGAGGCGATGATGTTCATCGTGCCATCGAGAGAGGGATAATCGATGGCAAACGGCGCCCCGTTCCATGACACGTTCCCTTCCAGGGTAGCCTGGCCGCGCCGAACCGCATTGGGATAACCCAGCCGGGCCAGGAGCTTCTCAACGCTCTTCGCGGTCAGCGTGAATTGCATGCGGGTATCGGGCAGAGTCGGACTCGGCTGCCATTTGCCTTCACCGACAAGTTTGCCGTCTTCGTTTTCGATCTGGAGTTTGGCCGCCCAGACGCCCTTGTTGTTATCGGCGTTGAGTCTGAGCTTGCCGAATGACTTGCCGCGCAGCAGGAACTCATCGACCTCGATGTCCAGGCCGGGCAATTCCTCGGGCGCGCCGCCGCTCGCGGCGTAGGAAGACTGGGTTTCGTTCAGGGCCAGTTGCTTGAGGTGGCCCGAGAGCCGGCCGCTGCCGAGACCGCGCCAGTCGAGTTCGCCGACCAGTTCTCCGCTATTCACCTCGCCATGCCAGATGCCGTCCCTGGAGACCGCCTTGACGCCCAGATCGTTGAAGCTGCGACCGAAAACGATGAATTCGCGCGCCTTCAGATCGACATGGGTCAATGGCAACTCCTGTCCTTGAGCCACCCCAATGAACAGTCCGCGCCAGAAATCGACATCGATTTTCTTCTGGTTGATTGCCAGCAGGAAACCCCTGTCGGGCAGCACCGGCGCCACGCCGGCGCTGATCACGCCGCGTTCGAGCACCGCCGTCTCCTGTTTCGGGCCCTCGTAGCGGCGCACCAGGCGCATCGCGACGGCATCGCCCAGGGCAACATCGATCTGATCACGAGGCGTCGCCTTCTGCGCCGCCGCAACCCGGGTCTGGGGCTCAGGCAACAGCCGGCGTTCAAAGCGCAGCGACAGGGAATCGGAGGCGCTCTTGTTGAAAGGTTCTGGCAGGCTCGACGAGATGCCGAGCAGCTTGCTCTCGATCACCATGTCGGCGCTCTTCTTGCGCACCCGGACGCTGCCATGCCAGGTCGTGGAGCCGGACAAATGGTTGAGCATGGGTAGTTCGTACTGGCGCCGCAACGCGGCGATATTCACACTGCCATCGGCGCTGAGCAGCAGCGCGCCATCGGCGCCGTTTTTCAGATCGGCCGTCAACGGCAAACCCAGCAGGTTGGCCTTTACCTTCTCGGCCCTCAAGCTGTCGCCGGAAAACTGCAGACGGCCGTAAAGTTCGGTCAGTGCGGGCAGGGCGGGATCGACCACGAGCTGGTTGTTGGTGAATTGGTATACGCCTTCGATCCTGGTGCTGGCGAGTTGGCGCAGGGGCATTGCGAGTTTCAATTCGAGTTGGCCGTTACCCGTGGCGCGCATCTCATCGGTGAAATGGTCGATGCGTTCGCCGACCGGACTCGCTTCGACGAAGCGCAGGAAATCGGCGGTCTGGCCGCTGGCGCGGCCGCTGATCATGATCATTTCATCGGCCGCCGCGAGATCGTCGATCTGGGCGCGCACATCGCTCACCGCAACGCCGTAGATGCTGCCGCGGCTGGCCTTGATGGTCATGCGCCGACCGACGAACTCCAGTTCGCCGGTGATGTTGTCGATCTGCGGCCAACTCGGCGCGTAGCGCAGTGTGGCGCCGCGAAACTTGCCGCGGACCTCGAAAAGGCCGTCGCCGTTGGCAAAGGGAAAGCGCTTCAAGTCGCCCTTGAGGCGCAAGCTGGTGTCGTTGCTGATGCCGCCGCTGATCGACTGGCGCAGCCAGTCGCGGACGGCCTTGTTGACGCCCAGAGGCATGTAGCGCGCCACCGCGCCACCGTCGGCACGCGTCAGCCGGGCCGTCAGATCGATCTCGCCCGGTTCGCCGGGCCGCACGGCATAACGGCCGGAGGCAATGCCGGCGGCATCCCGGTTCTCGAAGTTGAAACTGTCCAGCTTGACCTCGATCCCGCTCTTGCCTTCCTTCCAGCTCGCCTGGGCATTGAGCGTATCCAGGGCAAGGCGCGGATCGGCGAAGATCGCCGGCATGTCCACCAATGCGTTCTTGCTGGCGAGCTTCAGGGAGCCGCCCTTGTCGCTTCCGTCGATACTGCCGGAGACACCATCGAATCCCGGCAGCGTCCCCTGGGCATGCATGCCCAGACGCTCGAAGCGGGCGCGCAGGCTAAAGCTCGCGAGTTTCTCCGCGGCGCTACTCCACGAGGTCTTGAGGTCGAAGAGCTTGCCGCTCGGCGCGGCCTCGGCCAGCCTGCTGCGCGCCGCGACATCGACGGGCAGGTAGGCGACCAGTTGGGAGAGCACTTTCAAATCCAGGCCGTTGGCGGAAAACTCGCCCTTCGCCGGGAGACCGTTGCCGCCTTCATTCCAACTCAGCTGGAAATCGGTCGGCTCGATGCTGATGCCGTCCGCAGTCGTCAAGGTCAGCTTCTTGGCAGCCACCTCGAAACCTTGCGCCAGGCGCTTGCCGGCAAGGCGGCCGCTGACGTTGCGCAACTCCAGCAACGGCAGATCGCCGGCCAGGCGCAGCGCCGCATCGGACAGGCTGATGTCGGCGGTGACGCTGACGATCTGCTGCTGCGCAAAACCCAGCCACATCCGGACGCCGCCGCTGCCGCTAGGCAGTTCCAGCGGATAATCAATCCAGGTGCGCCAGACCGCGAGATCGGCGTAATCGAGATTGGCGTAAGCCTCTCCTTGCCAGTCCGCAAGTTGGTCGAGATCCTCACCCCTGAAGTCGCCGCGCAGGTCCATCCTGCTTGCCAGATTCTTCGGCGGATCGGCGTTGAGGGCGAAACGGTGGCGGCTGCCGTCATTCTGCAGATGGAAATCCAGATGGTTGAGCACCAGAGGCGGCGCTCCGCGCGTTTCGTCCTGCCAGATGATCGCCGCATCCCGCACCACGACGCGGTGCTGCGCCAGCAGCCAGTCGGAAAAATGGTTGTCCTGATTTTGCCGGGAAAGCGCCAGACCGGCGATGAATACTCTGCCCTCGGGATCACGGCGCACCGAAAGCGACGGCGCAGCGATCTCTATTCTTTCCAGACGCAAGCCCAGATGCAGCAGGGAAGTCCAGGCGACATCCGCCTCCACCTTGTCGAAGGCCAGTGCCGGACGGCCTTCCTGATCGCGCACGGCGAAGCCGTAGAGCGCCAGGTGCGGACGCAAGCCCTGCCACTCCGCCTCGATCCCGGCCAGCGTCACCGGCAGATTGATGGCGCCCGAGAGCATGGCTTCGATATCGCTGCGGTAGTCCTCGATATGCGGCAATACCGAGTAGCGCAGCGTAAGGAAGATCAGCGCGAAGGCGAAATAGCCGAGGACCAGCAATAAGCCGAATACCCGTGCAAGGGAACGCAGCCAGGCGCGGAACGGCAGGGACGGGACAGTTTCGGGCAAGGCAGGGATCTCTCGCATTGATTGTGCCCGGGCAACCGGGTCGGCGACCTTGGAGGCTAGAATGCTGCTGTCCGGCATCAAATAAGAATTTTACCCCAACTGTCATGGCTCCGATGAACCAGCCCGTATCATGAAATTGATGAGCTTCGTCATGCCTCCGGCTGGGCAAGGTAGTTCACGCTAATGCTCTCGCTTCCCGACATTCTGCCGCTCTCGCGCTACCTGACCCGGCTGTTCGCGGCGCGCCCCGGACTCGCCGACGAAGTGGCGGCCGCCTGGCATGCGCCGCTGACGGAGTACTCGCTCAACGCCATGCTGCCGCCGCTTGACGAAGAATCGCTGAAACCCGGCCTGCGCCGCTTCAAGCAGCGCGCCTATGCCCAACTCGCGGCACGCGACCTGGCCGGCCGTGCGAGTCTCGCCGAAGTCACCGAGAGCATGACGCTGATCGCCGAAATCAGCGTCACCCGTGCTCTGGCCACCCTGGCCGAGACGCTGGCCGCGCGCTTCGGCAAGCCTATCGACAGTCATGGCGAAGAGCAGCAACTGATCGTGATCGGTATGGGCAAGCTGGGTGGACGGGAGCTCAACGTCTCTTCCGACATCGACCTGATCTTCGTCTATCCCGAAGACGGCGAGACCGACACTGCAGGCAGGACTGCGCGGCCGATCAGCAATTTCGATTTCTTCACCCGCCTAGGCCGCAACCTCATCAATGCCATCTCCGAGGTCACCGACGACGGCCAGGTATTCCGCGTCGACATGCGACTGCGGCCCAACGGCGACTCCGGGCCACTGGTCTGCTCGTTCGAAATGCTCGAGAACTATCTCGTCTCACAGGGTCGCGAATGGGAACGCTACGCCTGGATCAAGGCGCGTCCTCTGGGTAAGCCCGGCATTCGCTGGCAGGAACTGGAAGCAATCCGCCTGCCCTTCGTGTTTCGCAAGTATCTCGACTTCGGCGCCATCAACGCCATGCGCAGCCTGCACGCACAGATCAGACGCGAAGTGGCGCGCCGCGACATGGCCGACAACGTCAAACTCGGTCCGGGCGGCATTCGCGAGATCGAGTTCATCGCCCAAGTGTTCCAGCTGATCCGCGGCGGCCGCGAACAACAGCTCCAGGTCAAGGCGACGCTCAAGGTGCTGGAGTTCCTCGCGCAGCGCGCCACCCTGGCCGCCGACGCGGTACGCGAACTGGAGAGCGCCTATGGCTTCCTGCGCCGGCTCGAGCACCGGCTGCAATACCTGGACGACGCGCAGACCCACAGCCTGCCCCTACTGTCCGAGGATCAGGCGCTGGTGGCCAGAGCCATGGGCTATGCCAGCTTCGACGCCCTGCAAGCCGAACTCGACGACCATCGCGGCAACGTCTCCAGGCATTTCGAGGCGATCTTCTCCGACCCCAACCGGGAAACTCACACCCTGGAAGGCGTCTGGCACAACGACGACCGCGAAGACCAGGCACAGGCCTTGGCCAGGATCGGCTATCGTGATGCCGCCGCCGCGGCAGGGCGCCTGTCCGGGATGCGCCAGGGCGGCCGCTACCAGCAGATGCAGGCGTCGGTGCGCGAACGCTTCGATTCCCTGGTCCCGCGCGTGATCGATGTCTGTGCCGCGACGCCGAATCCCGATGAGACGCTCTCGCGCAGCCTCGATATTCTCGAAGCCATCGCGCGCCGTGCCGCCTATCTGGAGTTGCTGCTGGAATATCCG
Source organism: uncultured Sterolibacterium sp. (assembly GCA_903832735.1). Lineage (GTDB taxonomy): Bacteria > Pseudomonadota > Gammaproteobacteria > Burkholderiales > Rhodocyclaceae > CAIYYX01. Next base: position 26,550 of record CAILCO010000069.1, read on the forward strand.
CGGGCGCTGCAGAGACTCGCCGAACTCGCCAGCGCCTCCGCCTGGGCAGCCGATTATCTGAAGCAGCATCCCTTGCTGCTCGACGAACTGATCGATCCGCGCCTGCTCGAGGCCGGCCCCGACTGGGCAAGCTTCCGGAGCCAGCTCGAATGCGCCCTGGATGCCGCCGAACCGGACACCGAGGAACAGATGGACATGATGCGCAGTGCCCATCAAGCCCAGGTTCTGCGGCTACTGGCCCAGGACGTCTCCGGTATGCTGAAACTGGAGACGCTCTCCGACCATCTCTCCGCGCTCGCCGACATCATGCTCGAGCTCACCCTGGCCTGCACCTGGCGAAAACTGCCCAAGCGCCACGAGGAAACGCCGCGCTTCGCCATCATCAGCTATGGCAAACTGGGCGGCAAGGAACTCGGTTACGACTCCGATCTCGACCTGATCTTCCTCTTCGATGATCCGGCTCCCGAAGCAGCCGAAATCTATGCCCGTCTGGCCATGCGCATCAACACCTGGATCTCCAGCCAGACCCCGGCCGGCATACTCTTCGAGACTGATCTGCGTTTGCGCCCAAACGGTGAATCGGGGCTGCTCGTCAGTTCGGTCGAAGCCTTCCGCAAGTACCAGCTCGAATCGGCCTGGGTGTGGGAGCATCAGGCGCTCACCCGGGCCCGCTATTCGGCTGGCGATAGCCGCATCGGCGCAGCTTTCGAGCAGATTCGCGGCGAGATCCTGCAACGGCCGCGCGATCTCGCCGAACTCAAGCGCGACGTGCTGGCGATGCGCCAGAAAATGGTCGATGCCCATGGCAGCGGACACGCGCATCTGGCGCCATGGTTCGACCTGAAGCAGGACCCGGGGGGCCTGATCGACGTCGAATTCATCGTCCAGTACCTGGTGCTCGGTCACGCTCACCAGCATCCTGAACTGACCGGCAACCTCGGCAACATCGCGCTCCTCAGGATCGCTGGCGGACTCGGCCTGATCCCGGTGGATCTGGCCGAAACCGTGCGCAACGCCTATCGCGAATACCGCCGCACGCAGCACGCGCTGCGCTTGAACCGCCTCCCGGGGCGCGTCCTGGCCGACACGGTGGCGGAACGCATCGCCGCCGTGCGCGAACTCTGGCGCACGGTTTTCGACAGCGAGTAAAACCCTTTTTCACCACCAAGGACACCAAGAGCACCAAGAGCACCAAGGAAAAACAAAACCCACCCGGATTTATTCTTTGCAGTTCTTGGTGTCCTTGGTGTCCTTGGTGGTTATGATTCGTTCTTTTTGATTTTCTCCCACCATGACCGTCAACTACGCCACCCCGGCCGCCGAAAGTTTGCATCCCGTGCCCGGCATCCGCCTGGGCGTCACCAGCGCGAATATTCGCAAACCGGACCGGCGCGACCTGACGCTGATAGAACTCGCGCCGGGCAGCCGGGTCGCCGGCGTGTTCACCCAGAACCGCTACTGCGCGGCGCCGGTGCTGCTTTGCCGCGAGCATCTGTCGTACGCATCGATCCGTGCCCTGGTCATCAACACCGGCATCGCCAATGCTGGCACCGGCGAGACCGGCCTAGCCGCGGCGCGCGCCACTTGCGCAGCGGTCGCGGAACTCATGGGCTTGGCGGAACATCAGGTGCTGCCCTTCTCCACCGGGGTGATCATGGAAGCGCTGCCGGTAGAGCGCATCGTCGCCGGACTGCCGGCTTGCCGGGCGGCGCTGGCCGGCGACCACTGGCACGCTGCGGCGCACGCCATCATGACCACCGACACCGTCGCCAAGGCGGCATCGAGAACCGCGCAGGTCGGCGGCAGAACCGTCGCCGTCACCGGCATGGCCAAGGGTGCGGGCATGATCAAACCGAACATGGCGACCATGCTCGGATTTGTCGCCACCGATGCCGCGATCAGCCAGCCCCTGCTGGAGCTCCTGGTGCAACAGGCCGCGGAGGCATCCTTCAACTGCATCACGGTAGACGGCGACACCTCGACCAACGACTCCTTCGTGCTGATCGCCAGCGGCGCCGCCGGCAACGAGGAGATCTCTGATGCGGCAGGCAGTGACTACGCCGCGCTGGCGGAGGCGGTGGTGGCGGTCGCCAGGGAGTTGGCGCAGGCCATCGTGCGCGACGGCGAGGGTGCCACAAAGTTCATCGAGATCCGGATCATGGGCGGTGCCGACATCGCCGAATGCCGCGCCGTCGGCTACGCGATCGCCCACTCGCCGCTGGTCAAGACCGCGTTTTTCGCCTCCGACCCGAACCTCGGCCGCATCCTTGCCGCGATCGGCAACTCCGGCGTCGACGACCTGGACGTGAACAAAGTCAGGTTGTGGCTGGGCAGCGGCGATGACGAGATACTGGTCGCCGAATCGGGCGGCCGCGCCGCCGCCTACCGCGAGGAAGATGGCAACCGCGTCATGGCGCCGGCCGAGATAGCCGTGCGCGTGGACCTCGGCCGCGGCGCTTCAGAAACGAAACTGTGGACCTGCGACCTGTCCTATGACTATGTCAAGATCAATGCCGATTACCGCAGCTGAGAGCCAAACTCGCACGCTCCGCTTGACGATGAACGCCAGATAAGCTCTACTATGACAGACCACTTGCACTGCCCATCGGTCTACATAATCAAGAGGAGGAAGTCATGCACTTCATGAAAAAAACTGCAATAGGTGCAACCGCTGTTGCTGCCGTTTTGTTTTCGCAGGGGAGTATGGCGCTGCAAGCTGGCGATAATATCGTTTATGTCGGCGGCGCTTATCTCTCGCCCAGTTCGTCAATTGGCAAACTGACCAGCACGGGGACTTGTGCTGTCGCGCTATGTGTCGGACCTGGCGCTCTAAATTTCAATCAAGCGACTGCGGGTGCCACAGCGACGGTACAAAATGCTTCGACTTTCATCGTAACGGGATTCCATATGTTTACCGACAACATTGGAGCCGAACTGACGGTGGGTGTTCCCGTAAAGATGAAAGTTGACATGAGCCTTCCGGTGCTCGGCACATCTATCACTAGTGCTGCTCAGACCAAGGCTTCATTCCCTTCGCTTGTTGCCAAATATGTATTCAACAAGCCTTCCGATGCATTCAGGCCTTATGTCGGCCTGGGCATCAACTACCTTTATTTCAGCGGTACATCCGCAAACAGCAGCGCACTCGTTCAGGCGCTGGCAGGAACCTCGCAAAGTCTTTCCTCCTCGTGGAACCCCGTTTTCAATGCGGGCGGCATCTATAGCCTGAACGATCGCTGGTCCGTGAATGTAGGCATCAGCTACGTGCCCATGAAAACCAATGCCACGTTTGTGGGATCCGGAACAACGACGACCGGAAAGTTGACGATCAATCCCACCGACGTCACGATCAAGTTGGGCTACAAGTTCTAAAGACGGCGCTTCCCGGTTGTTGCTAGGGCTGTTGGGACCATGTTCCAACAGCCCTTTACGTTTCAGTGCAGCACTCGCGGCATAGCCATCACGAATTCGGCAATCGGCGCATCGAAGGCGTGGCCGTCATCGGCCACCATCTGATAGCTGCCCTTCATCGTGCCCACCGGGGTGGTCAGGGCGCAACCGCTGGTATATTCGAAGTGCTGGCCCGGTTCGAGCAGCGGCTGGTGGCCGACGACACCGAGCCCGCGCACTTCCTGCACGCCGCCATCGGCATCGGTGATCACCCAGTGGCGGCTGATCAGTTGCGCCGCGACGGTGCCGGTGTTGCTGATGTCGATGGTATAGGCGAAGACGTAGCGCCCCGCCGCAGGATCGGACTGGTCGGACAGATATTGTGTAGCGACCTCGACCCGGATTTCGTATTTTTTGCTTTCAGCCATCCCGCCATTGCACACGAAAAGGCGGACCATAGCAACCCGGAAGCCGATAAAATCCCGCCCATCCCATCGTTGGAGTCCGCCATGCCTCGCTACAGAATCGCTCCCAGCCTCCTGTCCGCCAATTTCGCCAGGCTGGGCGAGGAAGTCGCCGACGTCATCGGATCCGGGGCCGACTGGATCCACTTCGACGTCATGGACAACCATTACGTGCCCAACCTGACCATCGGCCCACTGGTCTGCGAGGCGATCAGGCCGCTGACCCAGGCCGCGATCGACGTGCATCTGATGGTCAAGCCCGTTGATAGGATCATTCCCGATTTCGCCAGGGCCGGGGCCAACATCATCACCTTCCATCCGGAAGCTTCCGAACATGTCGACCGCTCGCTCTCCCTGATCCGCGAATCGGGCTGCCAGGCCGGCCTGGTATTCAACCCGGCGACGCCGCTGGCCTTGATGGATCACGTCATGGACAAGCTCGATATCGTGCTGCTGATGTCGGTCAACCCCGGCTTCGGCGGCCAGAAGTTCATTCCGGAGACGCTCCACAAGCTCCGTCTGGCACGGGCCAGGATAGACGCGTACCGGGAGAAGAGCGGACGCGACATCCTGCTCGAGGTCGACGGCGGCGTGAAGGCGGACAACATCGCCGAAATCGCACTGGCCGGCGCCGACACCTTCGTCGCCGGCTCGGCCGTGTTCGGCGCCGCCAGGGACGACGATCCGCATCATTACGACAGCATCATCAGTGCGCTGCGCGCTGCGCTGGCAGGGATCTGAAAGCATGCGCCAGACTCTGCCGATCCACTCGATCACCCTCGATCTGGACGGCACGCTGCTCGACACCGTGCCCGACCTGGCCGCGGCGGCCAACGCGATGCTCTCAGAACTGGTTCTGCCGGGACGACCCGAGCAGGAGATCCGCAACTTCGTCGGCCGCGGCATCGACCACCTGGTGCTGCGCTGCCTCTGCCCAGGCGCGCCGCTGCCGGCCGCGGAACTGGCCCGCGCCGTCGCGATCTACTATCGTCATTACGCGCTTGCCAACGGCCGCGCCGCGCGACCCTTTCCCGGGGTCATAAGAGGACTGGATGCCTTCCGCCGCATGAACCTGAAAATGGCCGTCGTCACCAACAAGGCCAAGGCATTCACCGATCCGCTTCTGGTCGCCACGGGTCTCGCGCCGTACTTCGAATTCGCCGTTTGCGGCGATACCCTGGCGGAAAAAAAGCCGCATCCCCTGCCGCTCATCCACGCCTGCGAACGCCTGGGCACGAGACCCGGAAGCAACCTGCACATCGGCGACTCGAAGCATGATGCCGCCGCCGCACGCGCCGCCGGCTGCCCGGTGTTCTGCGTGCCTTATGGCTATAACGAAGGCGCCGACGTGCGCAAACTCGATTGCGATGCTATAGTTGCGACGCTCGAAGAAGCGGCCGGCATGATCAGTGTCATCAATGCGGTGGCCGCCGCGTAACACAAGGCAAGGAAGCTCACTCCACATGAATCTGCAGACGACGAAGAAAGCCTCTCTCGAGGCCTGGCCCTGGCGGCCCTGGCGCTGATCTTTCGCCTTGGCGCGCAAACCTGCGCGCAGATTTTTCGTCGCAACGCAATGTGGAGTCATCATGAACGAATCCGAATTCAACCGGCTGGCCGCAGAGGGCTATAACCGCATCCCGGTCACCCTCGAAACCTTTGCCGACCTCGACACGCCGCTGTCGATCTATCTCAAGCTCGCCAACGCGCCTTACTCCTACCTGCTCGAATCGGTGCAAGGCGGCGAACGCTTCGGCCGCTACTCGTTCATCGGCCTGGCCGCGACCACGCGCATCGCCATCTACGGTTCGTCGGTGCTGCTGCTCTCGGGCAACCGCGTGGCCGAGCGGCGGGAACACACCAATCCGATGTCCTTCATCTCGGAATTCATGGCCCGCTTCAAGGTGCCCGACGTCCAGGGTCTGCCGCGCTTCGCCGGCGGCCTGGTCGGCGCCTTCGGCTACGACACGGTGCGCTATGTTGAAACCCGGCTGGCCAGGACGGAGAAACAAGACGCTCTGGCCCTTCCCGACATCCTGCTGATGCTCTCCGAAGAGATGGCCATCGTCGACAACCTCTCCGGCAAACTCTCCCTGGTGGTCTATGCCGAGCCCGGCTTTCCCGGTGCCTGGAAACAGGCGCAGACGCGCCTGAAGGAGTTGCTCGCCAGGCTGCGCGAACCGGCGCAGATTCCCGAGAGTATTTCTTCGCCTTCCGCTCCCGCCGTCTCGGAATTCGGCGAAGCCGCCTTCAAGGCCGCCGTGCGCCGCGCCAAGGAATACATCGTCGCCGGCGACATCATGCAGGTGGTGCTCTCCCAGCGCATCAGCAAGCCCTTCGCGGCCAGCCCGCTGGCGCTCTACCGGGCGCTGCGCACGCTCAACCCCTCGCCCTACATGTTCTATTTCGATTTCGGCGACTTCCATGTCGTCGGCGCCTCGCCCGAGATCCTGGTGCGCCTGGAGGAGGAGACCGGGAAAATGAAGCTTACCCTGCGCCCCATCGCCGGCACGCGCAGGCGCGGCGCCAGCGTCGAAGAGGACGAGGCGCTGGCCGTGGAACTGCTCGCCGACGAGAAGGAACGCGCGGAACACCTGATGCTGCTCGATCTGGGCAGGAACGACGTCGGCCGCGTCGCCAAGACCGGCACGGTCCGGGTCACCGAGCGCTTCGCCATCGAGCGCTACTCCCATGTCATGCATATCGTCTCCAACGTCGAAGGCGAATTGAAGGACGACGAGGGTGCGCTGGGAGTGCTCCGCGCCACCTTCCCGGCCGGCACGGTTTCGGGTGCGCCGAAGGTGCGGGCGATGGAGATCATCGACGAACTGGAGCCGACGAAGCGCGGCATCTATGCCGGCGCGGTCGGCTATCTCGGCTTCAACCGTGACATGGATCTGGCCATCGCCATCCGCACCGCCGTGATCAAGGACGGCAGGCTCTACGTCCAGGCGGGCGCGGGTATCGTCGCCGACTCCGATCCCGACGCCGAGTGGATCGAGACGCAGAACAAGGCCCGCGCCCTGCTCTCCGCCGCCGAGATGGCCGAGGCCGGCCTCGACACACAGATCGATTGAAAGACGCCATCATGTTGCTGATGATCGACAACTACGACTCCTTCACCTACAACCTGGTGCAGTATTTCGGCGAACTGGGCGAATTGGTGCGCGTCTATCGCAACGACGCGATCAGCCTCAAGGAAATCGCCGCGATGAAGCCCGACCATATCGTCGTCTCGCCCGGCCCCTGCTCTCCCGCCGAGGCGGGCATTTCCGTGGCGGCGATCCGGGAGTTCGCAGGCGCTATCCCGATACTCGGCGTCTGCCTGGGCCATCAGAGCATCGCCGCGGCTTTCGGCGGCGAGATAGTCCACGCCCGTGCGCTGATGCATGGCAAGACCTCGGCGATCCATCACGAGGGCGGCGGCGTGTTCCGCAATCTGCCCGATCCCTTCACCGCGACCCGCTACCACTCGCTGGCCATTTCCCGAGAGCACCTGCCTGCCTGCCTGAATATCACCGCCTGGACCGAGGACGGCGAGATCATGGGCGTGCGTCACCGCGAATACCGGCTCGAGGGCGTGCAGTTCCATCCCGAGTCCATACTCAGCGAGCACGGCCACCTGCTCCTGAAAAACTTTCTGAGGGTCGAGCCATGATCACCGCCCAGCAGGCACTACAGCGCACCATCGAGCACCGCGAGATTTTTCATGACGAGATGCTGCATCTGATGCGGCAGATCATGCAGGGCGAAGTTTCGCCGCTGATGGTGGCGGCGATCCTCACCGGCCTGCGCGTGAAGAAGGAAACCATAGGCGAAATTTCCGCCGCCGCGCAAGTGATGCGCGAACTGTCCACCAAGGTCGAGGTAGCGGTAGAGGGCGGCGGCGAAGCAGTGCACCGGAACTTCGTGGATATCGTCGGCACGGGCGGCGATGGCGCCCAGACCTTCAACATCTCGACCGCCTCGATGTTCGTCGCCGCGGCGGCCGGCGCGAAAGTCGCCAAGCACGGCAACCGCAGCGTCTCCTCGAGTTCCGGCAGCGCCGATGTACTCGAAGCCCTGGGTGCGAACATCATGCTCAGCCCGCAACAGGTCGCCGAATCGATAGCCGCGACCGGCATCGGCTTCATGTTCGCGCCCAGCCACCACCAGGCGATGAAGAACGTCGCGCCGGTGCGTCGCGAGATGGGCGTGCGAACCATCTTCAACATTCTCGGCCCGCTGACCAATCCCGCCGGCGCACCGAATACCCTGATGGGGGTCTTCCACCCCGACCTGGTCGGCATCCTGGTCCGCGTCATGGAGCGTCTCGGCGCCCATCATGTGCTGGTAGTCTGGGGCAAGGACGGCATGGACGAGATCTCGCTGGGGGCCACGACCATGGTCGGCGAACTGAAGGACGGCAAGATCAGCGAGTACGAAATCCATCCCGAGGACTTCGGCATGCAGATGATGTCGAACCGCGGCCTGCGTGTCGCCGGCATCGCGGAATCGAAGGAGATGGTGATCGAGGCACTGGCTAACCATGAAGGCACGCCGCGCGAGATCGTCGTCCTGAATGCCGGCGCGGCTCTCTACGCCGCCAACCTCGCCGACTCCATAGCCGCAGGCATCAGGTCCGCCCGGGAAGCCATCAGGAGCGGTGCGGCGCGGGCCAAGCTGGACGAATTCGTGACCTACACGCAGCGCTTCAAGAACTGAAGCATATTTACCACCAAGGACACCAAGAACACCAAGAGAGGCAAAGTCAAAATCTTGAAAATTATTTTCTTGAATTTCGGTTTTCTTGGTGTCCTTGGTGGTGATAACAGGGTTTGAAACACCATCGCCTAGGAAAACAGGAAATGCGTCAAGAGATCGATGCCGATACAGATGCCTTGGCGCGAGAGGTGGTGGATGCCGCAATCAAAGTCCACAAGACACTGGGGCCAGGCTTGCTCGAATCGGTCTATGAAGCCTGCCTGGCTCACGAACTCAAATCGCGAAACCTAGCCTTCGAAACTCAAATTTCCTTGCCTATCGTTTACCAGGACATCAGGCTCGATACCGGCTTGCGTCTGGACATGGTGGTAGCGAAACGCCTCATCGTGGAATTGAAGGCAGTCGAAACCCTGCTGCCGATTCACGAATCGCAACTTATTACCTACCTGAAGCTATCCGGTTTGCGCCTCGGCATGCTGATCAATTTCAACGTCCGCCTGCTGCGCGACGGAATCAAGCGAATAGCCTACTAACCAAAAAAATCATTTTCACCACCAAGAACACCAAGGACACCAAAAGATGCAACGTCAAAATCTAAAAGGGCATGTTCTTGAATTTCGGCTTTCTTGGTGTCCTTGGTGTCCTTGGTGGTGATAAAAGGGTCTTAAACATGTCCGACATCCTGAAAAAAATTCTCGCCGTGAAGCGCGAGGAAGTGGCCGCAGCCATGGCCTTGGTACCGCTCGCCCAACTCCGCCTCGAAGCGGAACAGCAATTGCCGGCGCGCGATTTCGTCGCCGCGATACGGGCCAGGATCGCCACCGGCCTGCCCGCCGTGATCGCCGAGATCAAGCAGGCCAGTCCATCGAAGGGCATGCTGCGCACGGACTTCGATCCGGCGGCGATCGCCGCCGATTACCAGCGACACGGCGCGGCCTGCCTCTCGGTGCTGACCGACCGGCAGTTCTTCAAGGGCGCGCCGGAATACCTGCAACAGGCCCGCGCCGCCTGCCGCCTGCCGGTACTGCGCAAGGATTTCCTGGTGGACGTCTACCAGGTCTATGAGGCCCGGGCCATGGGCGCCGATTGCATCCTGCTGATCGCGGCCGCCTTGCCGCTGGCAGCGATGCGCGAGATGGCGGCGATCGCCGCGAACCTGGGCATGGCTGTGCTGGTCGAGGCCCACGACGGCGCCGAAGTCGACCTCGCCCTGCAACTCGACACGCCGCTCCTGGGCATCAACAACCGCGACCTCAAGACCTTCGAGGTCAGCCTCGCCACCACGGTGGACCAGTTGCCGCGCATCCCGGATACGCGCATCGTGGTCACCGAATCGGGCATCCTCGGCACCGCGGACGTCGCCCTGCTGCGCGCCGCCGGCGTCTCCGCCTTCCTCGTCGGCGAAGCCTTCATGCGCGCACGTTCACCGGGAGTGGAACTCTCGCGCCTGTTCTGTTGTTAAAAAACAACAGCGCATCGCGCGCAGGCCATAAATAGTCACTTTCTCCTTGCCCCGACTGCTCTGCGAAGGGCAAACTGCCCGCAGCTTCACTAAGGAAGCGAGAAGCGCGGAGGCAGTTGCGAACACGCCAACCACGTTAAGTAATCCAGTAACAAGGCTAGAGTCATGCGTCAACGCGTAAAGGCATCAATGCGTCAATGCGTAAAATTGAGTCCGCACTCTTCACCCACTAGGAGATACACAAACATGCAAAAGAAACTGATCGCTCTGGCAGTTGCCGGCCTCGTGTCCGGCGGCGCCTTCGCCCAGGCATCGAACGTCACCATCTACGGCCGCGCCAACCTCGTGCTGGACAACTACGCCGCCACCGGTTCGGTAACTGGTCCTGCCGCCGACTACGCTGGCCGCACCCGTATCGTTGACAGCTCGTCGCGTATCGGCTTCAAGGGTACCGAGGCTTTGGGCAACGGCCTGCAGATGAACTGGCAGTGCGAGTCGCAGGTGAACATGAACCAGGGCGGCACCAACGGCATGAACGGCTCCGTCGGGAACTCTTCCGTCGGTCTGTGCGGTCGCCAGTCCTACGCCGGCCTGTCGGGCGGTTGGGGCGAATTCCGCCTGGGTCGCCAGGAAGTTTATTGGACCGACGGCCGCATCAACGACATCGGCGCCAACGAACTGGCCACCAACGGCGGCATAGCCACCGGTGGCGGCGGCATCGTAGGCGGCGTCTATTCGCGCACCTCCAACGTCCTGTCCTACTTCACCCCGACCATGTCCGGCTTCCAGGGCGGTCTGCTCTATGTCGCCGGCGCCGAAGCCGCTCAGCAAGGCACAGCCGCCAATGGCAAGGGCTATTCCTTCGTGTTGAACTACAACAACGGCCCGATCGCCGTCAAGTACGACTGGGCCAAGTCCTACGGTCAGAATGCTGCCGGCAACCTGTCGACACCTGTCACGGGTCAGCCGCAGAACACCGGCTCCAAGCTGGCGATGGCTTACTTCTACCAGGGTGAAAGCAAGGTCGGTCTGGTTCTGGTCAGCGAGCAAAATGCCAATGGCGCTGCCCTCGCTGGACTGACCGCCGTCAGTGGTGCTCAAACCGGAACCCTCGTTCTTGGCAATACCCTGAAGCAGAACAGCTGGGACTTGAGCTGGGAACATTACTGGGGTAGCGGCAACTTCCAGTCCATCGTGGAATACGGCAAGTCTTCCAACGCCAGCCTGTCCCAAGGCGGCGGCGCCTCGCTCGGTACCATGGACACAAGCCAGACCAATGCCAAGCAGTTCACTATTGCCGGCAAGTACTTCTTCTCCAAGCGTACCGCGATGTACCTGACCACGGAGAAGATCACCAACGGCATGAATAACTGGCAAGACTTCTCCAACGGTGGCTACTCCGCATCCGCCGAGCAAGCTGCCGGCACGGGCCTGAGCGTTATCAGCCGTGGCGTCCAGGTCAAGGTCACCGCCTTGGGTCTGATCCACAACTTCTGATCCGGCTTGATCTATTAAGTCATTCAGCAAGTTCTAAGAAGGCCACCCTCCGGGGTGGCCTTTTTTTCGTCACTTTCTCGGGCACTGGCACAGCCCCGCAGCATGCCGTAGTATCGTCATTCCTATGCCGCAAACCTTCCTCGCGCAATGCATCAACGCCGCCCACGCGGCCAATAGCAGCGGGCAATACGCTACGGCCATCAACTGGAGCCAACGAGCGCTGCAGCGGGTAGCCGATCTCCCCGAAGCCTGGTATCAGCTCGGCATCGCATTTCGCGGACAGGGGGAGACGGCGAAGGCCACTGACGCCCTGGTCCGAGCCGCTGCGCTGGCTTCCCGCAACCCCGATGCGCAAAACAGCATAGCCCTGCAGTTGATGGAACTGGGCGCCGATCCCGAGGCAGAGCGATGTCTGAAGCAGGCGCTTGCTCTGGCGCCCAACTATGCTTTTGCCCACTCCAATCTGGGCCGACTTCGGGCCAAGCAAAATCTATTTTCTGAGGCGGAGGCCGCCTTCAGGAAAGCCTTAGCACTGCAGCCCGATCTGGGGCCCGCCTACGCCAACTTGAGCGGCGCCCTGAATGCCCAAAAGCGCCACGCAGAGGCTGAACTGGCTGCACGCCGTGCCATCGAGCTTCTACCGCACTCGGCCCAGGCCTGGAGCAATCTTGGCGATGCCTTGCACGGGTTGAAACGCTATCAACAGGCCGAGTCTGCTGCCCGCCGTGCCACCGATCTCGACCCGCAGTCGGCAGAAGCCTGGAGCAATCTGGGCACGGCCTTGCACGCAATGAAGCGCTATGCCGCAGCGGAAACGGCAGCGCTAAGGGCTATCGGGCTTGATCCCAACTCAGCGGAGGCGTGGAGCAATCTCTGCGCCGCCTTGCACGGGCTGAAACGCCATGATGCTGCAGAATCGGCTGCGCGCCGTGCCATCGAGCTTGAAGCGCAGTCGGCCGAAGCCTGGAGCAATCTCGGCGCGGCCTTGCTCGCGCTGAATCGCCCTGAAGCGGCGGAATCGGCTGCGTGCCGTGCCATCGAGCTTGAACCGCGCTCGTCCGATGCCTGGAGCAATCTGGGCGCCGCTATGCTCGCGCTGAATCGCCATGAAGCTGCACGATCCGCTGCGCAGAAGGCGATCGAGTTTGACCCGCAGTCGGCCGGAGCCTGGGGCAACCTGGGCGCCGCCTTGCTAGCCCTGAGGTGCTTTGCTGACGCGGAATCGGCTGCCCGCCGTGCCATCGCTGTTGAGCCGCAGTCAGACAATGCCTGGAGAAATCTGGCTGGTGTGTTGACTGCGATGAGACGCCATGAGGAGGCGGCAGCATGCTTCGCCAAGTGCCTGGAATTCGACGCCAACGCAGAGTTCGCGTTGGGCGCTCTGCTGCACTCGAGAATGCAGATCTGCGACTGGGACTCCTTCGAAGAAAATCTGGCTCTTCTGAGTCGGAGAGTTGCGCAAAGAGAGAAAACCTCGAACCCCTTCAACGTGCTGGCGCTGACGACTGATCTGGCCGTTCAGCGCAAGGCGGCGGAAATTTTCGCTGCCGACAGGTTTCCGGAGAATGCCGAACTCGGCCCCCTCCCCGGATGTCACCGGCACGAGAAAATCCGCATCGGCTACTTCTCCGCCGACTTCCGCAGCCATCCCGTTGCTTTTCTGATGGCTGAAGTTTTCGAGTTGCATGACCGATCGAAATTTGAGCTATTCGGCTTTTCCTTCGGGCAAGACAGCCAGGATGACATGCGCCTAAGGCTCAGCGCCGCCTTCGATAGTTTCATCGATGTCCGGGAAAAAAGCGACAGGCAGGTCGCGGAACTCGCGCGCGAGTTGGCTATCGACATCGCCATAGACCTGGGCGGCTTTACCGAAGATTGCCGGACCGGCATCTTCGCGCTGAGGGCCGCGCCGATACAGGCAAGCTACATCGGTTACCTGGGCACGATGGGGGCGCCGTACATCGACTATCTCCTCGCCGACAGGATCATCGTCCCCGAAGAGCACCGGCAGCATTATCGCGAGCAGATCGTCTATCTGCCGAGCTACCAGGCCAACGACACCAAGCGGCGCATTGCGCAGCGGATATTTACCCGTGCGGAACTGGGCTTGCCGGAGAGCGGATTCGTGTTCTGCTGTTTCAACAACAACTACAAGATCACCCCCGGGGTATTCGCTGTCTGGATGCGGATACTCCAGCAGGTCGCAGGCAGCGTGCTGTTCCTCTATGCCGACAATGACCTGGCGGCGGCGAACCTGAGAAAGGAAGCCGAGCGGCGCGGTGTCGATGGCGCTCGCCTGGTCTTCGGCAAGCGGCTGCCCGCGGAAGACTACCTGGCCCGTTATGCCGTGGCCGACTTGTTCCTGGACACCTTCACCTACAACGCCGGAACCACCGCCAGCGACGCCTTGTGGACCGGCTTGCCGGTACTGACCTGCATCGGCGAGTCCTTCGCCAGTCGCGTCGCCGCCAGCCTGCTCGACGCCATTGGTCTGCCCGAACTGATTACGACGACAGAGGGCGATTATGAATCGCTGGCCATCGCGCTGGCATCGGATGCCGGCCGGTTGGCGCAACTAAAAGAAAAGTTGCAGCGAAACCGGCTGAGCACAGCGCTCTTCAATACGCCGCTGTTCGTCGAACATCTGGAAGCCGCCTACACGCTCATGGTCGAGCGGCATGAGGCCGGCCTGCCGACTGCGCCTATTCGAGTTTGACCCGCATCAAACGACACCCTTGGTATTCGGCTGCTGGCCGTAACCTTCGAACTTCTCCAGCACCCGCGCCATCTCGTCTTCGGAAAGCAATTTCGGCTCGCCGATCTGTAGCACGCGCCAGTACTGCTCGCACAGGGTCTCGAGTTCGAGCGCCAGGGACAAGGCCTGTTTCAGGTCGCGCCCGACGGCGAGCATGCCGTGGTGGGCAAGCAGGCAGGCCGAGCGATGCTGGAGCGCCAGCAGGGCATGATCCGACAACTCCTGGCTGCCGAATATGGCATAGGGGGCGCAACGCACATCGACCCCGCCGAATCGGGCGATCATGTAGTGGAAGGCCGGAATGACGCAGTCCATGCAGGCCAGCGACGTGGCGAAGGGCGAGTGGGCATGAACGATGGCGCCAACCTCCGGGCGCCGGGCATAGATGTCGCGATGGAAACGCCATTCCGATGAGGGCTTGAGCTCGCCGAAATGCCTGCCGTCGCTGTTCATTGCGACGATGTCGGCCGGCGCAAGTTCTTCGTATGCGAGCCCGGTCGGGGTGATCAGGAAGCCGTCGCCGCTATCGCCATTGCTCCCATTGCCACTCCGCGCGCTGACGTTGCCGGCCGTGCCGCGATTGATGCCGGAGGCATTCATGGCGAGCGCCGTGGCGAGCACTTCTTCGCGCAGTTTGTTCATTTCAAAACCCCGAATCATTCACCACCAAGGACACCAAGGACACCAAGAACTGCAAATCAAAATCTCGAACCGCCTGTTCTTGCGTATTTGGTTTTCTTGGTGAGCTTGGTGTTCTTGGTGGTGAAAATATTTTTTCAGCTTTCATCATGCCACGCCTTCAGCCGATCAGGCCGACAAATGCCGCGTTCGGTGATGATGCCGGCAATCAGCCCGGCCGGGGTCACGTCGAACGCCGGGTTGACGACGGGGAACCGCCCGGGAGCGCCGAGTTCCGCGCCGTCGCGCTCCTCGATCGGAATGCCGGCGCCGGTGGGGCAACTGAAGTCTACGGTGGACAGCGGCGCCGCAACATAGAAAGGAATCTCATGTTCGCGCGCCGCGAGCGCCTTGAGATAGGTGCCGATCTTGTTGGCGGTGTCGCCGTTGGCAGCGATGCGATCGGCGCCAACGACGACGATATCCACCTTGCCCTGACTCATCAGCAGGCCCGCGGCATTATCCGCGAGCAGGGTGTAAGGCACGCCCGCCTCGGCCAGTTCCCAGCAGGTGAGCAAGCCCTGGTTCCGCGGCCGGGTCTCGGAAACCCAGACATGCACGGCGATGCCTGAGCGCTGCGCGGCATAGACCGGTGCCAGTGCCGTGCCATGGGCGACCGTGGCCAGCCAGCCGGCGTTGCAGTGGGTCATGAGCTTCACCGGCTTTCGGCTGCCGGCCAGTTCGGCGAGCAGTGCCAGGCCATGCCCGCCGATCGCGGCATTGGCCGCGGCATCCTCGCGGGCGATAGCGCGCGCCTCGGCCCATGCCGCAGTCGCCCGTTCTGCGGGGGCGAGCGGCGCGAGCAATCGGCGCATCCGCTGCAAGGCCCAGTGCAGATTGACGGCCGTCGGCCGGGTGCCACCCAGGGTGGATATGGCCGATTCCAGCGCGGTATCGTCCGCCGCCTCATGGAGTGCCAGGGCGACCCCGTAGGCGGCGCAGGCGCCGATCAGCGGCGCGCCGCGCACCTGCATCGAGCTGATTGCGTGGGCAACTTCCGCCAGCGTCGTCAGCCGGCACGTGACGGCCTGATGCGGCAGCAGGGTCTGGTCAAGAATGACGACGGCGTTGCCATCCTCGGTCAGCGTGGCAAACATTGATACTCTTTTATGACCACATGGATCGCCGCGCTTCGCTCGCGATGACGACCTCTAGGGTCTTTGCGAGGAGCGCAGCGACGCGGCAATCCATGGCATTAACTCAGCTTGCCGTGACAATGCTTAAACTTCTTCCCGGAACCGCAGGGACAGGGATCGTTGCGGCCGACCTTCTCGGTGTGGCGCTGGATCGGCTGGGCGGGTCTATCCTCGGGACTGCCCAGCACTTCGTCGTAACCGGCATGGTGATACTCGACGTTGGCCAGCACGGGCGGCGCTTCGGCTTCCTCGATGGCCGCCTCCGAGCGGATCTCGACGGTCATCAGCAGCTTGGTCACATCCATGCGCACCGACTGCAGCAGGCTCTCGAACAGCTCGAAGGCTTCGCGCTTGTATTCCTGCTTCGGATTCTTCTGCGCGTAGCCGCGCAGGTGTATGCCCTGGCGCAGGTGGTCGAGCGCCGCTAGATGTTCGCGCCAGAGGGAATCCAGGCTCTGGAGCATGACGTTGCGCTCGAAGCCGTGCCAGGCGGCGGCATCCACCCGGTCGATCTTGGCCGCATAGGCGGCATCGGCGGCATCGAGGACGCGTTTCAGGAGGTCGCTGTCGGAGAGTTCAGTCTCTTTGCTTAGCCAGTCGGCGAGCGGCAGCTGCAACTGAAATTCGGCGGCGAGCGCCAGTTCCAGGCCGGGGATGTCCCACTGCTCCTCGACGCTGCCGGCGGGGAGGTAGTTGGTGAAGCAGTCATGCACCACGCCCTGGCGCATCGCGGTGATGGTCTCCGAGATATCCTCGCTGCCGAGGAGCTCGTTTCTCTGCTGGTAGATCACCTTGCGCTGGTCGTTGGCGACGTCGTCGTATTCCAGCAATTGCTTTCGCGTGTCGAAATTGCGCTGCTCGACCTTGCGCTGCGCCGACTCCAGGGAACGCGTCACCAGCGGATGCTCGATCGCCTCGCCTTCGGGCATCTTGAGGCGAACCATGATGGCGTTCAGGCGTTCGCCGGCGAAGATCTTCAGCAGCTGGTCATCCAGCGCGAGGTAGAAGCGCGATGAGCCGGGGTCTCCCTGGCGGCCGGCGCGGCCGCGCAACTGGTTGTCGATGCGCCGCGATTCGTGGCGCTCGGAACCGATAATGTGCAAGCCGCCGGCGGCGATCACCCGGGCATGCAAAGCTTCCCACTCGGTTCGCAGCGCGGCGATCCTCGCTTCTTTTTCCGCGTCGGACAATTTCGCATCGTCCTTGATCGCGTCGATGTCTTTTTCGACATTGCCACCCAGCACGATGTCGGTGCCGCGCCCGGCCATGTTGGTGGCGATGGTGATCACCCCGGGGCGGCCGGCCTGGACCACGATCCCGGCCTCCTTGGCGTGCTGCTTGGCGTTCAGCACCTGGTGCGGCATCTTCTCGCGGGTCAGCATGTCCGAGAGCAGCTCGGAATTTTCGATCGAGGTGGTGCCGACCAGCACCGGCTGGCCGCGGCCGTGGCAGTCCTTGATATCGTTGATGATCGCCGTGTACTTTTCCGGGCCGGTGCGGTAGATCTGGTCCATCCGGTCTTCGCGGATCATCGGCCTGTGGGTCGGCACCACCACGGTTTCGAGGCCGTAGATCTGATGGAACTCGTAGGCCTCGGTGTCCGCTGTGCCGGTCATGCCGGACAGCTTGGCGTACATCCTGAAGAAATTCTGGAAGGTGATCGAGGCCAGCGTCTGGTTCTCGTTCTGGATCGCCACGCCCTCCTTCGCCTCCACCGCCTGGTGCAGGCCGTCGGACCAGCGCCGGCCGGACATCAGCCGGCCGGTGAATTCGTCGACGATGATCACTTCGCCGTCCTGAACCACATACTGCTGATCGCGGTGGTAGAGGTTTTGCGCGCGCAAGGCGGCGTAGAGATGATGCACCAGCATGATGTTGGCCGGTTCATACAGGCTGCCGCCGGCGGGCAGCAGGCCCATGCGCGAGAGGATTTCCTCGGCATGCTCGTGGCCGGCCTCGGTGAGCAACACCTGATGGGACTTCAGGTCGACCGTATAGTCGCCGGTGTCCGGTTCGTCCTTGTCCCGGCCCGCCTCGCCGCGCGTCAGGAGCGGCGCCACGGCATTCAGCTTGAGATAGAGATCGGTATGATCCTCGGCCTGGCCGGAGATGATCAGCGGCGTCCGCGCTTCGTCGATCAGGATCGAATCGACTTCGTCCACAATGGCATAGTTGAGGCCGCGCTGGACGCGCTCGCCGGCGCTGTAGACCATGTTGTCGCGCAGGTAGTCGAAGCCGTATTCGTTGTTGGTGCCGTAGGTTATGTCTGCGGCATAAGCCGCCTGCTTCTCCTCGTGTGCCATCTGCGACAGGTTGATGCCGACGGAGAGGCCGAGAAAGCGGTAGAGGCGGCCCATCCATTCCGCGTCGCGACGGGCGAGGTAGTCATTCACCGTGACCACGTGCACGCCACGGCCGGTGAGCGCGTTGAGATAGGCGGGCAGCGTGGCGGCCAGGGTCTTGCCCTCGCCCGTGCGCATTTCGGAAATCTTGCCGGCATTGAGCACCATGCCGCCGACCATCTGCGCATCGAAGTGGCGCATGCCGAGCACGCGGCGCCCGGCCTCGCGGACCACGGCGAAAGCCTCGGGCAACAGATCATCGAGGCTCTCGCCCTGGGCAATACGCGCCTTGAAGGTCTCGGTCTTGCCGGCGAGATCGGCATCACTGAGCGCTTCGACGGCGGGTTCCAGGGCGTTGATCTTGCGTACGGTGACGGAATACTGGCGGACGAGCCTGTCGTTGCGGCTGCCGAAAATCTTCTTGAGAAGGCCGGAAATCATGCGGTTACCCGTCATCGCCAGAATCGGCGAAAGTTTTTATTTTAGCACGGCTGCCACGGCGACTGCCCGGCCCCGGGCTCAGCGCCGGGCCAGACTCGTGCTGGCCTGCGCATCCCGCAGGAAGCGGTTGGGATTCAAGGCGACGCCGTTCTGGCGCACTTCGAAATGCAGATGCGGCCCGGTGGTACGGCCGGTGTTGCCGACCTCGGCGATCTTCTGACCACGGCGCACTAAGGCACCGACCTTGACGAAGACCTTGGAGGCATGAGCATAACGGGTGGAGAGACCATGACCATGATCGATCTCGATCAGATTACCGTATTCCGGGTGCACCTCGACGTCGCTGACCACGCCGCTCGCCGCCGCCATGATGGCGGTGCCGATCTGCGCAGAGAAGTCGACTCCTTCGTGGAGCGCACGCTCGCCGGTGATGGGATCGATGCGCCAACCGAAGCTCGAAGCGTTCCACTGCAGCGCCACCGGCAGGGTGGTCGGCAGCATGCTCTTCCTGACCCGTTCGTCGAGCAGTTGCGACTCGACCAGGGAGAGCGCATCGCCGCGCAACTCGACTTCCCGGCCGAGCGCATCGAGCGCAGCCTGCAACTCGGCTGACGACAACGGCGTCGGACGGATCAGCGGACCGCCCCGACCACCCTGGCCGCCTTCGGCTTGCAGGCGCTGCTCGGGCTTCAAGCCGGACAAGTTGGCCAGCCGCTCGCCGAGCGAATCGATGCGGATCAACTGCGCCTGCATCTCGCCGAGCTTGACCGCCATGGCATTGAGATTGTCGCGCAGGAATTCGCTGCGCCGGTCATTGTCCGCTGCAGTGGTGGCGCGGAGCAATTCCTGCAGGAAGGGCAGGCGGATGTCCGCGGCATGACGCACGGTGACGTAGGAAAACAGGGAACTCATGGCCAGCACCAGCAGGCAGAAACCGCCGCTGGCCAGGACTAGATGGCGCCAGGTAAGATGAAGGCTCTTGGCCTTTGCCATTCGATCCGAGACAAGAATAATATGCAGTTTGTTCTCCCTTACCCTGAGGCCTTATGCAAGCGCGCACCCTTAACGACTGCCTGAATGCCGATGAGACGATGGCGCGGCTTGCCGCCCACGCCGGGCGCTTGTTGAAGCTGCAACGCATTATCGAAACGGCGGTGCCCACTGCACTTGCGCAATCCTGCCGGGTCGCCAATTACAAGCTGGGTGTTGTTATTATTCACGCCGACAACGGCGCGGTGGCCACGAAGCTGCGGCAGATAGCGCCCAGCCTCAGCGACGAATTGCGTACAAGAGGCAGCGAGGTTACCGAAATCCGCATCAAGGTGCAACCCCTGGCCGGGATACCACCCCCTTCTATCGGCACAACCGTTGCCACCATTAGCGCAGAGGCGAAGCAAGGACTAACATCCCTATCGTCTCAACTGCCCGAGGGTTCCCCACTGAAGGAGGCTTTGCTGCGTTTGATCAGTAAGTCCAAGTCGTCGGACTGAAGCCCAACCTACAGAACAACGACGCGTTCCAGGGCCAGCAGCGCCAGGAAAACCAGGGCGACGATCAACGCGTATTTCGCGAGGCGCGCCGCGAGTTGCAGATAGCGTCTATCGCCGGTAAACAGGAAAGCCGTGATGCCGCTGGCGATGGCGATCGCGGCCAGTACCCCGACTATGCGTAAAAGCAGCATTCAGGTCGGCGCGGCCGCAAGCGGATAGAGTTGCAGGACCGCCTGGGGAATCTCTTCGGTGCGGGGGAAGGTGACGAACTCCCAGGCCGCCTGGTCGGCGAGCAGGGCGCGCAACAGCGCATTGTTGAGGGCGTGGCCGGACTTGTGCGCGGAGAATGAGGCGAGCAACGGGTGGCCGACCAGATACAAATCGCCGATGGCATCGAGCAACTTGTGCTTCGCAAACTCGTCCGCATAACGCAGGCCGTCGGTATTCAGCACCCGGTACTCGTCCATGACAATGGCATTGTCCAGACTACCGCCCAGAGCCAGGCCTTTGTCGCGCATCAGTTCGACGTCCTGCATGAAGCCGAAAGTACGGGCGCGCGCCACCTCGCGGACGTAGGAATGTTGGGCGAAATCGACCGTCGCGGTGGTGCCCGACTGACTCACCGCCGGATGATTGAAAGCGATCGAGAAGGTCAGGCGAAAGCCTTCGTAGGGTTCGAGCTTCGCCCATTTGTCGCCGTCCTTCACCTCGACCGACTTCTTCACGCGGAGGAATTTTTTCGCCGCGTCCTGTTCAAGGATGCCGGCGGACTGCAGCAGGAAGACGAAGGGCGCGGCGCTGCCGTCCATGATCGGCAGTTCGGCGGCATCGACATCGACGTACAGGTTGTCGATACCCAGACCCGCGAGCGCCGACATCAGATGCTCGACCGTGGCAATCACCGCGCCATCGTGTTCGAGACAGGAGGCGAGACGGGTATCGCCGACGGCGAAAGGATCGGCCTTGAGTTCGACTGGCGGATCGAGGTCGACCCGGCGAAACACGATGCCGGTTCCTGCCGCTGCGGGACGCATCACGATCGTCACCTTGACGCCGCTGTGCAAGCCGACGCCGGTGGCGCGAACGAGTGTCTTGAGGGTACGCTGCTTGAGCATGACAGGAACGCTATGGCAGAGAGGCGAATTCTAACATAGCGGTCCTGTCAGCACGGCTGACGTGGCCTCAAGCAGGCCTCAGTCCGCCTGCTTGCGCAGGAACGCCGGTATGTCGTACTTGTCGACGCCGCTCGCCGTCATGGCATCGACGGCGGCATTGCGGGCGCCGCTGCGGCCGGACTGGAAGACCGCAGGCAAACCGAGGTCGAGACTGCCGCTGACGGCTTCGTAGGTGCGGTCATCGGTGCCGGTACGCAGCGTCGGCACGACGCTGATCGCCGGCTTGTTCTGCGGTTTGGCGATGGCGCCGCCCAGGCCGGTGGCCACGACGGTGACGCGCAACTGGTCTTCCATGCCCTCCTCGAATACCGTGCCGAAAATGATCGTGGCGTCGGGCGCCGCATAGTTGCGGATGGTGTTCATGACCTCCTTCACCTCCTTCATGCCGAGGGACAGGCTGGAGGTGATGTTGACCAGAACGCCGCGCGCACCTGACAGTTCGATGCCTTCGAGCAGCGGACTGGACACGGCCTGCTCGGCGGCGATGCGGGCGCGATCGACGCCGGCGGCGGTGGCCGAACCCATCATCGCCTTGCCCATCTCGCCCATCACGGTACGGACATCCTCGAAGTCGACGTTCACCAGGCCGGGCACGTTGATGATCTCGGCGATGCCGCCGACCGCGTTCTTGAGCACGTTGTCCGCTGACTTGAATGCGTCGATCATGCTGACCTCATCCCCGAGCACTTCCATCAGCTTCTCGTTCAGAATCACGATCAGCGAATCGACATGCTGGGCCAGTTCGGCCAGGCCCTGTTCGGCCAGACTCATGCGTCTGCCCTCGTATTCGAAAGGCTTGGTGACCACGGCGACGGTGAGTATCCCCAGTTCGCGCGCCACTTCCGCGATGATCGGCGCAGCCCCGGTGCCGGTGCCGCCGCCCATGCCCGCGGTGATGAACACCATATGCGCGCCGGAGAGCGCTTCGGCGATGCGCTCGCGCTCGGCGGTGGCCAGGTCGCGCGCACGTTCCGGCTTGCCGCCGGCGCCCAGACCCGCGCCAAACTGCAGCTTGATGTTGGCGGAGCTCTTCTTCAGCGCCTGGCCATCGGTATTAGCGCAGATGAACTCCACGCCCTGCACGCCTTCGCGGATCATGTGTTCAACGGCATTGCCACCCGCTCCGCCGACGCCGATGACCTTGATGATGGTTGCACTCGGATCCTTGTCTATGATTTCAAACATGCTCGCCTCCCTGTAGAAACTACAATCAAAAATTCTTCCCGAACCAAGAGCGCATCCGCGCCAGGACCTGCTTGAAGCTCGTGGTACCTTGCACCTTGAGTCCGCGCTTTTTCTGCGCCATACCTTCCAGCATCAGTCCCATCGCCGTCGAATAGCGCGGATTGCGCACGATGTCCTTGAGGTTGCCGTCGTAGTGAGGCATACCGAGCTTGACCGTGTTGTGGAAGATCTCCTCGCCGAGTTGGACCATGCCGGGCATCGCGGACGCCCCGCCGGTCAGCACGATGCCGGCGCGCAGCAGACGCTCGTAGCCGCACTTCCTCAACTCGTCCTGCACTTTCTGGAATATTTCCTCGGCGCGCGGCTGAATCACGCCTGCCAGCGTCTGCCGCGACAACTGGGTAGATGGGCGGTCGCCGACGCCGGGCACCTCGATCATTTCCCCCGCGTCGGCCATTTGATGCAGCGCGACGCCGTAGCGGATCTTGATTTCCTCGGCATCCTGGGTCGAGGTGCGCAAGGCGATGGCGATGTCATTGGTGATCTGGTCGCCGGCGATGGCGATCACCGCCGTGTGGCGTATCGCGCCCTGGCTGAACACGGCGATGTCGGTGGTGCCGCCGCCGATGTCCACCAGGCAGACGCCGACATCGGTCTCGTCGTCGGTGAGCACGGCATGGCCCGAGGCCAGCGGCTGCAGCACCAGGTCGACCACTTCGAGGCCGCAGCGATGCACGCACTTGACGATGTTCTGCACCGAGGTGACGGCGCCGGTGACGATATGCACCCGCACTTCGAGGCGCTTCGCGTCCATGCCGATCGGTTCCTTGACGCCGTCCTGACCATCGACGATGAACTCCTGGACCAGGGTGTGGAGGATCTGGTCGTCGGCCGAGATCGGCGTCGCATTGGCCGCCTCGATGGCGCGCTCGACATCGAGTTGCGTCACTTCCTTCTCGCGCACCACGGCCATGCCGTCGGAATCCTTGCTCTTGATATGGCTGCCGGCAATGCCGGTATAGACTTCCTTCACCTTGCAGTCGGCCATCAGCTCCACTTCCTGGATGGCGCGCGAGATGGCATTCACCGTTGCTTCGATATTGACCACCACGCCCTTCTTCAGGCCGCGCGACTCCTGGCTGCCGATGCCCAGGATGGACAGCTTCCCTTCCGCCGTCAGTTCTCCGACGATGGCGAAGATCTTCGACGTGCCGATGTCGAGGCCGACGATCAGATCCTTGGTTTCCTTGCTCATGAGTTGCCTGGGAATAGCTTGTTCATGCATTGCCTTTATCGTGATGACCGGAGCGCAGCGCGAAGCCGTTGGGATAGCGCATGTCGATCGCGGCGATGGGAGTTTGCAGACGCGCCTTGAGCGCGCCGTAAGTGCCGACGAAACGGGAGAGGCGTTCTTCTATCGGGTATTTCGGCTGATCGCGACCGAGTTCCAGGACCAGTCCGTCGTCCAGCCGCAACTGCCACGCCTGGCGCGGCGACAACGCCACCACGCGCGGCGTGCGCTGGAGCGGCAGGAGCAAGGCCGAGAATTGCTGGTAGCGCGAGAGCAGCAGCGCCGCGCTGCCTTCCGGACCGGCGAGCAGGGGCAAGGCCGCCTGCGCCGCGGTAAGCGGAGCGACAAATACCTCGCCATGACCATTGACCAGGCGCGCTTCGTCCGTACCATGCAGCCAGCGGGCGGCGGCGGCATGCTCCTCTATCGTCACTTCGATGCCGTCGGGCCAATGGCGCCGCACCGAAGCGTGACGAACCCAGGCCTGCTGCTCGATCGCGCCGCGCACGCTGTCGAGATTCACGGTGAAGAAATTGCCGGCGAGCGAACTGCGCGCCGCGTACTCGATCTGGGCCCGGGTCACTTGTACCGGCGCATTCATCACCAGCACCTGGCGCAGCGGAAAAAACGGCAGACGGGTCACTTGCAGCAGCATCGCCCAGAGCAACGCGGCGCCGCCCAGAAGCAGCAGCACATCGGCGATCAGGGTCAGCAACTGCGGCCGGTCCCAGATGCCATCCGGCGCTTGCGCCGCCGCCCTGGCCTGGCGCCGCGCCTTCGCGTCTTTCCGGTTGAGGCTGCCGAATTTAGCCAAGGCGGGCCTCCGCCAGTATGCCCAGCGCCAGTTCTGAGAAACTCATGCCGGCGGCGCGCGCCGCCATCGGCACCAGCGAGTGGTCGGTCATGCCCGGCACGGTATTCATTTCGAGCAGAAAGAATCGCCCGTCCGGCCGCAGTATCAGATCCAGGCGCCCCCAACCGCGACAGCCGAGCGCGCGAAATGCCGCGAGGCAGACGCGGTGGATCTCCGCCGCTATCTCCGGCGCGATGGGAGCGGGACAGTGATAGCGCACCGCATCGGTGAAATACTTGTTGTGATAATCGTAGGCGCCTTGCGGTGCGTCGATGCGCACCAGGGGCAGGACCCGCTCGCCCAGAAACGCCGCCGTCAGTTCCTGGCCGGCCACGAATTCCTCGGCCAGCACCAGCGGATCGTAGCCGGCCGCAGCCGCATAGGCCGGCGCCATGGCGGCGAGACTATCGACCCGGCTCACCCCGAGCGAAGAGCCCTCCCGCGCCGGTTTGACGATCAGGGGCAGGCCCAGTTCATCGGCGACCTTCGCCAGGTCCGTTTGACGATCGAGCATCTGATAACGCGGCGAAGGCAAGCCGCT
Organism: uncultured Sterolibacterium sp.; assembly: GCA_903832735.1. GTDB lineage: Bacteria > Pseudomonadota > Gammaproteobacteria > Burkholderiales > Rhodocyclaceae > CAIYYX01. The sequence continues at coordinate 51,954 of CAILCO010000069.1, forward strand.
AGCGAGCCAGATCATCTTGCTGCGCCACTTGTCCATGGCGATGGCGGAGGCCATGACGCCGCTGCCGGTGTACGGAATAGCCAGTGTTTCCAGCGCCCCCTGCACCGTGCCATCCTCGCCGTAGCGCCCATGCAAGGCGATGAAGGCGCGGGCGTAGCCTTCCGTTTTCAGGTCCCAGAGGTTCCGCGCCGACGGATCGAAGGCATGGGCGTCCACGCCCTCGCGCAGCAACGCGGCGAGTACCGCCTTGCCCGAGAGCAGGGAAATTTCCCGCTCCGCCGATGATCCGCCCATCAATACCGCCACCTTGCCAAAGTCATTCATTGCGCAATCTTTCCCCGACTATCCGCACTTCGCGCCGCAATTCCACGCCGAATTTTTCGCCCACCACGTCCCTGACATGGTCGATTAGCATTTCTATCTCACTGGCCGTCGCCGCGCTGTCCGAATTAACGATGAAATTGCTGTGCATTTCCGAGACTCGCGCGCCGCCGATGGTGCAGCCCTTCAGCCCGGCCGCCTCGATCAGTCGGGCGGCATGATCGCCGGGCGGGTTGCGGAATACCGAACCGGCATTGGCCAGGGACAGCGGCTGGCTCTTGATGCGGCTCTCCAGCAAGGCCCGGATGCGCTCCCGGGCGGCCGGGCCATCGCCCGGGGGGAAACGCAGCCAGGCTCCGGCGAACCATTCGTCGCAGGCGGCGTTGAGGCCGACATGCCGATAGGCGACGCTGAACTCGGAGGGATTGCGCTCGATCAATGCGCCGTGACGATCGACCATCAGGAGTTTTTCCACGAAGTCCCAGGTCTCATGGCCGTAGCATCCGGCGTTCATCGCCAGGGCACCGCCGACGGTGCCCGGCACGCCGGCGAGAAACTCGGCATCGGAGAAGTCGTGGTTGGCGGCAAAGCGCGCGAGTTTGGGGCTCGCCACGCCGGCCTCGGCATAGATCAGGCCGGACGCTTCCAGGCGCAGCGTTTTCAATGCGCCGTGGGTGAACACTGCGGTGCCGTCGAAGCCGCCGTCGCGCACCAGGAGGTTGCTGCCCAGACCGACGAAGAGCAGCGGTTCGTCATGGCGCAGGTTGTGCAGGAATGCGCCCAGGTCATCGCGGTCGGCGGGGAAATAGGCCCGCGCGATCGCACCGCCGGCACGCCACGAGACATGTTGCGCCATCGCCAGATCGACGCGGAACTCGCCGCGCAGTGGCATTTTCGCCGTGGGGGGAGTGACGGGAGTCATTGCTTAGTCAGCACCAGTTTTCCCGCCACGGCACCGATCGATCCGGCGCCCATGGTGATCACCACGTCGCCGTCGCGCGCGGCGTCCTTGATCATCTGCGGCATGGCCGCGATGTCATCGACGAACAACGGTTCGACCTTGCCGGCGACGCGAATTGCCCGCACCAGCGCGCGGGCGTCCGCCGCGACGATCGGCGCCTCGCCTGCGGCATAGACCTCGGCCAGCAACAGGCTGTCGATGCTCGAAAGCACCTTGACGAAATCCTCGAAGCAATCCCGGGTCCGGCTGTAGCGGTGCGGCTGAAAGGCCAGCACCAGGCGCCGCCCCGGGAAGGCGCCGCGCGCCGCGGCGAGCGTCGCCCGCATCTCCGCCGGGTGATGGCCGTAATCGTCGATCAGAGTGAAGCTGCCGCCGGCCTCGAGGGGGATCTCGCCGTAACGCTGGAAGCGCCGGCCGACGCCCTTGAACTCGGCCAGAGCCTTGATGATCGCCGCATCGGCCACGCCCACTTCGCTGGCCACGGCGATCGCCGCGAGGGCGTTTTGCACGTTATGCAGGCCCGGCAGATTGAGCGTCACCGGAAAGCGGCTGAGACTGCCGTTTTCGCGCACGCAATCGAAACGCATCAGGCCGCCGTCCACCGCCACATTCTCGGCGCGGACGTTGGCCTGGGCCGAGAGGCCGTAGCGCACGATCTGTTTCGACACTTGCGGCATGATCTCGCAGAGGTTGGCATCGTCGGCGCAAAGCACGGCGACGCCGTAGAACGGCAGATGCTGAAGAAACTCGACGAAGGCCTGCTTGAGCCGGTTGAAATCGTGGCCGTAGGTCTCCATGTGATCGGCATCGATGTTGGTGACGACGGCGATCACCGGCTGCAGGTGGAGAAACGAGGCATCCGACTCGTCGGCCTCGGCGACCAGGAACTCGCCTTGGCCCAGGCGCGCATTGGCACCGGCCGAGTTCAGCCGGCCGCCGATGACGAAGGTCGGATCGAGACCGCCTTCGGCCAGGATGCTGGCGATCAGGCTGGTCGTGGTGGTCTTGCCATGGGTGCCGGCCACGGCAATGCCCTGCTTCAGGCGCATCAATTCGGCGAGCATCAGGGCACGCGGCACCACCGGTATGCCTTTTTCGCGAGCCGCCAGGACTTCCGGATTGTCCGCCCGGACCGCCGTGGAAACGACGACGGCATCAACGCCGGCGATGTTTTCGCGCGCATGGCCCAGGGCGATACTCACGCCCAGCGCCGCCAGGCGCCGGCTGGCGGCGCTGTCGGCGAGATCGGAGCCGCTCACCTGATAGCCCTGGTTCACCAGCACTTCGGCAATGCCGCTCATGCCCGAACCGCCGATACCGACGAAATGTATCCGTTGGATCTTATGTTTCATGGCGTGTCTCGTCGGTATCGGCGGTGCGCGGCGTTTCGCCGCGCTGCCGCCCCATGCAGGCGAGCACGCGCCTGCGCGCGTGCTCAGCGACTACATGAATGCGCTGGATGTTATGTTTCATAGCTCGCCTTTCGCCAACTCCATGCACGCCCGGGCCACCGTCGCGGTGGCGTCGGGCCTGGCCAGTTCGCGCGCCTTCTCGGCCATTTGCAGCAATTGGCCGCGCGTCAGGTTACGCATCAGGGACAGCGTCTGCGGCGTCATTTCGTCCTGCGGCAACAGGATCGCGGCGCCGGCATTGGCCAGGAAGCGCGCGTTGGCGCTCTGGTGATCGTCGACCGCATGGGGGAAAGGCACCAGGATGCTGGCCACCCCTGCGGCGGCCAGCTCGGCGACGGTCAGCGCGCCGGCGCGGCAGATGACCAGATCGGCCCATTCGTAGGCGCCGGCCATGTCCTCGATGAAGGCGACGCAGTTGGCGGCCAGCCCGGCCGCCGCGTAGTTGCATTTGAGCTCCTCGAGATGTTTTCCGCCCGACTGGTGCACGACCTGCGGCCGATCCCCCTCAGCCAGCAGCGCCAGCGCCTTGGGCACCTGCTCGTTGAGCACGGCGGCGCCGAGGCTGCCGCCCAGTACCAGCAGATGCAAGGGGCCCTCGCGACCAGCGAAGCGCTGTGCCGGCTCTGGCAATGCGGCGATCTCGGAGCGCAACGGGTTGCCGACCCATACTCCCTTCGCCAGCGTCCCGGGGAAACCGGTCAGGACCCGGTCGGCCAGGCCCGACAGGACTCGGTTGGCCAGCCCCGCCACGGAGTTCTGCTCATGCAGCACCAGCGGCCTGCGCGCAAGCGCCGCCATCACGCCGCCGGGGAAACTGATGAAGCCGCCCATGCCAAGCACGACGTCGGGGCGGATCCGCGCCAGCGCCCTGCCCGCCTGCCAGAACGCGGCAAGCAGATTGAAGGGCAGCATCAGTTTGCGCATCAACCCCTTGCCGCGCAGCGCGGCAAAGCGCAAGGGCACCAGTTCGTAGCGACGCGCTGGCACCAGTTGGGCCTCCATGCCGTCGGGATTGCCCAGCCAGAGTACGCGCCAGTCCCGATCCCGGACATAATCGGCGACCGCCAGACCGGGAAAGATGTGGCCGCCTGTACCTCCGGCCATGATCAGCAGGGTCTTCATAGGCGCAACCCGCGCAGCAGCAAGCGGTTCTCGTAATCCACCCGCGCCAGGATCGCCAGGGCGACGCAGTTGGCGACAATTCCCGATCCGCCGAAACTCATCAGCGGCAGGGTCAGGCCCTTGGTCGGCAACAGGCCCATGTTGACGCCCATGTTGATGAACGCCTGGACGCCGATCCAGATGCCGATGCCCTGCGCCACCAGCCCGGCATAGAGGCGGTCGAGCGTCAGTGCCTGGCGGCCGATGACGAAGGAGCGCTGGACGATCAGGGCGAACAGGGCGATCACCGTGACGACGCCGAAGAAGCCAAGTTCCTCGGCGATCACCGCGAGCAGGAAGTCGGTGTGCGCCTCGGGCAGATAGAACAGCTTCTCGACGCTGGCGCCCAGGCCCACGCCCAGCCATTCGCCGCGACCGAAGGCGATCAGGGCGTGGGACAGCTGGTAGCCACGGCCATAGGCGTCCTGCCAGGGATCCATGAAGCCGAAGATGCGCTCTCGGCGGTACGGCGAAACCCAGATCAGGATGACGAAGCCGACCAGCAGCACCACCACCAGCGCGCTGAACAGCCGGGCATTGATGCCGCCCAGGAAGAGGATGCCGATGGCGATGCAAACGATCACCACGAAGGCGCCGAAATCGGGCTCCTTGAGCAGCAGGCCGCCGACCAGCAGCATGACCACCGCCATCGGCACGAAGGCGCGACGGAACGAATCCATGTCGGCGATCTTGCGCGTCGTGTAGTCCGCGGCGTAGAGCACCACGAACAGCTTGGTCAGTTCCGAAGGCTGGAGGCTGACCGGACCCAGGGGCAGCCAGCGTTGCGCACCATTCACCGACCGGCCGACATGGGGCACCAGCACCACCAGCAGCAGCGCGAAGCTGGCGACGAACAGCCAGGGCGCGGCCTGCTGCCAGACGCGCAGCGGGATCTGGAAGGCCATCGCGCCGACGATCAGGCCGATGCTCAGGAACACGCCATGACGGATCAGAAAATAGGCGGACTGCGAGCCGGTAAAGCGGCTCCCCTCGGCCGTGGCGATCGACGCCGAGTACACCATCACCAAGCCGAACAAGAGCAAGGCCAGCGCCGGCCAGATCAGCCAGGCGTCCAGTTCCTGGGGCGCCGCCGGCGACGCCGGGCGCATCATCCGCCCACCCCTGCCAGCTTGCCTACCGCGGCGGCAAAGACCTCGGCGCGGTGGCCATAATCGCGATACATGTCATAGCTGGCGCAGGCCGGCGAGAGCAGCACGGCGTCGCCCGGCCGGGCGTCGCGAGCGGCCAGCCGCACCGCCGCGTCCATATCCCCGGCGTGGCTGATACCGACGCCACCGCCCCGGATCGCGGCTTCGATCAGCGCCGCGTCGCGGCCGATCAGCACCACGGCGCGGGCATGCTGGGCGACCGCCGCCGCCAGCGGCGAGAAATCCTGCCCTTTGCCTTCCCCCCCTGCGATCAGAATGATCTTGCGATCGTCCTGATCGCCCAGGCCATGCAACGCGGCTACCGTGGCGCCGACATTGGTGCCCTTGGAATCGTCGTAATAGGTCACGCCGCCGATTTCCGCGATATTCTCGACCCGGTGCGGCAGGCCCTTGAAACTCTTTAAACCCTCCACAAGCTGCGCAAGCGGTAAATCGATGCAGTGGCATAGGGCGAGAGCCGCGAGCGCATTGGCGGCGTTATGCAGGCCCGCTATGGGCAATTTGGACAGAGGCAGCAGGGCGGACTCGCCCTGCATCAGCCAGGGTTCGCCCAGATGGCGGCGCAAGCCGAAATCCTCCTCCATTCCGGGCGCGTCCAGACCGAAGCTGATCAGCCTGCGCCCGGGCCGCGCCATCTTCCTCACCCGCGCCTCCTGCCGGTTCAATACCTGCGCGCCGCTGCCCTGGAAGATGCGCGCCTTGGCGCTGGCATATTCGTCCAGATCAATATAGCGGTCGAGGTGATCGTCGCTGATGTTGAGCACCGTCGCCGCATCGGCATTTAGCGATACAAGCGTCTCTAGCTGGAAGCTCGACAATTCCAGCACCCAGATCTCAGGCAGGCGGCCGGCATCGAGGCGCGCCATCAGGGCGGACAGCGCCGAGGGCGAGATATTCCCGGCGATTTCGGCGTCGCGACCGCAGGCAGCGCAGAGATGTCCGGTCAGCGCCGTCGTCGTGGTCTTGCCGTTGGTGCCGGTGATGGCGATGAGCTTGCTCCGGCCGTCTAAGGACTGGGCGAACAGTTCGATCTCGCCATAGACGGGAATGCCGCGCGCACGGGCTTCGAGGAGCAGCAGCAGGCCGCCGGAGAGCCCAGGCGAGAGTGCGACCAGATCGATGCCGGCGAGCAGGGCCTTGTCGGGAGACTTGATGAAATCGCCCGGTATGAACTCGGTCGAGGCCACGCTGCGCACCAGCGCCGCGAGCGACGGCGGACGTGCGCGGGTGTCGGCGACGCGCACCCGCGCACCGGAGCGCGCGCACCATTGCGCCATCGCCAGTCCGGATTCACCGAGGCCGAGGACGAGAACGAATTTTCCCTGAAGATTCATCGTATCTTCATCGTCGACAGGCCGAACAGCACCAGCATGATGGTGATGATCCAGAACCTGACCACCACCTGGGTCTCTTTCCAGCCCGAGAGTTCGAAGTGGTGGTGCAGCGGCGCCATGCGGAAGATGCGCTTGCCCCCGGTCCATTTGAAATAGACCACCTGGAGCATCACCGAGAGCGTCTCCGCGACGAAGACGCCGCCCATGATGAACAGCACGATCTCCTGGCGGACGATCACCGCCACCGTGCCGAGCGCGGCGCCGAGCGCCAGCGCGCCGACATCGCCCATGAACACCTCGGCGGGATAGGCGTTGAACCAGAGGAAGCCCAGTCCGGCGCCGGCCATGGCGCCGCAGAACACGGTCAACTCGCCCGCGCCGGGGATATAGGGCAGCAGCAGGTAGCGCGAATAGATCGAGGAGCCGGCGACGTAGGCGAAGATGCCCAGTGCCGCACCGACCATCACCGTCGGCATGATCGCCAGACCGTCCAGTCCGTCCGTGAGATTCACCGCATTGCTCGCGCCGACGATGACGCAATAGGTCAGCGCGATGAAGCCGAAGACGCCCAGCGGATAGGACACGCTCTTGAAGAAGGGCACGATCAGATCGGCTTTCGGCGGCAGGTTGATGTTGAAGCCGCTCTGCAGCCAAGCCCAGAATAGATCGATGAAACGCGCGTTGTCATGGGCCGATACCGAGAAGGCGAGATACACGGCGGCGACCAGGCCGATCAGGGATTGCCAGAAAAGCTTCTTCCGCGCCGAGAGCCCCTTGGGGTTGCGCTGCACCACCTTGCGCCAGTCATCGACCCAGCCGATCACCCCGAAGCCCAGCGTCACCAGCAGCACGATCCAGATGAAGCGATTGGACAGATCGCTCCACAACAGGGTACTCACCGCCATCGAGATCAGGATCAGGGCGCCGCCCATGGTCGGCGTGCCGCTCTTGATCAGATGGCTTTGCGGACCATCGTCGCGCACCGACTGGCCGATCTTCTTGGCGGTGAGCCAGCGGATCACCATCGGGCCGAACAGGAAGGAAATGCCGAGCGAGGTCAGCGTGGCCAGAACCGCGCGCAGGGTGATGTAGCCGAAGACGTTGAAGGCGCGGATATCCTTGGCCAACCATAGGGCGAGATCAAGCAACATGCGTATCCCCTTCCTGCTCCGTGATGGCGTCCGCCACGCGCTCCATCCGCATGAAGCGCGAGCCCTTGACCAATACCGTCGTCTGCGCATCGAGCAACGGCCGCAGGGCCGCGATCAGGGCGGCAACGCTTTTGAAATGGCTGCCGCCGCTGTCGAAATTGCGCACCGCGGTTGCCGCCTGTTCGCCCAGCGCCAGTAGCCGGTCTACGCCCATGCTCTTGGCGTAACCGCCGATTTCGTCGTGGAATTGCGCCGCAGCCTCGCCCACCTCGCCCATGTCGCCGAGGACGAAGATTTTCTTCCCCGGCTGTGCCGCCAGGACCTCGATCGCAGCGCGCATCGAGTCGGGATTGGCGTTGTAGCTGTCATCGATCAGGGTCGCGCCATGGAGCGCCGGCCGCCGCTGCAAGCGGCCCTTGGTGCCGGCATAGCCGGACAGGCCGGCGACCACCGCGGCGAGACCGGCGCCGGCGGCAAGGCAGGCCGCCGTCGCGGCCAGCGCATTCTGCGCATTGTGGCGGCCGGGCACCGACAATTCGACTTCCGCCGTCCCAGCGGAGGTGACCAACTGCAGCAGGCCGCCGAAGCCGCGGGGGAGGTAGCGTCCGGTAACCTGGGCCGCAACTTGGGCCGAGACCTCCGGACCCGACGACTCCAGAGCGAAGCCGATCAGCCGATGGCGCCCGGCCAATTCGCGCCACAGACCGGCATGCGGATCGTCGAGGTTGATCACAGCGCTGCCGCCGGGGCTGAGCCCGGCGAAGATCTCGCCCTTGGCCTGCGCCACCGCGGTCAAGCCGCCCAGCCCGGCCAGGTGGGCGCGCTGGGCGTTGGTGATCACGGCCACGGTCGGCCGCGCGATGTTGGCAAGATAGTGAATTTCGCCCGGATGGTTCATGCCCATCTCGATCACCGCCACGCGATGGCGCTCGCGCATGCGGAGCAGCATCAGCGGCATGCCGATGTCGTTGTTGAGATTGCCCTCCGTCGCCAGCACGCTTGCTGCTGCGCCCGGCTCGCCGTCTCGGCCGTCTCGTTTCGCCTGTTCGCGGAGTATCGCGGCGCACATCTCCTTGACCGTGGTCTTGCCGTTGCTGCCGGTGATGGCGATCAGCGGCAACTCGAAGCGGCCGCGCCAGCCGGCGGCGAGATCGCCGAGCGCAAGACGGCAGTCGGCGACGACCAGGAGCGGCAGGCTGCCGGCCGCTTCTGCGTGTTTGGCCAGCCAGGCCGAGTCCACCATCGCGGCGGCTGCGCCCTGCTGCAATGCGCCGAGGACAAATTCATGACCGTCGAAATGCTCGCCCCTGAGCGCGATGAACAACTCGCCGGTCCTGAGCGCGCGGCTGTCGGTCGTAACGCCGTCGAAGGCCGCGCCGGCCGGCAGATTGACGACGCGGCCGGCGGTGAACTGCGCCGCTTCCAGGAAGGGCATCATGCTGCTGCCCGCCTTGCGCCAAGCGCTGCCCGGGCCTGCTCGAGATCGGAAAAAGGCCGGCGCACCCCGGCCGTTTCCTGGTAGGTCTCGTGGCCCTTGCCGGCGATCAGCACGACGTCGTTCGCGGAGGCCGCCAGCACAGTCCTGCGTATCGCAACGGCGCGGTCGGCTTCGACCGGCAGCTTGGTCGGCAAGCCGCGCTGGATATCCTCGATGATGCCCAGCGCCGATTCGCCGCGCGGGTTATCGCTGGTCAGCAGCACCTGATCGGCCAGGCGCGCCGCCACGATGCCCATCAGCGGCCGCTTGCCGGGATCGCGCCCGCCGCCGCAACCGAACAGGCAGGCGAGCCTGCCGCCGCGTGCCTGTGCGACCTCGCGCAAGGTCAACAGGGCCTGTTCCAGCGCATCCGGCGTATGCGCGTAATCGACCACGACCAGCGGCTCGCCCTGCGCCTCCGTGGCCGCCTGCAGCCGCCCGGGCGGCGGGGAGAGTCGCGCCAGCGCGGCGGCGGCAGGTGCCAGCGAAATGCCGGATGCGAGCAATGCGCCCAGCACCGCGAGCAGGTTGGCGGCATTGAAGCGGCCGAGCAGGCTCGCCGCGACCTCGGCAGTCCCTTGCGCCGTGCGGGCGGTGAACTGGATGCCGCGGCCGGTGACCAGGAGATCCTCGGCCACCAGCAGTTCATCGGCGAGATCGCGTAACTGCGCGTCCAGCGCCGCAGCGCCATCCAGGGTATAGCCATAGCGGCGCACGCCGCGGCCGGCAAGGCGACTGCCCAGCGCGCAGCCGTAGGCGTCGTCGAGATTGACCACCGCGGCTGCGATGCCCGGCATGTCGAATAGCTTCGCCTTGGCGGCGCCGTAGTCTTCCATGTTCGCGTGGTAGTCGAGATGATCGCGGGTCAGATTGGTGAACACCGCGACGTCGAAGGCGATAGTCGCGACCCGCCCCTCGGCCAGTCCGATCGATGAGACTTCCATGGCGCAGGCCTCGGCGCCGGCGGCAACGAAGCCGGCGAGCGCGCGCTGCAGGGTGACGGCATCCGGCGTGGTATTCGGGCCCGGCCGCAATGCACCGGGAAAGCCGTTGCCCAGGGTGCCGACCAAGGCGCAGGGCATCCCCTGCGCGGCCAGCGCCTGCGCGATCCATTGGCTCACCGAAGTCTTGCCGTTGGTGCCGGAGACCCCGATCAGCCAAAGCTTGTTCGAGGGCCGGCCATAGACCATATCGGCAATTTCGCCGGACAACCGGGTAAGACCTTCGACCCCGAGATTGGGCACTGCGATTGCGCCCACGGCGTCCGAGCCATCGCGCTCCCAGAGCACTGCAGCGGCGCCCTTGGCCACTGCCTCCTCGATGTAGCGACGGCCGTCGCCGTTCACCCCGGGCAGGGCGACGAAGACTTCGCCGGCGGCCAGTTCCCGGGAATCGGCACTCAAGCCGGTCGGGCTCACGCCCAGGCGAGCCAGTTCAGCGAGGATTCCGGCGGCCGACGTCATGGTCACATGCTCTCCTTCGCCGGCGCCACCGCAACCGCCGCCTGCATAGGCGGCGCATCCTGTTCCACGCCCAGGGCGCGCAGGCTGCCGGCCATGACCCGGGAGAACACCGGCGCGGCCACATCGCCGCCGTAATAGCTGCCGCCGGACGGTTCGTCGATCATCACCGCGATCACCAGACGCGGATCGGAAGCCGGCGCGAAGCCGACGAAACTGGCGACATAGTGGTTGACGTAGATCCCGCCTTCGACCTTGTGCGCCGTGCCGGTCTTGCCGGCGACGCGATAGCCGGCGACCTTCGCCTTGGGCGCGGTGCCGCCCGGCATGACCACCATTTCCAGCATCGCCCGGACCTCATGCGCAGTCTGTTCCGTGAAGATCGGTTTCCCGGCCAGCGGCGGCGAATCCAGCCGCGTCAGGGACAGCGGCAGGAGGTCGCCGTTGCGGGCAAAGACCAGGTAGGCGCGCGCCAGTTGCATCAGCGTCACCGAGATGCCGTTGCCATAAGCCATGGTGGCCTGCTCGATCGGCCGCCAGTTCTTGTACGGTCGCAAGCGGCCGCCGACCTCGCCGGGAAAGCCGAGCTTCAAAGGACTGCCGAAGCCCAGGCTGTCGAGCATGGTCCACATCTCCTCGGGCTTGAAACTAAGTGCCATTTTCGCCGCACCGATATTCGAGGACTTCTGGATCACCTGGGCCACCGTTAGCACCCCGTGCGCTTCGGAATCGTGGATCGTCGCGTTGCCTATGGTCAGCCAGCCCGGCGCGGTCTGGATCGGCGTATCGACGAGGTACTTGCCCTTGTCCAGCGCCAGCGCGGCGGTGAACGGCTTCATCGTCGAACCGGGCTCGAAGGTATCGGTCAGGGCACGATTCCTCAGCTGTGCGCCGGACAGCTTGACCCTGTTGTTAGGGTTATAGGTCGGCAGATTGACCAGCGCCAGCACCTCGCCGCTCTTTGCGTCGAGCACCACGATCCCGCCCGCCTTGGCATGGCTGTCGGCGATCGTCTGGCGCAGGCTGGCGTAGGCGAGATACTGGATCTTGTCGTCGAGCGCCAGGAGCACGTCCTTGCCATCCTGCGGCGCGCGGATCGACTCGACATCCTCGATCACCTGGCCGCGCCTGTCCTTGATCACCCGACGGCTGCCGGCCTTGCCGGCGAGCGTCTTCTCCAGGGCCAGCTCGACGCCCTCCTGGCCGATATCGTCGGCGCCGGTGAAACCCAGCATATGGGCGCTCATTTCCGCGGCCGGGTAATAGCGGCGATACTCCCGCTGATCATGGATGCCCGGCAGATTGAGCGCCGCCACCTTGTCGGCGACGTCGGGCGGGATCTGCCGCTTGACGAAGACGAAGTCGCGATCCGATGCCAGCTTGTGCTGCAGTTCGCGCACATCCATTTCCAGCAGCGCGGCCAGGGCATTGGCCTGTGCCGGCTGCAGCCGGGCGTCCTCGGGGATGGCCCAGATCGACTTGACCGGCGTCGACACCGCGAGCACGTTGCCGTTTCGGTCCATGATCCGGCCGCGCGTCGCCGACAGTTCAAGCACCCGGGAATAACGCAGGGCCCCCTTTTCCTGCAGGAAGCCGCTATTGAATCCCTGCAGATACAGCGACCAGCCAGCCAGACCGGCGAATGCCGCCAGGAAGCCGAGCAGCAACAGCCGGGCGCGCCAGGCGGGGAGGCGTTGCGAAAGCAAGGGGCTGCTGGCGAACTTCATTTCGTGGCTTCGATGACGATGATTTGCGCGGCGGCAGGCGGCTTCATGCGCAACTTGTCGCGGGCGATCTTTTCGATCCGGGCGGAACCCGCCCAGGTACTCTGCTCCAGTTGCAACTGTCCCCATTCCACTTCCAGGCTGCGCATCCGGCCCTGTTCCCGTTCCAGTTCGACGAACAGCTTGCGCGCACGGTGATTGGCATTGACCGTACTCAACGCACAAGCCACCGCGAGCAGCAACAGGATCAGGTTGACGCGCGCCATCACGCCTTCTCCGCCACGCGCATCACGGCACTGCGGGCGCGCGGATTGCCGCGAACCTCGGCTTCGTCGGGGAACACTGCCTTGCCGATCAGGCGCAGGCTAGGCGCTGGCAGGTCCTGCGCGCGCACCGGCAAGCGCGCCGGCAACCTGGGCGACTGCGAGTGCACACGCAGGAAACGCTTGACGATGCGGTCTTCGAGCGAGTGAAAGCTGATCACCACCAACCGGCCTCCGGGATTGAGCCGCGGCGCGCATTGCGGCAGCGCTAGCGACAACTCCTCAAGTTCCTGATTGATGTGAATCCGTAGAGCCTGAAAGCTGCGCGTCGCCGGATGCTTGCCCGGCTCGCGTGTGCGGACGGCCTTTTCCACGAGCGCGGCAAATTGTCGCGTGGTTGAAATACGGCATTCGCCCCTAAGAGCAACAACCGCCTCTGCAATCGCATGAGCAAACCGTTCTTCCCCATAATCTTTGATCACCCTTTCTATTTCCAGTTGAGAAGCCCGTTGCAACCATTCCGCGGCAGTTTCGCCGCGACTCGTATCCATCCTCATATCGAGCGGCGCATCGTGGCGGAAACTGAAGCCGCGCCGCGCGTCGTCCAACTGCGGCGATGACATGCCCAGATCGAACAGCACACCATCCACCTGCGCCAGGCCCGCTTCGTCCAGCACCTTGCCGATTGCGCCGAAGCTCGCGTGGATCAGGGTGAAACGCGGATCCTGGCTCGCTCGACCCGCCGCTATCGCCGCCGGATCCCGATCCAGGGCGAGCAAACGGCCAGCGGACGAGAGTTGCGCCAATATTTCCCGGCTATGGCCACCGCGGCCGTAGGTGGCATCGACATAGACCCCGTCTGGTTTCACCATCAATGCCGTCACAGCCTGCGCCAGGAGTACGCTGAGATGCCCCTTAGGCGCATCCTGACTCACAATGTCAAGCTCTCCAGTCCGGGTGGCAAGAGCTTGTCGCCCAGGGCGAAGATCGCCTCCTGCTGCGCCTTCCAGCCAGTGTCGCTCCAGATCTCGAAATGACTGCCCTGGCCGACCAGCCAGACCTGCTTCTCCAGGGCCGCGTACTGGCGCAACTCGGGCGGGACCAGAAGGCGCCCGGCGGCATCCATCTCGGAATCGACCGCGAAGCCGACCAGCAGACGGCGCAGCATCGCGGACTGGGTTTCCAGGCTGGGAGCGGCCAGGATCTTGGCGCGGATCGGTTCCCACGCAGGAGCGGGATAGAGCAGCAGGCAGCGGTGCGGATGGGCGGTCAGGACCAGACTGCCCTCGGCCAGGGCCAACAGGGCGTCACGATGCCGGGCCGGGATCGCCATGCGCCCCTTGGCATCGAGATTCAGTGCCGCCGCCCCCTGGAACATCCCCCCCCCTTATTTCGCCGCGGAAGACCAGAATTGATCTAGTTCTCCCACATTTCCCCACTTCTTCCCACTGTAGAGGAATTTCTTTCACGGGTCAAGGGAAAAATCGGGGTTTTTCTTGTTCTGACAAGCACTTATCTGCGTTTGTTAATGGCAGAAAATATCCGTGAAAAAACAATAGGGATAGAATTAGAACCTAAAGTGATTTATGGGAAACTGCGGGGCATCGGCGCGGCGCGATACCCGCCACGGTCCCGAATAGGCCCGGAAACCTGCGAAATCGGAGTTGGAAGTCCGCCGATAAGCCGGGTTCTGTCGTGGGCAGCCATTCCTCTGGGCCCGCCGTTACCGACGGGCTCTAGCAGCCTACCCGGAAGCGGCGCGAGCCACGCCATTGCTTCCCTATTTGGCCTTGCCCCGGATGGGGTTTGCCGTGCCGTCCGTGTTGCCACGTCCGCGGTGAGCTCTTACCTCGGCAGCGCTTGCGCGATGCCGACGCGCCTTGCGGCGCGCCACCATTTCACCCTTGCCTGTACCCGGTGGGCAAGAAGTCTTTCGACCCCCTACTCTCCTAAAGGGACTTTGCCGCCTTGCGGCGGCGAAGTCCCGGGCCATCGGCGGTATCTTTCTGTTGCACTTTCCGTCGCCTTGGGCCAAGGCTTACGCCTCGGCTTATAACGCCCGGCCGTTAGCCGGCATCCTGCTCTGCGGGGCCCGGACTTTCCTCCATGAGTAAAAAACTCACAGCGGCTGCCTGGCGAACTTCCGCGGGGGATTGTAACCGAACTACTCGCGAACCAGCCTGAGCGGACGGAACTGGCGGCTGTCCCGGTAGTAATCGGGACAGGCATTGTCCGGCGTGGCGCCCGGGATGCCGAGCAATGGCAGGGGCTGGAAGTCGCGGCTGCGCGCCGAGAAATCACCGGCGAAGCGCAGCGCCAGCCGGCTATCGACATCCTCGAGTTGCATCGCCGGCGAAAGCCCATGCCAGTCTTCGGCGACATGCAGCAACAGCGCCTTGGCGCACAAACCGAGATGCGGACTGCGCAGCATGTCGAAGCTGGCATGACCGAAAACGAACACCTGCAGACAGTTCATGGTCTCGGCGCGGCGCGTCCAGAACACTTCCTGCCAGTGGTGGCAGCGGATTGCTTCCCAGAGATCGAGACGGGAGCAGACCACGGCGGCGCCGCATTCGTCGAACTGGGTCAGTGCGTCGCGCAGCGGACCGCGTCCGCTTCCGCCCTCGGCCATCCGCCCGGCGAGGGCCAGGTGATGGCGACGGTTGAGCGCAGCCTTGGTCTTGGGGTAGGCGAGCCAGGTCAGGGCGTTGAAACCGTCATGCCAGACACCCGGCCGGGTCTCGACCTCGCCCAGCCAGTAGCAGCGTTCCTCGTAGGCGAGGCCGCTGCCGCCGGGCACGACAAAGCGCAGCGCAGCGTCGCCGCCGCTCCTGATGCCGCGCTCTGCCGCCAGGCGGTTGAGGGCGGCGCAGCCCGGCGGCGCAGCGTCGCCGGAGAGGGCAGACAGACAAGACGCCAGCGGCGCATAGAGCGGTTGCCTGGCGAGGTCGGGGCGCACGAGCTTAGCGCGGAATACGCTGCCAAGCGCACTGTGTCGGGTTCGAGCGTCCCACAGGGACTTCCGAAGGTCGCAGCGAGCCGGTTGCTAACCTCCCCGCGAGGGAAGGATGGGTGGGGCGGGCCGATTTGCCAGCTTGAGACAACGCGACGCCCAGTCTTTTCATCATGCGCGGTGGTTCATCGGCAACATGCGCGTCAGGGACCGGCAGGCGCGGGCACCGCCGACCGGGCTGCGGCGGTGAATTGCAACCGATCCTGTTTGGCCTCGAAGGCGCCGAGCAGGTCTCCCGGCTCGGCAGGCGCTGTCGCGTATTGCTGCAGGCGACAGCTCTGCGCGTCGGCGACGTACCAGTTGTCACCCTGCCTGAGGATGTAGGCGCCTTCCAGGGAGCGGTACAGCTCGACTCTGAAATCGGCCCCCATAGGCGCGGCTTTCAGCGGGTGGCGGCGCATGCATTCGGGCTGTCGGGTGGCCATCAGCGCAAGGTCCCACTCGCTGCTCCAGAAATACAATTGCTCGCGCATCAGGGTCAGGCTGTGCTCCCGCCCGTCGATCGGATAGGTGGCGGAGTCCCGGCTGCAGCCCGCCGCGAGCAAAGCGGCGGCCGCTGCCGCCAGGACCGTCTTCCAGTTCATTGCTGCAGCCTCCAGGCTATGGCTTCGCCGGCCAGGAGCGGCACCAGAGCATCCTCGCCGATGAATGGCTGGGCTGCGGCCGGCACCCAGCTTTCCCTGACCAGGGTGATCTTCCCGATATTGCGCGCCAGACCGTAGAAGTCGGCGCCATGATGGCTGGCAAAACCTTCCAGCCGTTCGAGCGCGCCAGCTTCCTCGAAGGCCTGGGCATACAACTCGATGCCGGCATGGGCGGTGTAGCAGCCGGCGCAACCGCAGCCGGCCTCCTTGGTGCTCCTGGCGTGCGGCGCCGAGTCGGTGCCGAGAAAAAATTTCGGGTTGCCTGAGGTCGCCGCCGCGAGCAGTGCCCGTCGATGCGTTTCCCGCTTCAGCACCGGCAGGCAATACAGGTGGGGCCGGATGCCGCCCTGAAAAATGGCGTTGCGGTTGAACAGCAGATGATGCGCGGTGATCGTCGCCGCCACGTTCGCGTCCGCGCCGGTCACGAACTGTACCGCCTGCAGGGTGGTGATGTGCTCGAAGACCAGGCGCAGCCCCGGAAAATCGCGGCGCAGCGGTATCAGCACACGCTCGATGAACACCGCCTCGCGGTCGAAGATATCGACCGCCGGGTCGGTCGTCTCGCCATGCAGCAGCAAAGGCAGGCCCAGGGCTTCCATGCGCGCCAGGGTCTTGCGGCATTTGTCCAGATCGCTGACGCCGGCGGCGGAGTTGGTCGTCGCCCCCGCCGGATAGAATTTCACGGCATGGACGAAGCCGCTCGCGCGGGCGGCGGTTATCTCCTCCGGCGCCGTCTGGTCGGTCAGATACAGCGTCATCAGCGGCTCGAAGCTAAGGCCCGCCGGCAAGGCGGCGAGTATCCGCCGGCGGTAGGCGGCGGCCTGATCGACCGTCGTCACCGGCGGCTTCAGGTTGGGCATGACGATGGCGCGGGCGAAGCGCCGCGCTGTGTCGGGCAGCACCGCGGCCAGCGCCGCACCGTCGCGCAGATGAAGGTGCCAGTCGTCGGGCCGGGTAAGCGTAAGAGACTGCATGGCGACGATTATAACGTCTCCGGCAACTCGCTCTTCCAGGCCAGCGCCCGCTGATACAACGAATTCCTGGACGCGCCGCTGATCTCCCCGGCCAGCCTGACCGCCTGCTTCAGGGGCAATTCTGCCAGGAGCAGTTTCAGGGTGGCCAGGGCAGCGGGCGGCAGGTCCTCTTCCGGCGGTGGGGCCGAGACGATCAGCACGAATTCGCCGCGTCGGCGATTGTCGTCGCCAGCGAGCCAGGCCGGGCCCTCAATGAGCGGCATGCGCGCGATCTGTTCGAACAGCTTGGTCAGTTCCCGGGCGATCACCAGTTCGCGCGCAGGCTCCAGCAGTTCGGCCAGATCGGCCAGGGTTTCGCTGATCCGATGCGGCGCCTCGTAGAACACCAGTGCCGCGGCAACCGGCTTAAGCCGCTCGATGGCGGCCCGCCTGGTGCCCGGCTTGGTCGGCAGAAAGCCGTAGAACAGGAAGTGCGGATCGTTGATGCCGGAAGCGGAGAGCGCGGCGATCGCCGCATTCGCTCCGGGCAGCGGGATGACCGGGTAGCCTGCGCCGCGCACCGCAGCCACGGCCCGGGCGCCGGGATCGGAAACGGCGGGCGTGCCGGCATCGGAAACCAGCGCCACGCTCTTGCCCAGGGCGAGCAGCGCCAGCAGCTTCTCCGCCGCCGCCGCCTCGTTGTGTTCGTGCACCGCGAACAGCGTCGCGCGGATATCGTAGTGCTCGAGCAGGCGACGCGTGTGGCGCGTGTCCTCGCAGGCGATGACGTCGGCGCCGCGCAATACCTCGAGGGCGCGCAGGGTGATGTCGCCGAGATTCCCCAGCGGCGTCGCCACCACATATAATGCCGGTGTCATCACTTTCGCCTGCGCCTCCATACCATGCCCCGTTCGCGTTTCCGTTGCGCATTGTCCGGTGCGGCGCCGCGCCATGCAAGCGCATGTCCGTGAATAAATCAGCCGGCGACGCCGCCGAGAATCTGGCCGCGGCCTACCTCGCGGCTCGGGGCCTGCGCGTACTGGAGCGCAACTGGCGGATGAAGGGCGGCGAGATCGATCTGGTCTGCGCCGACGGCGGCACCCTGGTGTTCGTCGAGGTGCGGCTGCGCCGGCGCGCCGACTACGGCGGCGCCATTGCCAGCATAGCCGCGCCCAAGCAGCGCCGCCTGATCCTTGCCGCGCGCCATTACCTGATGACGCACAGTACTGCCGCGGATCGTCCCTGCCGCTTCGATGCCGTGCTCCTCGACGGCATGTCCACGGCCCGTCTCGAATGGATACGCAATGCGTTCTCTGCGGATTAGCCTGCTGCTGCTCTGCTTCGCCTGCAGCGCTGCGATGGCGCAGACGATCAGGATCCTGGTGCAGAGCTCGCCGCTGGCGGGCTTCCAGTATCACGACGGCGCCGATCTCTGGGATC
Source organism: uncultured Sterolibacterium sp. (assembly GCA_903832735.1). Taxonomy (GTDB): domain Bacteria; phylum Pseudomonadota; class Gammaproteobacteria; order Burkholderiales; family Rhodocyclaceae; genus CAIYYX01. Next base: position 70,437 of record CAILCO010000069.1, read on the forward strand.
AACTGCGGACCGGCGACGCACTGCTGCTCACCCGCGAGCCCGACAACCGGCATGACGACAAGGCCGTTCGCGTCAGTTGGCGCGGGCGGCAACTGGGCTATCTGCCGCGGGCGGAGAACCGCGCCGTGGCCGCCGAGATGGATGGCGGCGGCCGGGTCGAAGCGCGCATAGCGCGTCTGCAAAAGCACAGGAACCCCTGGGCGCGCGTCCTGATCGAGGTCTTCGTGGTGCTTTGAGGCGGGCCGGGGAGGCAAAATCGCCCATGGTAGAATCGTGCAATTCAACGCATACACACCGTCATGGATCTCGTCCCGCGCATCACCCAGCATTTTCAGGACAGCGCCCAGGTCAAGCTGGACGCCGTCGCGAGCCTCGCGGCACCGATCGCGCAGGCGGTCCACCTGATGGTGAACAGCCTGCTCGCCAGCGGCAAGATCATGGCCTGCGGCAACGGCGGCTCCGCCGCCGACGCGCAACACTTTGCCGCCGAACTGTTGAACCGCTTCGAGATGGAGCGCCCGCCCCTGGCCGCGATCGCACTGACCACCGACAGTTCGACCCTGACCTCGATCGCCAACGACTACCGCTTCGAGGACGTGTTCGCCAAACAGATCCGTGCGCTCGGCCAGCCCAACGACACGCTCCTGGCGATCTCGACGTCGGGTGATTCGGAGAACGTCATCGAAGCTATCCACGCCGCCCATGAGCGCGAGCTCCGCGTGATCGCCCTGACCGGCAAGGACGGCGGCAAGATCGCCGGGCTGCTCCGGGAAGACGATGTGCATATCTGCGTTCCGGCGACGCGTACCGCACGCATCCAGGAAGTTCATCTGTTGACGCTGCATTGCCTGTGCGATGGCATCGACACCCTGTTACTCGGAGAGACCCCATGACCATGAAACTGAAGCTACCCGCCGTTGCCCTCGCCCTCCTGCTGGCCGCCCTGACCCCACTGCTCTCCGGCTGCTTCGGCGTCGCCGCTGTCGGCGTCGGCGCCGGCGCGCTGATGGCCGCCGATCGCCGGCCGGCCGAAACCAATGTCACCGACAGCGGCATCGAGTTGCGCGCCAGCAATCGCATCAGGGAAAAGTTCGGCGACAAGGCCCATGTCTCCGTCACCAGCTACAACCGCAGCGTGCTGCTCACCGGTGGCGTCGTCGATGCCGCGACGCGTTCCGCCGTGGAGCAACTGGTCAGCGGCGTGCCCAACGTCAGGGCCGTCAGCAACGAACTGCAGATCGCCGGCGCTGCGACATACACCAGCCAGGGCAACGACGCCTACATCACCACCAAGGTCAAGGCGCGCTTCGTCGACAGCAACAAGTTTGCGGTCAATCATGTCAAGGTGGTCACCGAGGCCGGCGTGGTTTATTTGCTCGGCATCGTCACCAAGAGCGAGGCCGACGCGGCGGTGGACATCGCCCGCACCACCGCCGGGGTGCTCAAGGTGGTCAGGGTGTTCGAGATCATCAATGACGAGCGGGCGCGGCAACTCGACAGCATGCCGGCCGAACCGGCTAGATCGCCCGCTGCGCACTAGCCATAGACAGCGTGGACTATCCTGCCCCGGCATTCGAAGCCAAGTGCTGCCGGCCCGATGAACTGGCCAGCCGCGCTGAGCTGCTGCCGCGGCCGCTGGTATTCACCAACGGCTGCTTCGATATCCTGCATCGCGGCCATGTCACTTATCTCGCCCAGGCGAGGAGCCTGGGCGCCAGCCTGATCGTCGCCGCCAATTCGGACCTCTCCGTGCGCCGCCTCGGCAAGGGCGAAGACCGGCCGGTGAATTGCCTCGAGGACCGCATGGCACTGCTCGCCGCGCTCGAATGCGTCGCGCTGGTCACCTGGTTCGACGAGGACACGCCGCTGGATACGATCCTGCGGTGCCGGCCGGACGTGCTGGCCAAGGGCGGCGACTGGGCCGTGGAGCGCATCGTCGGCGCCCGCGAAGTGCTGGCGGCCGGCGGCCGGGTAGTATCGATTCCCTTGATCCACCCGCACTCGACCACGACCTTGCTGGAAAAAATCCGCCACCTTTAAGAAAAGCTCTTCACCACCAAGGACACCAAGGGCACCAAGAGAAACAAAAGCTTTGTATGCCTTTCTTGGTGTACTTGGTGCCCTTCGTGGTGATGATTTTTTTCTAAGCAACCGCGGTCTTCTTCAGGATGCTCTCGCGCACCAGGCCGATATGAATCCTCAAGGTGTAGTACATGTCCGAGAAGGCCAGCGGCGTCGGCATGCTATCGACATCGCTGGCGATGGCATCGAGCCGACTCAGCCATTCCTCGCGCGAGTGGAGCAACGGCTCCTGCGCCACTTCCGCCTCGAGGAACTTCAGTTCGCCGTAGCGCCGGAAGATGCGCGAACGCACCCGCCAGTTGTAGAGCGCCGGCGCAAACCTGACGATAGGGATCAACAGCGCCAGCACTGGCACCAGCATCACGATCATCCGGTCGATCAGCGTCGCCGCCCAGAACGGCAGGTAGCGCTGCAGCCAGGGCCGGCCGGACTTGTAGTAGCGCTCGGCCTCCTTTGACAGCGGAAAATCCACTTCGCGCGCATTCGGGAACTCCCCGGGTTTCTGGAATATCCCCGGGCCGCCATGCACCTCGCTCGCCGCCTGCAGCAACAGGTCGATCAGCGCCGGATGCGTGTCCTCGCGCACTACCAGCGTAGCCATGGGCGAGAGCAGGGTGACGTCCTGCGCCGGAATGTTGCGCGCCAGATCGACCGCTCCCGCAGGCAGCGTCAATTGGGTCAGATAGGGAAAACGGCGGGTATAGGCTTCGGCATGGCCGATGCTCATCAGGCTCACGCCTTCTGAATAGAGCAGCAGCCAGATCGCCGCGGACTGCGTCGGGCCGACCACGAACAGCGCATCGACCTCGCCACGGCGCAACGCTTCCACCGCCGCCATCCCGGACTTGGTCACGAGTTGCGTCGGCTGACCGCTGATGCCATTGGCTTCGAGCAGTTCCAGCGCCAGCTTGTAGGTGCCGCTGGCCATGGCGCCTACGGCGATGCGTCGCCCCTTCAGTTGGCTGATCCGGTCGAGCGGCGCCAGCGCCGCGCGGTAGAAGATCCACAACGGCTCGTAGTAGAGGCTGCCCAGCGAGAGCAGGTTGTCGTCGCTGCCTGCAGTGGCAATGCCGCCCTGGACGAAAGCGGCATCGACGCCGGAGTTCTCGTCGCGCAAGCGTTGCAGATTTTCCACGGCGCCGGCCGAAGGTTTCTCCACCAGGGTGACGTCATAGCGCGCCAGGACATCGCTGTAGCGTGCGGCGAAGCTCTGGTAAGCGCCGCCTTCGCCGCCGCTGCTGAAGACCAGTTGTTTGGGCGGCGCCGGCCGGATGAACTGCGCCGCCGCCCAGAAGCCCAGGAGCAGCAGGAGCAGGGACGGCGCCGCGACCAACAGCAGGTCGCGCAAGGAAATCTTGCGCAGCCGTTTATGCAGTCTCATGGTCATGCTCCGGTTCGCGGGACTCGTAGCGCCGCCCGCGTTCGACCAACTGCGCAGTGCCGAGCAGTTCGTTCAAGCCGGCGAAATCGAGCATGCGCGCGCGATTGCCCTGATTGCCGCCGCTCCTGTGCAATTCGGCGAAGTAGGCCTCCAGCGCATGCGCCACCGCACGCACCGTGCCGCCGGGAAATATCGCCAGCCGGTAGCCCAGCGCCTGCAACTCGGCGGCCGAGAGTTGCGGCGTCTTGCCGCCTTCGACGATATTGACCAGCAGGGGAATGCGCGAGGCAAACCGGGCGACGACGCATTTCATCTGTTCGAGATCGCGGACCGCCTCGACAAACAGCACATCGGCGCCGGCCTCGAGATAGTGTTCGGCGCGCTCCAGCGCGGCTTCGAAACCCTCCACCGCGAGCGCATCGGTGCGCGCGACGATCAGGGTGTCGCCGCAGGCGCGCGCATCCAGCGCCGCCTTCAGCTTACCGACCATTTCGCCGCTCGCGATCAACGTCTTGCCGTCGAGATGGCCGCAGCGCTTGGGGCTGCCCTGGTCCTCAAGTTGTATCGCCGAGGCCCCCGCCCGCTCCAGTTCGCGCACCGTGCGCTCTACATTCAAGGCATTGCCGAAGCCGGTGTCGGCATCGACGATCAGGGGCAGCGAATTGCGTTCGCGGATCGCCACCAAGGTATCGCGCACCTCGGCGAAGCTGACCAGGCCGATGTCGGGCCGGCCCAGCCGGGTATAGGCGATGCTCGCGCCCGAAAGATAGGCGGCTTCGAAACCGGCACGCTCGACCAGCAGACCGGAAAATGCATCGTAGATGCCCGGCGCGACCAGGATCCGCTCCTGCAGAAGACGCTGCCGCAGATTCATCTTCGCTCCTTTCCTTGCGCCGCCAGGCGCTGTTGCAGATGTGCCAGCAAGCCGCCGGCCATCACCATTTCAAGCAGAAAGCCGGGCATCGGCTCGCACGCCAGGGTGCGCCCCTGCGCCGGCAGACTGATGCTGCCGGCCCGGATATCGACGACGACAGGTTCACCGTCGACTATGCTCCCGGCCTCGGCGCAGACCAGCGCCGCCAGGCCAAGATTGAGCGCGTTGCGGTAAAACAGGCCGGCGTAGGAAACCGCCACCAGGGCGCTCACCCCGAGCGCCTTGAGCGCCTGCGGCGCCTGCTCGCGGGAGGAGCCGGCGCCGAGATTTTTCCCCGCCACGACGACGTCGCCGGCGCGCACCGCAGCCGCGAATTCCGGCCGGACCGATTCCAGGCAGTGGCGCGCCAGTTCCTCGATGGGCGATTTCATATACTGCCCCGGCGCCATCGCATCGGTATCGAGGTTATCGCCGAACTTCCAGACTCGAGTGGTCATGCTGCCTCCGATGGGCCGCCCCGAGGAGGCAGCGAGTCATCATTTGGATGCCGCGTCAGCGGCTGAACGGCCGTCACCCCCTTCCTTGGGAAGGGGGTTGGGGGGAAGGCTGCCATGCTTGTCGAAATGAACTCGCGCGGATCCACGATCTCGCCGGCACAGGCGGCGGCGGCCACGGAATACGGTGAGCCCAGCCAGATGCGGCTCGCCGCGGAACCCATGCGGCCCTTGAAATTGCGCGCCGTGGACGCCATCACCCGCACGCCGTCGCCGAAGCGATACTGGCCGTAGCCGGCGCAGGCGCCGCAGGCATTGGCCAGGAACTGCGCGCCGGCGTCTGCCAGCACCGTCATGATGCCCTCGGCCTCTGCCCGCTCCTGATCGCGCCGCGAGGCCGGCGCCACCATCAGCGTCACCCCGGCGGCGATCCGGCGGCCGGCGAGCACCTGCGCCGCCATGCGCAGATCGTCCAGTTTGGCGCCGGTGCATGCGCCGAGATAGGCGACGTCGATGGCCTGACCGCCGTAGTCCGCGGCCGGCGCGGCATTGGCCGGGCTGTGCGGCGCCGCCACCTGGGGGACCAGATCGGCGGCGGCGTAGCGATGATGGGCAGCAAGGGGTGCGCCCTGGTCGCTCTGCCAGCGGGCCATCTCGGCGCCATCGACTTCGACGCCGGCTTGCCGCAGATAGGCCTGCGTGATCTCGTCGGGGGCGACCAGGCCGACCTGTCCGCCCAGTTCGACGCTCATGTTGGCCAGGGTCATGCGCTCCTGCATGGACAGCGCGCGCACCGCCGAACCGCCGAATTCGAGCGCCTGATACTGCCCGCCGTCCAGGCCGAAGCGGCCGCAGAGAAAGAGCATCACGTCCTTAGCGCAGACGCCCTCGGCAAAACGGCCGTGCCACTCGAACAGCAGCGTCTCCGGCACCTTCAGCCAGATCTCGCCGGTGACCAGGACGCCGAGCATTTCGGTCGCGCCAACGCCGAACATGTAACTGCCGAAAGCGCCGCCGGTCGAAGCATGGCTGTCGCCGCCGACGATCATCATGCCCGGACGAATATGGCCGCGCTCGGGCAGGACCACGTGGCAGATCCCCTGTCCGTCGTAGAAGTGTTCGATGCCGGCGCTCTTCACCCAGTCGCGGGTGATCTTCAGGATGTTCCGCGACTCGTCGTCGGCTGCGGGCAGGTAATGATCGGTGATGATCACGTAACGCGACGGATCCCAGACCTTGGCGCCGAGTTCCGCCAGCATCGGCGCGACGCGGCGCGGCCCGCTGGAGTCGTGCGACATCGCCAGGTCCACCCGGCAGGTGACGATCTCGCCCGGCAGAACCGGCCGGCCGGCGGCGCGCGCGATGATCTTTTGCGCCAGGCTGCGAGGAGTCGCAATGGTGTCCACGTCGCTCACAATGCCGGCTGCCGCAGGAAGGCGTCGAGAATTTCACCGGCACTGGCCGACCACACCTCTTCCTTGCCGCTCAGATATTCCAGCACCGCTTCGAGATGCTTGATCCGGTGCGGCTGGCCCAGCACCCAGGGGTGGATGGACAGCGACAGGATGCGCCCACCCTGGGTCTTGGCTTCTTCGAGGAGCATGTCGCAGGCGTCCTTGACCTGTTCCGCCCAGGATGCTTCGGCGTGGAAGTTGTCGACGATCAGGAAGCGGTCTTCGATCTCCGCGGACAAGGGCATCGCCCAGAGATCGCCATGCTGCGTATTGAAGCGGTAGGGCATCTCGTCATTGACCCAGTCGCAGAAGTAACTGACGCCTTCGGCCTTCAGGAGGTCCGGCGTGTGCGCCGACTCCAGCCGGCCCGGACTCAGCCAGCCGCGGATTTCCCGGCCGGTGCGAGCGCGCAGGCAGTCGAGGGAGCGCTTGATCAGCTCCGCCTCCGCCGCCTCTTCCAGGCCGCCGGCATGCGCCGTGTCCATGCTCCAGGAGTGGCCGATGATCTCGTCGCCGCGTTCGGCTATCGCCCCGATCAGGCTGGGATAGCGTTCCGCCAGACGGGCATTGATGGCGAAGGTCGGGCGGATGCCGTAGCGGTCGAAGGCCTTGAGGAAGCGGTAGATGCCCACCCGGTTGCCGTAATCGCGCAGCGTGTAATGGCGCAGGTCGGGATAGGGCATGCTCATGTTGCCCGGCAGGGCGACGGGCTTGCCGGCCGGATTCAGGGGGAAGTGCTGCAGGCTGACATTGACCCACAGGGCGAGTTTCCTGCCCCCCGGCCAGGCCACCGGACGGCGCTCGGTCAACATCGACCAGGCGTAGCGCTCGTGGTCCATGCCGTAGCGGCGCAGCGGGTATTCGAGGAACGACGGATCGAGCGCCATCATGCCGCTCCCGGTTGCCTGGCGGCGATGTCGGCCAGCGCCTGATCATAATGGTGTTCGAGATAATGGGCCGCGATCTCGCCGCCGGTCGTCAGCCAGACAGCGTCATGGCCGGTGATGTAGGCCAGGGCATCCTCGAAGGCCTTGAGTCGGTGCGGACAACTGACCTGATAATTGTGCGTCGGGATGCACATCACCGTTCCCGACTCCGCGCCCTCGGCATAGAGGCGGTCGAAGCAGTCCTTGAGCATCTGACCATAGCGCCGGGGCTCGACCTTGTTCACCGCGTAGGCGATGCTGTCGTTCATCTCCAGGGAGTATGGCACGGAAACGAATCTCTGCCCGCCCCTGACCCTGACCGGCGTCGGCTGGTCGTCGTGGAACAGGTCGCAGGTATAGACGCCGCCCAGTTCGGCGAACAGATCGACGGTGACCTCGCTGTGCGACAGCGCTGGCGCGAGGTAGCCCTGAGGCCGCGCGCCGCAGCGCCGCTCGATGGTCTCCATGGCATCGAGGATCATCGACCGCTCCTGCTCTTCGGACATGCCGTAGGTATAGCGGGTGTTGTAGATGCCGTGGCTGAAAAACTCCCAGTGCCGCTCGCGGCACATCGCGATGATCTCTGGATGGTGCACGCACAAGGCGGAGGACAGCGAGACCGAGCCGCGGATGCCGTACTTGTCGAGCAGCTTCATCTGGCGCATGTGGCCGACGCGGTTGCCGTAATCGCGGATGGAGTAGCCGGGCACCGCCGGATAGGGGTGCGGCCAGGGGTTGCGCTGGGGGTTCCGGGGCGGATTCAATTCATAGAACTCGATGTTCGGCGCCACCCAGAAGGCCACGCGCGCGCCGTTCGGCCAGCGTATCCTGGGCCGGTCGCGATAGGGCCAGTAGTCGTAATAACCCGGATCCTCCTTCACAGCTTGCCCTCCTTCTGCCTACCCAACTCTGCGCACTTCATTCGGAGCGCCGGTTCCGGGGAATCAACAAGGGGGCGAGCCCCCTTGTTCCCAATCGGGGGATAAACAGGGGAATTCTCCCCTTGTTCGTACTCTCGCGTTTTTTCAGATCTCACGGAGTACCCCTGTTTGTTTCGAGCTGCTTGTCCCCTGGCCTGCCAGCCAGTCAAACACCGTGGCGACGTCTACCACGTCGGCATATTTCAGCATCAGGTCGGTCAGGTTGGCGTAGTGGTAGCTTTCGTGTTTGTCGGCGACGCACTCCTCCGGCACGATGGTCCGGTAGCCCCGCGACAGGGAATCCACGGCGGTGGCCCGGATGCAGCCGGAAGTGGAGCCGCCGGTCAGGATCACGGTGTCTATCTGGTGCCAGACCAGCAGCGATTGCAGCTGGGTTTCGAAAAACGCCGAGGGCATCTTCTTCAGGTAGATCACGTCGCGGATCCGGTCCACTTCGAGGCGCTCGTCGAACGCCGCACGGCGCGAGCCGAACTTGATGTTCTGCAATGAATCGGCGGTGTTCGTGCGCGTGCCCCAGACCCCGGCGTCCTCGGCGGATTCCATGTAGGCGACATGGGTCCACACCACCGGCCAGCCCAGGCTGCGAAAGTCCGTCGCCAGCCGGTTCACATACTCGAGCTGGCGCGGATCGGTTTCGTAGGCGGTCTTGAATTCATCGGTCTTGGTGTAGGCGTTCTGCAGGTCGATATTGACCAGCACCGCCTTCCTGCCGAATCCGAAACGCGCCCGGCTGGGATTCGCCTTCACCTCGTTCCAGATCTGTCGCGCCGTCTTGTCGGAGTGTTCCATGATCGTTCTCCTCTGATTGCTTTCCTTAAATGCCCAGATAGGCTCGTTTGAGTTCGGGACTGGCCAGGAGTTCTGCCGGCAGACCAGTAAAACGGATCTCGCCGTTCTCCAGCACATAGGCTCGCTGGGCGATGTCCAGGGAGAGCGGCACGTTCTGCTCGACCAGCAGGATGGACAGGCCCTGGCGGTGCAACTCGCCTATCATCGCGAACATTTCCTCGACCAGGAGGGGCGACAGGCCCAGCGAAGGCTCGTCGAGGATCAACAGGCGCGGCTCGCTCATCAGGGCGCGGCCCAGCGCCAGCATCTGCTGCTCGCCGCCCGAGAGCGTGCCGGCCAGTTGCCGTGTGCGCTCACTGAGGCGCGGGAAGATGCTCATGACCCGGTCGAGGTTCTGCGCCTGCTGCGCCCGGCCGCGCAGATAGGCGCCCAGTTCGAGATTCTCCCGCACCGTCAGGTTGGGGAAGATCCGCCGCCCTTCCGGCACCTGGATCAGGCCGGCGGCGACGATCCCGGCCGAGCGCGCGCGGCTGATGTCCCGGCCGGCGAAGCTGACCTGCCCGGCGGACTTCGCGATCAGGCCGCAGACCATGTTGATCAAGGTCGACTTGCCGGCGCCGTTGGAACCCAGCAGCGCGACGATCTCGCCCGCATCGACCCGCAGATCGACGCCGCGCAGCACTTCGACCGCGCCATAACCGCCGCGCAAGCCGGCAATCGCGAGCAGGGGCTCAGTCATGCGCCGCGCCGTCCGATTTACCCGGCGCACCCGGCGCATCGGGCTCATCCAGCGCGGCCAGGCGCGCCGCCATGCCCTTGCCCAGATAGGCCTCGATCACCGCGCCGTCGCGCGTGACCTGCTGCGGTCCGCCATGGGCGATCAGGCAGCCGTTGGCCAGCACCCAGATATCCTCGGCAAGATTCATCACCGCCTGCATCACATGCTCGATCATCAGCACCGTCACGCCCTCGTCGCAAATGCCGCGAATCACCGGAATCATCCCGGCCACTTCCTGGGGATTCAAGCCGGCCAGAACCTCGTCGAGCAGCAGCAGCCTAGGCCTGGTCGCCAGGGCGCGCGCCAGTTCCAGGCGCTTGCGACCGGCGGTGGTGAGGCTTCCCGCCGGCTTGTCGAGCTCTCCGGCCAGTCCCAGCCGTTCCGCCACCGCGTCCGCCAGGGCAAGCGCCTGGCGGCGCCGCGGCTCGTGCAGATGGCTGCCTACGGCGATGTTCTCGCGCACCGTCTGCGCCGCGAAGGGCTGGACGATCTGAAAGGTGCGCGCCAGGCCCAGCCGGCAGATCGCGTAGGGTGGCAGGCCTGACAGGAGGCGACCGTCGAAATGCACAGTGCCGGCATCGGGCGCAAGGAAGCCCGAGATCATGGCGAACAGCGTCGACTTGCCGGCCCCGTTGGGCCCGATCAGGGCGGTCAGGCTGCCCGCCGCGACCGTCAAGCTGACGTCGGCGACCGCCTTCAGGCCGCCGAAACTGATGGCCAGATTGCGCGCTTCGAGTATCGCAGGCTTCATGCTCTTCTGCCGAACAGACCCGACAGGCCGCGCGGGATGAACATCACGATCAGGACCAGAACAACGCCATAGACCACCAGGCTGATGCCCGGCAGGTCGCCCATCAGGTTGCGCGTCGCCTCGCCGAGCAGATGCAGGACCAGCGCCCCGAGCAGGGGGCCGAACACGCTGCCCAAGCCGCCGACGATGGCGCCGACCAGCGCCTCGATGGAGATCGCCGGGCCATAGGCGATGTGCGGATCGATGTAGTGGAAATATTGCAGGTAGAACGCGCCCGCCGCCGCCATCAGCGCCGCCGAAAGCATGATCGCCGCGAGCTTGACGCGCAAGGCGTCGATGCCCAGCGCCAGCGCCGACGCCTCGTTGTCACGCACCGCGCTGAGCCAGGCGCCGTAACGGGAATGGCGCAGCCACCAGGAGAGCATCAGGCCGAAGGCGACGAAGGACAGGACCAGGTAGAGATAGCCGGTCTTGTCCGCGAACTGCATATTCCCGGCGGCTTCCCGGAGCGGCAACTGCAGGCCGACGCCGGCGCCGGTGAAATCGAAAGTGTTCGCCAGGATGCGCAGCACCTCGGCAAAGGCCAGGGTCACCAGGGCGAAATAGGAACCGCGCAGGCCGTAGCGAAACGACAGCACGCCGATCACCAGCGCCACCAGGACGCCGCACAGGATCGCCAGCGGCAGGGCCAGCCAGGGATTGACCGCGAACACCGTCTGCAGCACCGCCATGGCATAGGCGCCGGTGCCGAAGAAAGCGGCGTGACCGAAGGAGAACTGTCCGCCGTAGCCGCCGAGGATGTTCCAGGCCTGTCCGAGCAGGGTCGCGAACAGCACCATGATCAGGAAGTTCAGCACCACGCCGGAATCGGTGAGCCAGGGCGCGCAGAGAAAGGCCGCGAGGACTGCCACGATCAGCGCCAGTTCGCGCATCTCAGTACGGCCGGGCCGCCCCAACGTACTGACCCGCCCCCTCGGGGGGCAGCGAACACCAGGCTGGAGGCCGCAGGACAGCCGAAGGCTGGTCCCGCGAAGCGGGATGCGGCTTTGCCGCACGGCGTGGGGGCAGTTTCATCCTAGGCCCCCTTCTGGCCGAACAGGCCTTGCGGACGGAACAGCAGCACGGCGATGAAGATGACGAAGATGCCGATCTGGCCCAGGCTCTCCCCGAGCCACAGGCCGCCCAGCGACTCGACCACGCCGACGATCAGGCCGCCGATCAGGGCGCCGGCGAAGCTGCCCATGCCGCCCAACACGACGATGGTGAATGCGATCAGCACGAAGCCGTTGCCCACCAGCGGATTGACGTAGTAGGCGGGCAGCAGGAAGCAGGCCGCCGCGCCGAGGCAGGCCATGCCGATGCCGAAACTCATCGCGTAGATATGCTCGACGTCGATGCCGACCACGCGCGCGCCCTGCTTCTCCCGGGCAACCGCGCGGATGGCCCGGCCCAGTTGGGTGCGACCGATCAAGAGCAGCAGCGCGGACGACACCGCCAGAGCGCCGAAAAAGGCGATCAGCTTGGGCAGCGCGATCAGCGCGCCGAAGACATCGACCGTCGCCAGGGTGTAGGCGGTGTCGATGCTATGGGTGTCGGAGCGAAACAGGGCGAGGGCGAGATTCTCGAGAATGATCGCGATGCCCAGCGTCACCAGCAGGATGTATTCGTCCTTGCCATGGCTGGCCCTGCCGATGACGAAGCGCTGCAGGCCGTAGCCGAAGCAGAACATCGCGACGATCATGATCGGCAGCGCCAGATAGGGGTCGACATGCCAGGCGGTAAACAGGAAGTAGACGCCGTAAAGCGCCACCATCAGGGCCGCGCCATGAGCGAAGTTGACGATGTGCAGGACGCCGTAGATCAGGGTCAGGCCGAGCGCGATCAAGGCATAGATCGCGCCGGTGGCGACGCCGTTCAACAGCGACGGAAAGAGGATGGAGAGCATGATCGCCAGCCCCGCCCTGACGCCGGCGGGGCCGAGTCAGACGGCTAGGCCCGGGGCAGGGGAAACACCGGTTCCGCTTCCTTGTACTCCTTGGGGAAGATGACCTTGATGTCGCCGCCCTGCACCTGCGTCATCAACGGCTGCGCGCCCTGGTTCTGGCCATTGACGAAACGCGTCGCGCCATAGGGCATGAAGTGATTGGCGAAGCTGCTCGCGGCCAGCGCGGCGACGATGTCCTCGCGCCTGGCCGAGCGGGCGCGCTCGATCGCGTCGGCCAGCAGCATGGTCGCGGTGTAGGTGCAGAACACCTCGTAGGTGAAAAACACCTTCATCGCCTCGACGCGCTTCCTCAAGGCCAGTGCACGCTTGTCCTTGGGGTTGAACCAGTGATTGCAGTCGATGATGTCCTTCGCCGCATCGGGAAATTCATTGAGGAACTTGAAACTCGAAGCGGCGCCGCCCAACACCGAATAGATCGCCTTGGGGCGGAACTTCTGCTGCTGCATGGTGCGCACCAGCAGGGCATACTCGTTGTAGTAGTTCGCCGGAATGACGATGTCGGGATTGACCGCCTTCATGCGCAACACGATGTTGTTGAAGTCCCGCGTCGGGTTGGCGTGCTTGACCACCTCCTTGACCTCGAAGCCGAGCGCCGGCAGATCCCGCGCCAGAAGCTGCGCAGTGCCGGTGCCGAACAGGGACTCCTCGTGGATGATCATCACCGACTTGGCGACATTGCCGGCCAGCTTGTTCAGGATGTGCAGGTTGTTCATCGCCACGTGGGCGGCGGTGGTATAGCCTGGGCCGAAGCGGAAGGTGTTCTTCAGGCCGCGCTCGACGATGCTGTCGGCGACGCCGACATCGACCACGTGGGGAATGTTGTACTTCGCCGCGGCTTGCGTCGTGGCCAGGCAGATGGCGCTGGCGTAGGCGCCGACGATCGCCGAGACGCCGGCCTCGTTCATCTTTTCGACTTCGGCGGCACCCACCTCGGGCTTGGACTGCGCGTCGCCGAGCAGAGCTTCCAGCTTGGCGCCGCCCAGCGACTTGATGCCGCCGGCGGCGTTGATGTCATCGATCGCCAGTTGCGCGCCGATCCGGCACTGGCTGCCGGAGAAGGCCAGCGCGCCGGTCACCGGATGGAGCACGCCGATCTTGATCGCTTTGACTTGAGCCCGACCGATCAGGGGAAAGCCGGCGGCCATGGTCAGCGCCGCAGTCTGAGCAACGAACTGGCGGCGTGACGGAACTTGGGATTTCATTTTGCGCGTCTCCTCTTTAGCGTGAAATACGTAGCCAAGCGCGCTGTCTCAGGTTCGAGAGCAGCGAGCCGGTTGGTAGCCTCCCCGCGAGGGGAGAATGGAAGGGGCGGGCCCGTTTGGGCGCCTGCCGCCTTGAAGCATTGCGACGCTCAGCCATTTCATCATGCGCGGTGGTTCATCGGAGCAATAGCAGTCGATCGTTCAGAAAGGGATGTCGTCTTCGAAGTCGTTGAAGCCGCTGCCGCCCGCGGGCGGAGCCGCCGGCCTGGCGCTGGCGGCGCCCGCCTGGGCCGGCCGCTCGCGCGGCGGCTCGTCGGCCTGACCGCTGCCCTGGCGGCTGCCGAGCATCTGCATGGTATCGGCGATGATCTCGGTGGTGTATTTCTCGACGCCTTCCTTGTCGGTCCACTTGCGCGTCTTCAGCGAGCCTTCGATATAGACCTGGGAGCCTTTCTTCAGATACTGGCCGGCGATCTCGGCGAGCTTGCGATAGAAGACGATGCGATGCCATTCGGTCGCCTCCTTCTTCTCGCCGCTGGTCTTGTCCTTCCAGGTATCGGTGGTGGCGATGGTGCAGTTGGTCACGGCGTCGCCGCCGGGCATGTAGCGGGTTTCGGGATCGCGGCCGAGATTGCCCACCAGTATCACCTTATTTACGGATGCCATTTCATTCTCCTTGTCGTATCAAGCTTGCAGCAATCGGTTCGCGCCGGCTTCGTCCCACTCGCCCATGCGCACTTTCAAATAGGCCGCGCTCTCGCCGGCCATGACCATGGCCTCAGAAACCCCATCGATCAGCCCCAGGGCCGAGGTGAGCGTCCTGGCGCGCTCCCCGTCGATCTCGCCGTCAATGTGGATGATCAGGGTACGCACCCGCGGCGGCGGCGTCATCGACAGGGCCAGGAGCAGCCAGGCCAGGCCCAGTCCGGCGGCGAAGACGAAGACCGCGGAACGATTCACGTGCTGGGCCAGGAAGCCGCCCAACGCGCCGCCCAGGAACAGGCCGAGGAACTGGAAACTGTTGTACACGCCGATCGCGGTGCCCTTGCTGCCGGCCGGGGCGATCTTCGAGATCAGCGAGGGCAGCGTGGCTTCCAGCAGATTGAAGGCCAGGAAGAACATGAACATGGTGATCACGATGCCGCTCAGATTGCCGATGAACACCGCCATCAGCAGGGTCGCCGCGGTCATCAGGGCCACCGCGCCGCAGAAGATCGGTTTCATCTTGCCGTACTTCTCGGCGACGATGATCGCCGGAACGACGGCGAAGAAGGAAATCATCATCACCGGCAGATAGATCTTCCAGTGCTGGTCGCTGGACAGGCCGCCCACTTCCACCAGGACCAGCGGAATCACCAC
This sequence comes from uncultured Sterolibacterium sp., assembly GCA_903832735.1. GTDB lineage: Bacteria > Pseudomonadota > Gammaproteobacteria > Burkholderiales > Rhodocyclaceae > CAIYYX01. Next base: position 85,473 of record CAILCO010000069.1, read on the forward strand.
GAACAGGCCGCGCATGGCGGCGTGCAGGGTGAAGATGCCGAAATTCAGGCGCTGCAGTTCGGTGTTCTTCAAGACCGAGGTGATCTGCGCCGGAACCGTCTCGGCGTCGGCATGGACGCGGCTGACCACAGGGTCGGGCACGACGAAACGGGTGACGGCCATCGCGGCAATGGCCAAGACCCCGGTCAGGGCGAAGATGCCGGGCACGCCGATCAGATGGCCCAGAGTCGGGCCGGCCACCATCGAGACGGCGAAGGTCGCGCCTATGCTCATGCCGATCACCGCCATGCCCTTGGCGCGGTGCTCTTCCCGGGTCAGGTCGGCGGTTAGCGCGATCACCGCCGCTGCCACGGCGCCGGTGCCCTGGACCAGCCGGCCGAGGATGATGATGTAAATGTCATGGCCACCGGCGGCGATGAAACTGCCCAGGGCGAACAGGGCAAGGCCCATGTAGATCACCGGCTTCCTGCCGATGCGATCGGACAATAGGCCGAAGGGAATCTGCAGGCAGGCCTGGGCCAAGCCGTCTATGCCCAACGCCACGCCGATCAGGAAAGGGCTGCCGCCGCCCGGCAGGTCGCGGGCATACAGCGCCAGCACCGGCAGGATGGAAAACATGCCGAACATGCGCAGGGCGAATATCAGGGCAAGGGATACCGTAGCCCGAACTTCAGGGACGGTCATCTTGTCTGCAGTGTGCATGGAGTGAGTCGGAATTCCAAAAGCAGGTATATTACTTGGTTCGCCCGAACCCTTGCCAGAAAACCTTCGATGAATACCACCATACGGATCCGCGGCGCGCGCACGCACAACCTCAAGAATATCAGCCTCGACCTGCCGAGGAACAAGCTGACCGTAATCACCGGGCTTTCCGGCTCGGGCAAATCGTCCCTGGCCTTCGATACCCTCTACGCCGAAGGCCAGCGCCGCTACGTCGAATCGCTTTCGGCCTATGCCCGGCAGTTCCTCCAGCTGATGGAGAAACCGGATGTGGACCTGATCGAAGGCCTCTCGCCGGCGATCGCCATCGAACAGAAGGCCACCAGCCACAACCCCCGTTCGACCGTCGGTACCGTCACCGAGATCCACGATTACCTGCGCCTGCTCTATGCCCGCGCCGGCACGCCGCACTGCCCGGAGCACGGCCTGCCGCTGGAGGCGCAGAGCGTCTCGCAGATGGTCGACCAGGTGCTGGCGCTGCCCGAGGACACCCGGCTGATGATCCTGGCGCCGGTGGTCGCCAACCGCAAGGGCGAACAGCAGGACCTGTTCGCCGAGCTGCGCGCCCAGGGCTTCGTGCGTCTGCGGGTGGACGGCACGGTGCATGAGATCGACGCCCTGCCCCAACTCGCCAAGAACAGCAAGCACACCATCGACGTCGTGGTCGACCGCCTGAAGGTCCGCCCCGATGCCCGCCAGCGCCTGGCGGAATCCTTCGAGACGGCGCTGACCCACGCCGAGGGACGCGCCGTCGCACTGGAGATGGAATCGGGCAAGGAGTACCTGTTCTCGGCCAAGTTCGCCTGCCCGCAATGTTCCTACGCCCTGCAGGAACTGGAGCCGCGGCTGTTCTCCTTCAACAACCCGATGGGCGCCTGTCCCAAGTGCGACGGTCTGGGCAGCATCCAGTTCTTCGACCCGGCCCGGGTCGTCGCCTATCCGCACATGTCGCTGGCCGCGGGCTGCATCCGCGGCTGGGACAAACGCAACCAGTTCTATTTCCAGATGCTCGAGAGCCTGGCCAAGCATTACGGCTTCAGCACCGGTGAGGCCTTCGAGGACCTTGCCGAGGATGTCCGGCAGGTCGTGCTGTTCGGTTCCGGACGGGAAAAGATTCCCTTCCGCTATCTCTCGGACGCCGGCCGCGCGACGATCCGCGAGCATGTCTTCGAGGGCATCATCCCCAGCCTGGAGCGGCGCTACAAGGAAACCGACTCGCTGATGGTGCGCGACGAACTGTCGAAATACCTCAACCACAAGCTCTGTCCCGACTGCGAAGGTACCCGCCTGCGCCTCGAAGCGCGCCACGTTTTCATCGGCGGACGCCCCCTGCCGCAGGTAAGCGGACTGGCGCTCGCCGCCTGCCGGCAGTTCTTCCTCGATACCCGGCTCACCGGGCAGCGGGCGCAGGTGGCGGAGAAGATCATCCACGAAATCGTCAGCCGCCTCTCCTTCCTGATCAACGTCGGCCTCGACTACCTCTCGCTCGACCGCTCCGCGGAAAGCCTCTCCGGCGGAGAATCGCAGCGCATCCGCCTGGCCAGCCAGATCGGCTCGGGACTGACCGGGGTCATGTACGTGCTCGACGAGCCGTCTATCGGCCTGCATCAGCGCGACAATTCCCGCCTGCTGGAAACGCTGGCCAATCTGCGCGACCTGGGCAACACGGTGATTGTGGTCGAGCACGACCAGGAGGCGATCGAGGCGGCCGACTACGTGGTGGACATGGGTCCGGGCGCCGGCGAGCACGGCGGCCATGTGGTCGCCGAAGGCACACCGGCGGAGGTCGCCGCCGACCCGGCATCGCTGACCGGCGCCTACCTTTCCGGGCGCCGCAAGATCGCCGTGCCGGAGCAGCGCACGGCGCCCGATCCGGAGCGCATGCTGAAAATCACCGGCGCCTGCGGCAACAACCTGAAGGATGTCACGCTGGAGTTGCCGGTGGCGCTATTCACCTGCGTCACCGGCGTCTCCGGCTCGGGCAAGAGCACCCTGATCAACGACACGCTGTACGCGCTGGCGGCCCGCCATCTCTATGGCAGCGCGCTGGAAGCGGCGCCCTACGCCGAGGTTTCCGGCCTGGAATTTTTCGACAAGGTGATCAGCGTCGACCAGAGCCCGATCGGCCGCACGCCGCGCTCCAACCCGGCAACCTACACCGGCTTGCTGACGCCGATCCGCGAACTGTTTGCCGGCGTGACGCAGGCGCGCGAACGCGGCTACGGTCCGGGCCGCTTCTCCTTCAACGTCAAGGGCGGGCGCTGCGAAGCCTGCCAGGGCGACGGTCTGATCAAGGTGGAAATGCATTTCCTGCCCGACATCTTCGTCCCCTGCGACATCTGCCACGGCAAGCGCTACAACCGCGAGACCCTGGAGATCCGCTACAAGGGCAAGAGCATCCACGAGATCCTTGGCATGACCGTGGAGATCGCGCGCGAATTCTTCGACCCGGTGCCGATGGTGGCGAGAAAACTGCAGACCCTGGTGGACGTCGGCCTGTCCTACATCACGCTGGGACAGAGCGCGACCACGCTCTCCGGCGGCGAAGCGCAGCGCGTCAAGCTGGCCCTGGAACTATCGAAACGCGACACCGGGCGCACCCTGTACATCCTCGACGAACCGACCACGGGCCTGCACTTCGCCGACATCGAGATGCTCCTCACGGTGCTGCACCGGCTGCGCGACAACGGCAATACCATCGTGGTCATCGAGCATAACCTCGACGTGATCAAGACCGCTGACTGGCTGATCGACCTCGGTCCCGCCGGCGGCGACGGCGGCGGCCGGATCATCGCCAGCGGCACGCCGGAGACGGTCGCCGGCGTCGCCGAGAGCCACACCGGTGCTTATCTGGGCAAGCTTCTGGAGAATCCGGCGGCAGTGCCGGCGGCAGTCCCGGCGACGAAGAAGCCACGGAAGTAAACGCAGGCGAACTGAGCGTCCGCAGCTATCTCGCCGACGCCCAAGAGCTCGCTGCGAACTCTTGCGGTTCTGCCCATCCGGCAATTCTCGCTTTGCTGACTAGGAAGTGCTAAGTCTTGCTCCTTGTTCTTTCTTAAGGATGGAGGCGCGCATCGATGCGCGCATGGAAAAGAATATTTGCCCGAAGACCAGGAGCGCGCACACCGTCATGAAGCCCAGGCTGATCGGTCGCTGGAAGAACACCAG
>CAILCO010000070.1 GCA_903832735.1 uncultured Sterolibacterium sp.
AAAAGGACATCTCTATCGCCATGAACTATCTCAACCATCGACCCAGAAAATGCCTCGGCTTCAAAACACCTCACGAGGTTTTCTGGAAGAAGCTACACTCGCGTCATAACGCAGTTGCACTTCAGAGTTGAATCCGCCAGCGGTTGTTGCCCGGAGGTGACCTCATAACTTCCGTCACCCGAGATGCTCCCCCAACCCATAAATGGGCTCACATCGAAATAACTGGTGGAAGAACCGGTTGAAACGACAACTCCGTTCTTCTTCATGATCAATAGCTGCACCAAGGTCGATGACAGGTGCCCCTCGAACAATTGCTGAGTTCCAGGGGTATCGCTTATTTCCATCGTGTAGTTATCGGCCCCAGATAAGGCCGAAAGGTTGTAACTATGATTAGTCTGCGAAAGTGCGCTGAAAGCGCTGGCAAGTGGAAAACTTGTCGGGCTTGAGCCTCCGCTACCACTGCCGCCGTTCCCGCTGTTACTGCCATTGCCACTGCTGCTGCTATTGCCACCTCCGCCGCCGCCACCGCACGCACACAGACCTAGGGCAATGAGAATTGGTAGCCATATTTTGTTCATAAATGCCATACCCATATGCATCTATTGATGATGGGTACTCTACTCGGAAAGTTATGTCATGGGTATTGCGCCGACGACATATGCATATCGCCATAGCTCCTGGCTGAATTGGCACGCCTGTCTTTATCCTTTTATGTGCAGGACAAACCCTCGTTTCGATCCGGCCGCGGACAACGCCATGCAGCAGGGATACAGTCAAATCCCCGTTCTCAGGCCGCGCCGCCGACGATGATGATGTGCACCCGGTAAGGGCCGTGGGCGCCGAGCACGATGGTCTGCTCAATATCGCCGGTGCGCGAAGGGCCGGAGATGAAATTCACGGCGCGGGGCAGTTCGGGAAGTTCGGCGCGCGCCAGACGCCAGGCATCTTCCATCCGGCTGACGATGCGTGCGGCGGGCACGATGGCGATGTGGGTCTCCGGCAGCAAGGAGAGTGTCGCCGGCGTTGCCGGACCGGAACAGAGCATCAGCGTGCCAGTCTCGGCGACGGCGCAAAAGCAGCCGGTGATGCCGACCAGATCGGAGCCGAGGGCGCCGCGCGACTCGATCTGCAACTGCTCGTCCGGCCAGGCCAGCCCCATGAATTCCGGCCAGCACACCGCCTGCCGCGGCAGTTCATGCTGCGCCAGATAACGCGCTATCGCAGGGACCAGTTCCGCCGATGTGGCCACTTCATCGACCGTCGAAGACTGTGCCGCGGACTTCTCGCGGAAACGCGCCACCAGATCTCCATCGATCCGCGATTGCGGCCCCAGAACGGGTGTCGCCAGATAGGCCTCGATTGCGGCAGAGGCGCTCGCGGCATTGCCGGGGTTACGGCCGAGCTTGGTTCTAATGCGGCCGAGGATATCTTCGCGGGAACTCATTTCGCCTTCTCCATGCTCATGCCAGGCGATTCTTCGGCGCGCCTTTAGCAAAAGCTTCAATGTTGTCGATCAGCTGATCGGCCAGGATCTGCATCGCGGTGTCGGAGGCCCAGCCGACATGTGGCGTCAGAATGAAGTTGGGCAGGGCCAACAGTTCGCCATCGAGCAGCGGATTCCCTTCAAGCGGCGGCTCCCTGGAGAGCACGTCGAAACCTGCGGCAATCCGCCCAGACTTCAGTGCGGTCGCCAGCGCGACTTCATCCACCAGGCCGCCGCGTGCGGTATTGATCAAGACGGCGCCTGGCTTCAATAGATCCATTTCGCGCACCCCGATCATACCGCGCGTCTGCGCATTCAACGGGCAATGCAGCGATACCACGTCTGCCTCCTCGATCAAACTCTGGAAGGCCACATAGCCTGGCCGCACGGTCGCCGCGCCCTTGCGCTCGCCCCACAACACGCGCATGCCAAAGGCCTCGCCCAGTCGCGCCACGCCCTGGCCAAGCGAGCCGCTGCCGAACAAACCCAGGGTGCTCGCGTGAAGATCGCGGATCTGGTGGTCGAAGATGCAGAACGTCGCTGCGGCCTGCCATTTGCCGGCCTGAACATCGGCGCGATAAGCCAGCAGTTGCCGGCGCAGCGCAAGGATCAGCATCAGCACATGCTCGGGCACGGTATGCCCGGCATAGCCGCGGATGTTGCTGACGACGACACCGTGGCTGCGGCACCAGTCGAGATCGATATTGTCGGCGCCGGTGGCGGCCCCGGCGATCAGTTGGAGATTCGGCAAGCGCTCGAGGAGTTCGCCCTTCAGTACCACCTTGTTGGTAATGACGATGGTGGCATCCTTGATCCTTCGGTAAATCTCTTCAGGGACGGTGAGCGGATACTCTTCCCAGGCATGAGGAAAATCTGGACGGCGCAGCCTTGCCCTGATCGAGTCGCGCTCGAGAAAGACTATACGGTGCTTCAAACCCGATTCCTTTGTCCGTATAGTTCTCGAAAGGTTTTGCCCTCGGGTGCCGGGAAATCACGGCCCAGGGTCCATTCCGGGGCCACGCCTAAGATGCGGATGCGATCCTCCCCACCCGCCAGCCATTTCAGATAGCGCACGCCTATCCTGGTTGCCAGCGCATAGAGCGCGGGGTGCAGCGCCATCCAGGCCCAAAGCTTGAGCGTCAGACGCTCGGAGACGGGACGCAGGCGCTGCTCCACCTGTTTCTCTCGTAGGCGGCGCAAGAGATCAGGCAGCGGAATTTTCACCGGGCAGACAACCCCGCACTGGTTGCACAGGGTCGCCGCCTGCGGCAAATCGACGGCGTTCTCGATGCCGGCGAAGAGCGGCGTCAGCACCGAACCCATCGGCCCGGGATAGACCCAGCCGTAGGCATGGCCGCCCACGGCCTGATAGACCGGACAATGGTTCATGCAGGCGCCGCAGCGGATGCAGCGCAGCATCTCCGCGAACTCGCCGCCGACCAGGTCGGCGCGACCGTTGTCGACCAGGACGAAGTACATGTGCGCCGGGCCATCCTGCTCGTCCGCCTGCTTCACGCCGGTCAACAGCGAAAAATAATTGGAGATCGACTGCCCGGTTGCCGAGCGCGGCAGGAGGCGCATCAGCGTGGCGAGGTCTTCGAGGGTAGGTATCACCTTCTCGATTCCGGTGACGACGACATGCACGCGCGGCAAGGTGGTGACCATGCGGCCATTGCCCTCGTTGGTAACGAGCGCTACCGAGCCGGTTTCGGCGACCAGGAAATTGCCTCCGGAGATGCCCATGTCAGCGGAAAGGAAATGCGGGCGCAGCACTTCGCGTGCCTCCCGCGTCATCGCTTCGATTTCGGTCTTAGGCGCGAGTTGGTGCACCCGCGCGAACAGGGCGGAGACTTCCTCGCGGCGCTTGTGAAACACCGGCGCAATAATGTGGGACGGCGGCTCGTTGTCGTTGATCTGGAGAATGTACTCGCCCAGATCGGTCTCCACCGGCTGAATCCCCGCGGCTTCCAGCGCCTCGTTGAGGCCTGCCTCCTCGGACAGCATCGATTTCGACTTAGTGACTTTCTTTACGCCGTGACGGCGGGCGATGTCCACCACGCGCTGGCAAACTTCGGCGCCGTCCTTCGCCCAGAGCACCGTGGCGCCGCGCCGGGTCGCCTCGAGTTCGAAGCGTTCCAGCCACAGGTCGAGGTCGTTCAGGGTGCGGTCGCGCAAGACTTTCGCCGCTTCGCGAGTGGCCTCGAAATCGTCGAGTTCGGCGATGGCCAGCGCGCGCATATCGACGAACTTGCTCTTGGCCTTCCTGAGGTTTTCCTGCAGCACGACATCAGCCAGCTTCTGGCCGGCGCGCGCCTTGAAATGCATCGAGCGGATCTGCATCAGAACTTGTCCTCCGTGTCACCCGCCAGCACTTCGGCGAGATGCAGAACCCGGGTCTTCTCATCGCCCATGCGCCGCAACTTGCCTTCGATGTTGAGCATGCAGCCAAGGTCGCCGAGTACCACGGCGTCGGCATTCGCGGCACGTATGCCTTCGCACTTTCTCTCTGCGATCGCTGCGGAAATCTCCCCGAACTTGACCGAGAAGGCACCGCCAAAACCGCAGCACTCCTCGGCGCCGGGCATTTCCGTCAGGCTGACACCGGGCATCTTCGCCAGAAGCGCGCGCGGCTGCGCCTTGACGCCGAGTTCGCGCAGACCGGCGCAGGAATCGTGGTAAGTGATGCTACCCTGGAAGTTTCCTGGCACGCTCTCGAGCTTGGCAATATTGGTCAGGAAATCGGAGAGTTCATAGGTCTTGGCCGAGAGCCGCGCCATGCGAGCGGCCAGGGCTTCGTCGTCCTTGGCCAAGTCGGCGTAATGCGTGCGGATCATGCCGGCGCAGGAGCCGGAAGGGGCGACGACGTAATCGCAGGCCTCAAATTCAGCCAAGACCTTTTTTGCCAGACCCAGCGCGCTGGCCCGGTCGCCCGAGTTGTAGCCGGGCTGGCCGCAGCAGGTCTGCGTCGCCGGCACCGTCACCTCGCAGCCCGCCGCCTCGAGCAGTTTGAGGGCGGAAAAACCGATGCGCGGCCGCATCATATCCACCAGGCAGGTCACGAACAATCCGACGCGCATCGACTCCTCACTTTTCCCTCGCCGCACGAACAGCCGGACGGAGTGGATTTCACAATCTGATATAGTATTCCGATCCTTACATCAGCGAAAGTCTCTCCGTGGCGCAGACCGTGCAAGCCGAGGTAAAGAGCCCGATCCAGGTCATCGAACGGATGATGAGACTGCTCGATGTGCTCTCCTACTACCATGATCCGGTCAGTCTGAAACAGCTGGCGGCGGAAACCGGGCTGCATCCCTCTACCGCTCACCGCATCCTCGCCGCCATGAGCGTCAGCGGTTTTGTCGAACGGGCGGAACCCGGCACCTATCAACTCGGCATCCGCCTGCTAGAGCTCGGCAACCTAGTCAAGTCGCGCATCAATATCCGCGACTCTGCAATGCCGCTGATGCAACGCCTGCACAAACAGATCGGCGAAAGCGTCAATCTGGGCGTGCGCCAGGGAGACGAGATCGTCTATGTCGAACGCACCTCGAGCGGCCGGTCCTCGGTTCGTGTGGTCCACCTGGTCGGCGCACGAGCGCCGCTCCATGTGACTGCCGTAGGCAAGCTGTTCCTGGTCGCCGATGGCCCGCAGAAGGTCCGGGAATACGCCAAACGCACGGGACTGCCCGGTTCCACGCCGACATCCCTGACGACCCTGCAGGCGCTAGAGCGCGAACTCGAACGAGTACGCCGTCATGGCGTCGCCTTCGACAATGAGGAAATCGAGCAGGGCCTGCGCTGCATCGCAGCGCCCATCCGCGACGATGCAGGGGACCTGGTGGCCGGGCTCTCGGTATCCGCCCCAGCAGAACGGCTCAGCGTCGACTGGGCGGCCATCGTGCGTCAGGCCGCCGACGAAATTTCCGCCGCGATCGGTTACGTCAAGCCGGAGAAGTAGCGCCTCAGCCCGCTGCCTGGTGCTGGACAGTTGCGCCAGTACCCGCGGTGGGCACCAGCGCAGCGTTTTCGACCCAGCGCTTGATGCGATTGGCGTCGCCAATGCGGGTCATCTTACCTAAGGAATCGAGCAGCACGATGATGGTCGGCTTCTTGTTGAACCAGGCCTGCATCACCAGGCATTTCCCTGCTTCGTTGATATAGCCGGTCTTGGACAAGCCAATCTCCCAGGTGGAACTCCTCACCAGGCTGTTGGTATTGCGGAAGATCTGTGGACGACCGACCACCGCAACCTGGTATTCGGCGGTCGTGGTGAATTCTCGAACCAATGGATACTGGTGCGCTGCGGCAACCATCTTGACCAGATCGCGGGCACTGGAGACATTGGTCGCGGTAAGACCAGTAGGATCGTCGAAGTGCGTCTCGAGGAGCCCAAGTTCCTTCGCCTTGCTATTCATCGCCGCCATGAAGGCCTCACGACCGCCCGGATAGTTCCGCGACAGCGCCGACGCGGCGCGATTCTCGGACGACATCAGAGCCAGGCGCAGCATATCCTCGCGCGGCAACTGGACGCCAACCCTGAGACGCGAATGAGTGCCGCGCAGGGTGTCGACATCCTCCTCGGTGATGCTCAGCAACTCTTCCATGTTCGGATGAGCGTCCAGGGCGACCATCGCGGTCATCAGCTTGGAGATCGAAGCGATCGGCAGAACTGCGCCGGGATTCTTCTGGAACAGGACGACGCCCGTTGCCTGATCGATCACCAGAGCTGAAGCCGATCCCAGCACCAGCCGTTCGGTGTCCTGAAGGGCAGTACTGCCGGCACGCGCTTTTTTCACGTGCTTGTGTTTCTTCACCGCGACCGGCTTCTTCTTCTGAACTGTTTCCGCATCGGCCGGAACGGCGCTGATGGCCAAGCCAAGCACCATCATCAGCAGCATCGTGACATTTTTCATATTCAACTTCTCCCAAGCGGCATTCCAGGCTGGCTGGCAGTTTAGCAGGGGATTGCGCTACCGCCAATATGGATTTCGGCACTCTTACCTAATGACTAGATGCTTGCACCCGACTTTTGATGTCAAGGCTCAAGAAATCCCAGTACTTCCTCGCTCCTGGCCAGGGTGTCCCGGCGACCCAGATCTATCAGAGCCCGGGTATAAGAACGCTCAAACAGCAGATAGCTGGTAAGTGCGCCGCCCTTCTTGTTCATCGCGCCTATGCCGCCCAGCAGGGCTCGCACCGGCCAAGGCAGACTATGCGCATGAAGGGAGGCGAGGTGATCCAGCCGCTCGGATGGCGCGATCACCAACACCTCGATCGGCCGCAGCGCCATCCCCTGTTCCCGACGGACCTGTTCCGGAATCAAGCCCACCGTCCTGTTGATGCGATTGGTGCGCTCCAGGTCGGCCCACAAACTGTCGAGGAATATGCTGGACAAGGCATGTCCGGCAATCTGCGCTAGCGACGGGTAGGCGCCATCGGGGTCACGGAATCCTTCGGGAGTGGTCATGCGGCCGGCACCGACGACCAGAATCTTGTCAGCGCCCAGATGGATCGCAGGGGAAATCGGCGCAACCTGGCGCATCGAGCCATCGCCGAAATATTCGCGATGCAACTTGATCGCCGGGAATATAAAGGGGATCGCACTCGAGGCCAGCAGATGATCGATGCCGAGATTGACGCGCGCGCCAAAACGTTGCGCGCGCTGCCATGGCTCGATGCCCTCCCCGCCCTGAAAGAAGCTGACGCTTTGACCGGAGGAATAGCCGGAACAGGTGATGCTGACCGAATGCAGTTCGCGATTTGCGATCGCCGCCTCGATGCGGGAAAAATCGACGTGCCGAATCAGCAGTTGCCGCAGCGGTGAATTGTCGAGCAATGAACGCGGGCTTTTTTTCAGCAGCCAGCCTCCCGCCATCGCCGCCAGCCAACCAGCTGCTGCAGTGCCCATGCCTAGCGGGCCGGCGCGATATACATCGCCCGCGTGGAAGTTGCTCCAGAGATGGAGCAACTGGCCTACGCCTGAGCCGAAATTGTCAGCTCTGGTCGCCAGATAGGCGGCATTGAGCGCGCCGGCGGAAGTGCCGCAAATTATCGGGAAGGGGTTGATCTTCTTGTCCTGAAGCAGATCGCGTACCGCCCCCAGGACGCCTACCTGGTAGGCGGCGCGCGCCCCGCCGCCACTCAGCACCAGCGCAGTCTTTGCCGCCATGATAGACATTACGACTCTGCCCTCGAGTGCCGGTTGATCACGCCCAGACTCAGCGGACAGAAGTGATTGAGCTTGGCCGCGTGGGCTCTTTCAACCATGACATGACTCCTGTTATCAGCCTCGGCCGCGTGTTCGATCTGGGCCGCGAAACTGCCGAAGTCCTAGACAAAGTTGAAGATTAAAGGGATTGCTCGCTACTGCCGGAGATGGCATAATAAACTTTTTCGGGCAGAGTTAGCCGCTCGTCCCATTGCGCGCAGAGAGGGACTATCCGAGCCCCGGTTGTTCGCGGATTGCCGAAGACCTCCGATCACCACCCCGCCGATCGAGTATCTTTCAGGCACTTTCAGTATCGTCCTGGAGAATTCAAAATCATGAGTCAGAGCCTTGCGCAGTCGACTGCCCCGGATTACGTTCGCAACCTCAAGCTGAAGAACTGGGTCGCCGAAATCGCGGCCCTGACCCAGCCCGATTGCGTTGTCTGGTGCGACGGTTCGGACGAGGAATACCAGCGCCTTTGCAACGAGATGATCGAAGCTGGCAGCATGATCCAGCTTAACCCGGCGAAACGCCCCAACTCGTTTCTCGTCCGCTCCGATCCATCGGATGTAGCACGCGTCGAGGACCGCACTTTCATCTGCACTTCCGAAAGGGATGACGCCGGCCCCAACAATAACTGGGAAGATCCAGTCAAGATGAAGGAGGTGCTGCGCGGCCTGTTCAAAGGCTGCATGCGCGGCCGTACGCTGTATGTCATCCCTTTTTCGATGGGTCCGATCGGTAGCCCGATCGCCCACATCGGCGTCGAGATTTCCGACTCGGCCTATGTCGTGGTCAGCATGAAGATCATGACCCGGATGGGCCGCAAAGTCTTCGATCAACTCGGCGAGAATGGCGCCTTCGTACCCTGTCTGCACTCGGTCGGCTTGCCGCTCGAAGCCGGTCAGAAGGACGTACGCTGGCCGTGCAGCAAGGAGCATAAATACATCGTCCATTTCCCTGAAACGCGCGAGATCTGGTCGTTCGGTTCCGGCTATGGCGGCAACGCATTGCTCGGCAAGAAGTGCTTTGCACTGCGCATTGCCTCGACCATGGCGCGCGAAGAAGGCTGGCTCGCCGAACATATGTTGATCCTCGGAGTGGAAACTCCCCAGGGCGATAAGAGTTATATCGCCGCAGCCTTTCCCTCCGCCTGCGGCAAGACCAATTTTTCCATGATGATTCCGCCACAATCGCTCGGTGGCTGGAAGGTGACCACGGTCGGCGACGACATTGCCTGGATCAAGCCGGGCAAGGATGGCCGCCTATACGCCATCAATCCAGAATCGGGATTCTTCGGTGTCGCCCCGGGTACATCGGAGAAGACCAATCTGAACGCCATGGCGACGCTCAAGGAAAACGTCATTTTCACCAACGTGGCGTTAACGGACGATGGCGATGTCTGGTGGGAGGGAATGTCCAAGGATGTGCCGCCACACCTGATCGACTGGACCGGACAGGATTGGACGCCGGAACTCGGCAAGCAGACCGGCAGAAAGGCCGCACACCCAAACTCCCGTTTCACCGTCCCGGCCAGCCAGTGCCCGTCGCTCGACCCGAATTGGGAAGACCCGGCCGGCGTTCCCATCTCGGCCTTCATCTTCGGCGGCCGCCGCTCGACCACGGTACCCCTGGTATATGAAGCCTTCAACTGGAACTTCGGCGTCTATATGGCTGCGACGCTCGGCTCAGAGACCACCGCCGCCACTACCGGACAGACGGGCGTGGTGCGTCAGGACCCATTCGCGATGCTGCCGTTCTGCGGCTATCACATGGGCGACTACTTCAATCACTGGCTAAAAATCGGCCACAGCATCGAGCACGCTCCGCGAATCTTTACAGTCAATTGGTTCCGCCAGGACAAGGATGGCAACTTCATCTGGCCGGGCTTCGGAGAGAACATGCGGGTTCTGAAATGGATAGTTGATCGCGTCAAGGGTCGCGTCGCGGCACGCCAGACCGCGCTGGGCTGGATGCCAGCCTTTGAGGACATCGACTGGGCAGGCTTCAGCGGGCTGACCCGTGAGCAGTTCAACGAGTTGACCGCCGTCGATACCGTCATGTGGCGCGAGGAACTCAAACTGCATTCCGAGTTATTTGAAAAACTCAAGAGCCGCCTGCCGCGCGAACTGGCGCTGAAGCGAGAGATCTTCGAACTGACCCTGGTGGACTAGGCAAGCCCCGTCAACGCAGAAAAGGCGGCGCCTTACAGGCCGCCGCCGAGCATGCGAACCAAGGGGATGCGGACGGGGCTACTGAACTATCCGCTCGCATCCACCCGAGGTGCGACTCAAGAGGGCCGCGAACCCGTAGGAAACGGCCAGGCCGCCGCCGGATTCAGCGACGACTTTAGGCCCGGCGTGGCCGCGGTCGAAGGCTGAGCAGCAGGAGCTGCCTCGGGCTTGGCAGCCGGCTTCTTGGCAGCCGGCTTCTTAGCAGCGGGCTTGGCAGCCGGCTTCTTGGCAGTGGGCTTCTTGGCAGCCGGCACCTTTGCCGCAGCCTTTTTCGGTGCGGCCTTCTTGGCAGCCGGCTTCTTGGCAGCAACCTTCTTCACGGCCGGCTTCTTGGCAGCGACTTTCTTAGGCGCAGCCTTTTTCGCAGCCGGCTTCTTGGCAGCAACCTTCTTCACGGCCGGCTTCTTGGCAGCGACTTTCTTAGGCGCAGCCTTTTTCGCAGCCGGCTTCTTGGCAGCAACCTTCTTCACGGCCGGTTTCTTGGCAGCGACTTTCTTCGGTGCAGCCTTTTTCGCAGCCGGCTTCTTGGCAGCAACCTTCTTCGGTGCAGCCTTCTTTACTGCGACCACTTTTTTCGCCGCGGGCTTTGCAGCGGGTTTCTTCGCAGCCGGCTTCTTGGCTTTGGGTTTGGCAACAGCCATTTTGAATCTCCTTAAGTCAAATTAACAGGAATGACATCCACTGCTGACTGCAACCCGCCTTGACCAGCGCGGATTATCCAAGACTGCGGCAGGCCGCAGCCAATGAATTCCTTAACTTCAATCGATCATCGCCGCAAGCGGCGACTGGCTGAAAGGCTCCCGCCCGCAGCATGTTCATGTGTTCGGTTCTTGTGTTAGTGCCACCAGATGATCTCTCGCCGGTGGTACGCCATCCAGGCACAACATCGAGGCACGACCCGGATTCAAAGGGAAGAGGCAAACAGCAGAGGGAACGACAGGAGCAGCTACGAAAACGCAATCAGGCGGGGGATGCTTGGCGGCGGGATCCGAAGCTAACTGCATTGAGTTCTCCTATTATTGAGTCTCCGGAAGGCGCCGAAAATTGCATCTCTCAGGTTTCGCTGAATCAGCTAGACCTACTACATATAGTGTGCGGACGACTTCTTGCGACTAATTCTAGTGGTTCGAAATAAAACTTGCAAGAATTATTTAAAGATGGGTGTATTTTTTCGCTTCGAAAAACAAGTCGGCCGATCGACGTGCAGGGGATCACGCTTCGGCATTAGCGGCAAGCAGCGTGGCCAGACGATGCCAGTTGAAATTCGGTCCTGGATCGGTCTTCCGGCCGGGCGCGACGTCGCTGTGGCCGACGATGTCCTTGATGGCATAACGGCGCTTCAGTACCTGGATCAAATGCGCCAAAACCTGGTACTGGGTTTCTTCGAATGGCAACTCATCGCAACCTTCCAGTTCGATACCGATGGAGAAGTCATTGCAACGCTCTCGCTCGCCCCAATGCGAAATCCCGGCATGCCAGGCGCGCTTGGTACAAGGCACGAACTGAAGCAGCGCACCGTCTCGGGCGATCAGAAAGTGCGCTGAAACGCGCAGCGCATGAATGTCGCGATAATAGGCATGGGCGGCCGGATCGAGGCTGTTAGTGAATAAGCGCTCAATAGCTTCGCCGCCGAACTCACCCGGCGGCAGGCTGATCGCGTGGACGACGATCAGAGTGATTGCCTCTCCCTCTGGACGGTCGTCGCAATTGGCGGAGGGAATAAAACGGGCGCCGGGCAATATGGCATCGGCATCAAGCGAGTCGCTCAGCACCCGACTGCTCATTCGTTGAGGCCGAGTCGTTCCATGCGGTAGCGCAGGGAGCGAAAGGTCACGCCGAGCAATCTGGCGGCGGCAGTTCGGTTAAATCGGGTTCTGTCGAGCGCGTCTTGAATCATCTGTCTTTCGACCTGATCGAGGTAGTCCTGAAGTGGCGCCAAGCCACTCGCAGGTTCGTCGTCGAGAGGTGTTTGCGCCAGGCGCAAATCGACGAGATCGATTTCCTTCCCGGTCATCAGCGCCAAGGCGCGCTCGAGAATATTCTCCAGTTCGCGCACATTGCCGGGAAATGGGTAGGCGGCCAAGGCCTCCTGGGCAGCCTTGGTCAGCGCCGGCATCGGCACGCCATTAGCGCTGGAGAGACGGCGAAGGATGCTCCGCGTGAACAACGGGACGTCCTCCCGGCACTCGCGCAGCGGGGGCATCATCAGCTCAATGACATTGAGGCGATAGAAAAGGTCCTGGCGGAACTTGCCCTGTTCCACCAGCGCCTTCAACCTGTGATGGGTGGCGCAGATGATCCGGACATCGACGGCGTCTTCGGCGGTGGCGCCAATCCGGCGCACGCGCTTTTCCTGGATTGCCCGCAGCAGTTTGACCTGCATCAGCAGCGGCAGATCGGCCACCTCGTCGAGAAACAGCGTGCCGCCATCGGCCGCCTGGAAGAAGCCGGCGCGATCCGCCTCCGCGCCGGTGAATGCGCCCTTGCGATAACCGAAGAACTCGCTCTCCATCAGGCTCTCGGGAATCGCCCCGCAATTCACGGCAACGAAGGGCGCTTCGCGTCGTCCACCGAGGCGGTGGATGAGGCGTGCGGCCAGTTCCTTGCCGCTGCCCGATTCGCCGGAAATATAGATGGGCGCCTGACTGCGTGCGACCCGTTCGATCATGTCGCGCACTTGCTGTATGGCCGGGGACGCTCCCAGCAGCGAATGGGCAATCGAAGCCTCATCGTCCCCGGCACGCTGCGGCAGTTCGAGTGCTGAGTGGACCAGAATCCGCAATTGATCCAGCGACACCGGTTTCGCCAGATAATCGAAGGCCCCTGCCTTGAGCGCGGAAATGGCATTCTCCATGCTCCCGTATGCGGTAATCACCGCAACCGGCAGATCCCGGCAATGCTCAGCAATATAGCGCACCAGATCGAGCCCTTCGCCGTCTGGCAAACGCATGTCGGTCAAACACAATTTGTACTGCGTCTGCGCGAGCATCTGCTTCGCGTCGGCGACCGAACCGGCGCAGTCAGATGCGAGCCCCATGCGCGCAAGCGTAAGATCGAGCAACTCGCGGATGTCCGCCTCGTCGTCGACGACCAGGACGCGAATCTGTTCGCCGCGGGTTCTGCGTTCACTTTTCACCGACATGCTGCACCCCTGATGGAAAAATGCGCACCTGGCGCATTGCCGAGGATTTCCAGTACTGCGCCGTTGGCATCGCACAGTTCTCGGGCGATATACAGGCCGAGACCGGTACCACTGCTGTGGGTGGTAAAGAAAGGTTCAAATACCTGGGCGCGCAGCGACGGTTCGATTCCTGGACCATCGTCAATGATATGCACTTCGGTGCGTTCCGGGTTGGCCGATGACCGCGCTTCGAGACGGATGCTGCCTGGCTCGCCGCGGCAATGGCGCAAAGCGTTGTCGAGTAGATTCCAGAGCACGCGATTGAGATGCCCCCGGTCGAAGTACAGCACCGGCTGTCCCTCGACCGAAAGTTTGATGGTCTGGCCGGCACGCTTGTCCTGTTCGGCATACTCGGCGACAAAGGATTCGAGAAAATCGGACAGCCTCAACGACTCGGCTTGGGCACGATCACGCCGTCCCAATTCCAGCACCTCGCCGATGAGGCGGTTGATGCGCTGGGTGTTGTCGCCGATGATGCTGATCAGGCGCTTCTGCATTCCGCCCCGCTGCTCCTCAAGTAGCAGTTCGGCAGCATGGCTGACCGCCGACAGCGGATTGCGGATCTCATGGGCGATGTTCGCGGTCAGCCGTCCGAGCGCGGCGAGCTTCAATTGCTGAGCCTGCGCTTGGACCCGATCCATGTCCTCGATGTAGATCAGGGCGTTCCCTCCCTCCCCTGCGGGCAAGAAGCGGGCACGCAGCAACCGGCCGCTCGCGGCTACACGGAACGATTCGGCAGCCTCGACCGAGTGCCGGCGCCAGCGCTCAAAAAGTTCGACCAGCGTCGTCGAAAATGCGGCAAGATCCGGATCCGGCGGCACGCGAACCTCCAGAAGTGTCTCCGCCTGGGGATTGTGCTGGCTCACCCGACCCCGGGTATCGACGACCAGTACGCCATCCTGCATGTCTCGGATCACGCGCTGATTGATGCGCAACTGATCGGCCAGGGCAATGCCGCGGCGGCGGGCCAGTTCCTCGTTGGCAACCACGCGTCGGGCCAAGAGATGGGCGGTAATCGCCGTGGCGAAAAAGCCGATGCTGGTAATGCCGGCCTGGACCAAATCTGCCGGGTCGGCGCCGAAGGCGAGAATGCGATAGCCCTGCTCAAGTTGCACCGCCAACGCGGCCAGCGCCGCATAGAACAAGGTAAGGCGCCCCTGACCGACCAGGCCGGCCCCGGCTAGCACTACCAGAAGCATGAAAGCAAGGCCGCTTTTTGCGCCACCGCTGGCATACATCAGCAGCGTCAGCGCCAAGATGTCGGTACCCACTTGCAGCGACAGGTAAAGATTGAAGCGGCGCCGGATCTGCCCGAGCGTTGTGAAAAACAGCAGGGCCAGCGCCAAATATGCGACGCTGACCCAAGTGAACATGCTTAAGTTCTGCGAACCGAAGCTGAGGGTACTGCCATAAGTGAAGACGGCGAACACGAAGACGCCCGCCACCACCATCCGGTATAGATCGAAATAGAACAGCGATCGCCAGAAGACCTCCGACGGTTCCTGCGACGGCACCACAGGGCCCATCAGAGTTTCACGGCCTGCGCTCGATGGGGCCGATGACCCGGTGCGCTTCACAGCAATAGCAATGCTCGCCCGATCTCAAGCATTCACCCTCAGGCAAATGAACGCCACAATGCGCGCACAGAACCATTTTTTCAGCCTCCCGCCGCTTTTGCTTAGTGCGCTCCTTCGGCCGACCCATGCCGCGAAGAATGAGATAGGCGGCCAGACCGAGCAGTACGAACATCAGCAGTTTAGACATGCTGCGGATACCGTGCCTGTCGTGCCGCCAGACCTCGTCCTCCCGGTCCATGCACCGCGGTCAAGAACAATAGATTGTGCATTTTTCCCTTACCTGCAGCCAAAGGGCCGTCGCGCCATTGTCGCAAGAATCGGCCATCAGTTCCAGGCCGGTTGAGATGAAATCCGCGCCGCGGCAAGAGCAGGTTTGGATTCCGCGATGGCGCCAAGGCAATGGGAAATCAGTCGTCGCGGCCGTATCCGTAGATCCAGTCGAGACTGCGATAAAAATCCTGCGGCGTTTTGCTGCCGAGGATTTCGTTGCGGACGAGGCGCTCGACGCCGGCAGGGTGATAGAAACAGCGGCCGATTTCACGCGAGGAAAGCACGATGCGCGCGGTGCGGGTGATGCGCTTGTCCTGATAATGCCTGAAAGCGCTGGCCAGATCCCCGTTTGCCGCCGCCACCTCGCGCATCAGGACCACCGCGTCTTCAAGCGCCATGCAGGCACCCTGGGCAAAGTACTGGTGCGTCGGATGGGCGGCATCACCGAGCAAGGTGACATTCCCGTCGCTCCAGTTATCTCCCGGATCGCGATCGCCGAGAACCCAGCGACGCCAACCATCGGATTTCTCCAAAATGCTCCTGGGCTTGGCCTGCAAATGCTCAAAATAGGAGAGCAGTTCATCGCGATCGCCAGGTTCGTTATGGCCCTCGGTGGTACGGGTCGCGTGGTGGAAGGTGGCGACAATATTGAATAATTTCCCGCCGCGCAGCGGGTAGTGCACCATGTGGTACTTCGGGCCCGCCCAAAGGCAAGCCGCGTTCCAGCGCAATTCCTCCGGCATTTCCTCAATTGGCAGCACTGCGCGGTATGCGACATGGCCCGAGATCTTCGGACCGCCATCGCCGACAATACTCTCGCGGACCTTGGAGCGCACGCCATCGGCTCCGATCAAGGCGACACCCTTGAACGAAGCGCCATCGCCTGTGCTTACTTCCACGGTTCCGTTCGTTTGGCTGAAGCCGGTCACTTCGTGCCTGGATAGTAGTGTCACCTTGGGATCTGCGCGACAAACCTCCAGCAGGAATTTATGCAAATCGGCGCGATGAATAACCGCGTAAGGGTTTTTGAAGTACTCACGAAACGGCGCATCGACCGGAATCTGAGCCACCATTTCTCCGCTGATGGCATCCATCATGATGAGCTTGTCGATAAACACCGCATTGGCCAGCGTCTTCTCAGCCAGACCAAGAGTCTTCAGGGCATTGAAGGCATTCGGACCAAGCTGGATGCCGGCCCCGATCTCGCCGAACTCGTGGGCCTTTTCAAGTGCGATCACTTTGTAGCCTGCGCGCGACAAGCCGATGGTCGTGGCGAGGCCGCCAATGCCGCCGCCAGCGACGATGATCGGCAGGCTGGTTGTTGCGTGCGTATTCATTGAGCCTCCTTAACGTGACCGTTATTCCAGTCCAGAGCTGTATGCGGGTTCGTCAATCGCGTTGAGTGACGCCACTGTGGGTCGCGCGGCGGTCAATACTATAGCGTCAGGAGCGGGCGCAAGACCCGACGACATGTGCCCGAACATTGCGGGCACATGTTAGCTGATACGAACCTTATTGGTCGGGGTGAGAGGATTCGAACCTCCGACTCCTGCGTCCCGAACGCAGTACTCTACCAGGCTGAGCTACACCCCGAGGTGGCGATTAGCAGAATGACAGGGGTGCGCCCTGCTTACTGAAACCGCCCTGCTTTAACGAAAGATCGTGCCCGGCTAACACCGACCAACACCGGCCATTTGGGAACCAAATTTGGAAACCAAACGTGGGAACTAATGATCTCGCGCTATTGCAAAGCGGGCCAATTGTAGCAGAGATTCCTTGTAAGTTGAATCAGGCAGCACGCCGAGCGCCGCGATGGCCTCGTCGATCTCCACTTCAGCTTGGCGGCGCGTCACGGTCAGGGCATCCGTGGCGCGAATTGCCCTCAGGACATCAGCGAATTCCGCGCGACCACCATGTTCGATCGCATCACGCACGCATGCCGCCTGCGCCTTGTTTCCATGCAGTAGAACATGGATCAAGGGCAAGGTCGGCTTGCCTTCAGCCAGGTCATCGCCCAGATGTTTGCCTGTCGCCGCCTCGTCACCGGAGTAATCGAGCACATCGTCGATGAGTTGAAAAGCAGTGCCCAAATGCATGCCGTAGGTTGCCAGGCCCGCTTCCAGTTCAGGGGGGGCATCGCCGAGGATACCGCCGAGTCTCGCCGCGGCCTCGAAGAGTTTCGCGGTCTTGTAGCGGATCACCTGCAAATATTGTTCGATCTCGATATCGGCATTGTGACAATTCATCAATTGCATCACTTCGCCTTCGGCAATGATATTGGTAGCATCGGACAGCACCTGCATCACCCGCATATTATTGACTCCAACCATCATCTGGAAAGCCCGCGAGTATAGAAAATCGCCGACCAGCACACTGGCGGCATTGCCGAAAAGGGCGTTGGCCGTTTCCCTGCCGCGACGCAATGCAGATTCATCGACGACATCGTCATGGAGCAGCGTCGCCGTATGGATGAACTCGACCACCGCCGCAAGCTCATGGTGATGGACGCCGCGATAATCCATGGCACCGGCCGCCAGCAGTACCAGCGCCGGTCGCAGGCGCTTGCCGCCGCTACCGACAATATACTCGGCCACTTGCCGTACCAGCACCACCTCGGAATGCAGCCGCGTGCGGACTACTGCATCGACCTCGCGCATGTCTGTTTCGATCAGAGCTTGAATCAGGGAAAGCGGCACGTTGTCAGTCCAATGCAAAACACGCGATCTTAGGCGGCACCCCTTGATGCGTCAAGCGTATAAAATTGCCTTTGACCTTAGCGGTTTGTCAATGTAAAATGCGCGGTTCTTTGCAATACTCAGTGGAGTCCATCATGTACGCGGTCATAAAAACCGGTGGCAAGCAATATCGTGTTGTTGCCGGCGAAAAAATTAAAGTAGAACAGATACCGGCAGACGTGGGTGCAGAGATCATTCTTGACCAGGTTCTTATGGTCGGCGAGGGCGAATCGGTCAATATCGGTACGCCTCTTCTCGCTGGCGCAAAAGTAACTGCCAAGGTGGTCGCACACGGTCGCGGCCCGAAAATCAAGATCTTCAAGATGCGTCGGCGCAAGCATTACCAGAAGCATCAGGGTCATCGGCAGAACTACACCGAGATCGAGATCAGCGGCATCGCCGCTTAACAGGAGTCTGAATCATGGCACATAAGAAAGCAGGCGGCAGTTCGCGTAACGGCCGCGATTCCGAATCAAAGCGACTCGGTATCAAGCGTTACGGCGGTCAACTAATTCCAGCGGGAAGCATCATCGTGCGCCAGCGCGGCACCTTGTTCCACCCCGGCAGCAACGTCGGCATGGGCAAGGACCATACGCTGTTCGCCAAGGTCGATGGCACGGTGTTGTTCACAGTGAAGGGCGCCGAAAAGCGCAGGACCGTCACTATCGTTCCTGCCGCCTGAACCGGTTTGTCTCACTGCTGACCGAAAGCCCTATCTCCGGGATAGGGCTTTTTAGTTTGTGGCGAGTAAGAATCTGCGAAATGAATAACTATGAAGTTCTTTGACGAAGCCAGGATTGAAGTCATTGCCGGTGACGGCGGGAACGGAGTCGCGAGCTTTCGCCGTGAGAAGTTCGTCCCCAGGGGCGGCCCCGACGGTGGCGATGGCGGACACGGCGGTAGTATCTGGGCAGTAGCCGACCGTAACCTCAATACCCTGATCGACTTCCGTTACAAGCGCATCTTTCGCGCCGAGCGCGGCGAAGGCGGTCACGGTTCCGACTGCTACGGCAAGGGCGGTGATGACATGCTGTTGCATGTTCCGGTCGGTACGGTCATCAGCGATCTCGCCACCGGCGAAAACATTGCCGACCTGGACAGCGACGGCAAGAAGGCACTGATCGCCAAGGGCGGCCGTGGTGGCTTGGGCAACCTGCATTTCAAGTCGAGTACCAACCGCGCGCCGCGGCAGTGCACCCCGGGCGAAGAAGGCGAGCGTCGCGAACTAAAGATGGAGTTGAAAGTTCTCGCCGACGTCGGCATGCTGGGCCTTCCCAATGCCGGTAAATCTACCTTCATCCGATCAGTGTCCGCGGCGAAGCCGAAAGTTGCCGATTACCCATTCACGACCCTGCACCCCAATCTAGGAGTCGTGCGCGTCGATGAAAATCGCAGCTTCGTGATCGCCGACATTCCGGGCCTGATCGAAGGCGCGGCCGAAGGTGCGGGGCTTGGACACCAGTTTCTGCGCCATCTGCAACGAACCCGCCTGCTGCTCCATCTGGTGGACGTTGCCCCCTTCGATCCAGGAGCAGATCCGGTCCGGGATGCTCACGCTATTCTGGAAGAACTGCGCAAATACGATCCGGCGTTGTTTGACAAACCTCGTTGGCTGGTCATCAACAAGATCGACCTGGTACCCGAAGAGGAACGCGAGCAACGCGTCGCCGCCCTGGTCAAGGGCTATGGCAAGATCGAGCGGCACTTCGTGGTTTCCGCCATTAACGGTACCGGCTGCCGCGAATTGATGTTCGCCATTATGGATCACCTTGATAGTCATGGGCCTTCCAAGGATCAAGATGACGATGAGACAACAGCTAGCTGATTCCCATCGACTGGTCGTAAAGGTAGGCAGCGCGCTGGTGACCAATAACGGTGCCGGCCTCGATGAACAAGCCATTGCCGAATGGGCGCGCCAGATTGCGCAGTTGCACGCCGAAGGAAAACAGATCGCGCTGGTATCTTCTGGTGCGATTGCCGCTGGTATGCAGCGCTTGGGTTGGCAGACGCGTCCGCGGGTGATGCATGAACTTCAAGCGGCGGCTGCCGTAGGCCAGATGAGCCTCGCCCAGACCTATGAGAGTTGCTTCTCTCGGCATGGTCTGAAGACGGCCCAAGTCCTGCTGACCCATGAGGATCTAGCCGACCGGAAGCGTTATCTCAATGCCCGCTCGACTCTGATTACCCTTCTGGAGCTCGGGGTCGTACCGATCATCAATGAAAACGATACGGTCGTTACCGATGAAATCAAATTTGGTGACAACGACACGCTCGGTGCCTTGGTCGCCAATCTCCTCGAAGCCGAAGCCCTAATCATACTGACCGATCAGCCCGGATTGTTTTCTGCCGATCCACGGTATAACCCCTCTGCAACATTGATTTCCGAAGGCCGCGCCGACGACACCGCTTACGAGGCGATGGCCGGCGGAGCTGGAAGCAGCATAGCCAGGGGAGGCATGATCACCAAAGTTCGTGCGGCACAACGCGCAGCGCGCAGCGGGGCCGATACGCTCATCGCCAACGGACGCGAACCCGACGCCCTGCTCCGCCTAGCTCGGGGAGAAAAACTCGGAACACTACTTTTCGCTACGGAATCGCCCTTGGCGGCTCGCCAACAATGGCTGGCCGACCATCTGCAACTTGCTGGCAGCCTGCTGCTCGATGAAGGAGCTGTCCGAGCGCTGCGTGACGGCAAGAGTCTGCTGCCGATCGGCGTAGTAAGCGTCGATGGCGAATTTGAGCGTGGTGCGGCGGTCGCCTGTCTTTCCGCAGGTGGTGGAGAAATCGCGCGCGGCCTGATCAACTATTCGAGCAGCGAAGCGCGGCGCATTGCCCGACACGGCACGCAGGAAATCGAAGCCATCCTCGGCTATCTCGACGAGGAAGCGCTTATCCACCGGAACAATATGGTCCTTCTGTAGCAAACCGGATTTGTCCGTAAGCGTCCAGCCGTACCGCATTGCTGAGAGGTGACGGAGGCGGCGATCATTGTGTCCACGATAATTTTGGTGGACACATGAACACAAACCTACTTGCCTCGCCCGTTGCCCGCCGCCATCGGAGGCACACCTCCGAATT
>CAILCO010000071.1 GCA_903832735.1 uncultured Sterolibacterium sp.
AATTCGGAGGTGTGCCTCCGATGGCGGCGGGCAACGGGCGAGGCAAGTAGGTTTGTGTTCATGTGTCCACCAAAATTATCGTGGACACAATGATCGCCGCCTCCGTCACCTCTCAGCAATGCGGTACGGCTGGACGCTTACAGTTATGGGCCTAAATCTGTCCAGATTCTGTCCAAATTGCTTGGACAAAAGGCTGTATCAAGAGAGCATAACCTACTGCATTACTCAACAAAGCGGATGGGGGGGCAATTGCGCAGTAAGTGCTTGATGTTACTATGTTTTCTATTAAAACTCGATCATTTTTGACGACTATAAGCCAATATAAAATATGGATTTTATTATTCTGATTATCATGTATACCGTCACTTCTACCGTCATAATTTGAGCGCTTTTTCTGGCGCGGGTTTGACGGGTAGGATACTCCAGCGCATCAATTATCAACCATCGCCGAGCTTTGTAACCGGATACGCCACCTTATTCATCGAGCCGCCTCAGCCTCTCAATGAAAAAGCACTCGGGCAGGATGGCCGGAGCGATGTACTCCATGTCCTGAGCCGACACTCCGCAGGCGAAGAAAGTCTCGCGCCAGTGACGCACCACGCCCACGAGCCGATCGATCTCCGCGCATGCCTCTTCCGCCGACAACCCGAAACGGCCCGCCTGCGACAGCAAGTTGTAGATGCTGGCCGTGCGACCGTAGTTGCCGACGGTCAACGCCAGGTCGCGCCGCTCCAGGCTGACCACGGGTGCGGGCACTAGATCGTAGGCCGGCGACAGCCGCCATCCCTTCTGCCTGCGCAGCAGGGCATGGTTGCGCGGGTGATCGTCGTTGTTGGTCACGGCAGCGTTAAAGACCATGCGCCTGAACAACTCGGCACAGTCGGCTTCCGGCTTATCGGACCAGCGGCGCAGGTTGTCGGCCAACAGCGGGTAGGACCAGCGTTCCCGGTCCAGGTGGCTGTCGCCGCAATCGAGCACGGTCAGCCCACTGACGAGGCCGAAGCGCAGGTAGCCCTTGTCGGTGTGGTCGCGATCGAAGCGCTGCAGCATTAGCACGTCACTGTCGCCGACCGTCTGCAGCCGCGCCTGCGTGACGTTCAAGCCACAGCGGCGCGCAAGGTCGAGCGTTGCGAATTCGACACGCTGCAGATTGAAGCGGTCATCCTTGGCGGGAAACTTGCCGAGCCAAAGGCTTTGCGCGTCCTCGATCGTGGCCTTCGGCCGCGCACCGCCCATGCTGGTGCCCGGATCGAGTTGTTCCAGCACGTGCGCGGCTACCGGCCTGCCCTCCTCGATTGCTTGCGTGGCCGCAATCAATTCGGCCAGTTGGTGCGTGCGGTTGTACTGACGTTTGGGCGCCGGCGGTTCGGCCTTCAGCCCGAAACTCAAATATCCCGCCCCGTCCTGCGGTCCGTGCAGCAGATAGTCGATCTCCTGGAGGTCAGCTGCGCTGCGTTCGAGCTTGTGCTCAATCACACGCCGCCCCCAGGCATCGGGACCGGCGTCCCGTACCGCGCCCGGAATGCCCTTGAACTGGGTGAACTCATAGACGGTCTTGTCCAAGGGCAACTGGAAAGGGTCGAGTGCGACCGCTTCTTGCCGCTGAAGGTAACGGTCGCCATAGCGAAAGCGCCCGATCTGCGTGCCGTCGGGCAGCGTCTGCACCCTGAGCAGCGCCGCCGGCACCGTCTCCATGGTGCCAGGGAGTTGGATGTAGACATAGGCTTCGCGCTCAGAAGTCATAATCATCGCTCGCCTTCCTGGACTTGCCTGCGCGCGTGGGGCGACGAGACGCTTCGAGCGCCTTGCCGTGCAGATCGGTGTCGGGATTGGCGACGGCTTCTAGGGACTTGTCGAGGCCAAGCGCCCACAGGACGGTGATGCACACGCCGACTGCCGTGCCCGGCTTACCCAGTTCCAGCGCGGTGAGAGTGTTGCGGTTGATGCCAGCCTTGACGGCGAGGTCGGCGACTGACCAGCCGCGCCGAATCCGCGCGACCCGGATACGCTGGCCCAGTTGGGCGACATGCTCTGCAGCTTGCAACGGCATCACGAATTTGCTCATAGTATTAGGCATATTCAGCAGTAACGCCTACTATACTAAGTGATAATGGCTAATGACGCAAGCTTGATGAGGAAGCATCTGCTGCCATAAATAGGCAAACACTTCGATAATGTCATTTATTTTAGGCATTCTGCACATCAGCTTTCCACGATAACAGTGCATCTGTTAGCGTGCAGACACGGTGTTATCGACCTCATTCGCCTTCTCGATGAATAGAAAAGGGGCCCTATAGCGGCCGTACTCGATGCGCAAAGCAAGCGAGGCCTCCGACCTTCCCTGCGCGCTCTGCCCCTCGGCTGGGCACTAGCTTCGAGGCGACTGTCTGTCCGAACTTTGTAGATATATTTCGGACGCGGACCCAAGTGCATCCAAGGTCGGTGAAACTGGGCCAACCAAACCGAGTGCCAGACAGCACCATTCTTTGGTGGCGTCGATCAGATGGATGCAGTGTTCCGCAGCACGATGAGTCAGACGTCGGCGTACCCACCAAGGAAGATGGCTACTACTCAGTGAATTTATTGATCTGACGCCGAGTATCCGGACATTGGTACCACCGGCGCGCACCACCCGTCGTCAATGCGGCGAATGACCCTGACGGTAGACATTAATTTCGGTTAATGAGCCAAATTTCTACCGTCAGGTCTACCGTCAAAAAAGCAGGGCTGGAGAGCAGATCGCCAACGAAGTTGAGGAGAGCAATATATTATTTTTCATCAAGTTGCATCGATTTCATATGCTATTGATATTGCAACAGCATTATCTTAGACTTTACACATGCCATTGATTAATATAATTATTTTTACAACCCTCACTCCCACTCAATAGTAAACAGCACGTCTATCCAATTGTTTTTAGGTCGCTTTTTAATGCGACGCCTTGCTGATACCATTGAAAATACCATGATCAAAACTTGCTTGGCGTTGCTTGTCATCGCCAGTTGATGCCAGATACTGTCAGACAGCGAATTTTCCGATATTTGCGCAGCCGAAACGGCATTTTATCTCGAACATCTCTCATTTGGCATACCTGATTTTCGCCGCAGAATACGATCTTACTTTTCTGGCACCACCAGATCATAGTGCGTGCTACGCCCTACCCCCTCCGCTTTTTTGAGCGCACCCAATTCGATCAGTGCCAGGATGTCCCGATAAGCCGTGTCCTGGGAACATTTGGAAAGCTTCGCCCATTTGCTGGTGGTCAATTTGCCGTCAAAGCCATCTAGTAGTCGATTGAGAACCTTGATCTGCCGCTCGTTCATCGGCGATGTGGCAAATCGATCCCAGAATCGGGCCTTCTCCAAAACCACTGACAAGGTTTCTTCGGCTCGCCCTATCGCACGTTGCAGGCTCGCCAAGAACCACAGCAGCCAATCAGTGACATCCATCTCCCCCTTTTGGGTATGTTCCAGGACATTGTAATAGTCGCTGCGTTCGTGCTGAATCTGCGCCGAGAGGCTGTAGAAACGCTGATGTGTTTGTTCTGACCGAGCCAAGGCCATGTCGCCAACGGCCCGCGCAATCCGCCCATTGCCATCGTCAAACGGATGCAGGGTAACGAGCCAGAGGTGCGCCAAGCCGGCTTTGATCACCCCATCGAGCTCGACTTCAACGTTTTCAAACCAGCTTAAGAACTTCTTGGTCTCAGCGCCGAGTTGCTCAGCAGGTGGGGCAGTGAAATGAACTGTCTCACGGCCAATCGGCCCCGAGATAACTTGCATGGGTCCGGCGGAGTCATCCCGCCACTTGGCAACACGGATCTTCGATAGTCCGCTGCGCCCGGTCGGAAAGAGTGCGCCATGCCAGCCGTACAATCGTTTGACGGTAAGTGGCTTCGCGCAGTTTTGTGTCGCATCGAGCATCACTTCGACGATGCCTTCAACGTTCCGATCGACGGGAGTCAGTGCTCCGATGTCCATACCAAGGCGACGAGCAATGGATGAGCGTACTTGATCGGTATCGAGACGCTCTCCCTCAATCTCACTGGTCTTGATGACGTCCTGTGTGAGGGTTTGCAGCCAGGCTTCATCGCGAAGTTTGAATCCGAGTGATTCCATTCGCCCAATCAGTCTGCCTTGGGCGTGACGTACCGTGGCCAGAGGTACAGATAGCTTTGACGAGTCAATGCGCCAGTTTGGCCAATCAGCACGTTGCCAGATATAGGTGGTCACAACTTACTCCGCAGTAGATGCGGATATTCTTGCGGATAATCTCCGCAAGCGCAAGCATTATCTCCGCACGTTACGCGGACATATTCAGAATATAATCTCCGCAGGGCACCGCAGAAGAGGCGCTCAACTAGCCTATTGCCTCGAGGTAAGGGCGCATTGTCGCGGCCGAGCCGAAACTGGATTTACTTGGCCGGCGTGAAACCGGATTTTCTTCGGGTGTATTTTCTTCGCCCCGTGGATATGAAGCTGAGATTTTCTTTGCTGTTTGGGTGTTCTTCGGTTTTCTTCCTGAATCGT
>CAILCO010000072.1 GCA_903832735.1 uncultured Sterolibacterium sp.
CAATGTCCCGATGAGCCTTGCCAATTCTCTCGTCCTCATTTTGCATCTCCTGGCTCCAGCGCCCGTGCGCTATGTAGCCAGTATCCACTTCCACAGGCTCGCTAGATGAGCCAGCCACGTTATTCGCTAAATGAGCCAAAATGTTAGAGTGGCGTCATCGACACGGGGAGAGACAAAATGAAGACCGTCAAGCAATTGCTGGCAACCAAGAAAGGCGTCTTGCGCACTATCGGTTCCACGACACGGGTCATCGAAGCGCTCAAGTTGCTGGCCGAGTACGACATCGGCGCGCTGCTCGTCGTCGATGACGGATCCCTCGTCGGCATCCTGTCGGAGCGGGATTATGCCCGCAAAATCGCCCTGGTCGGCAAGTCCTCGTCCGCCGTCACGGTGGCGGAGATCATGACCGCGAAGTTGATCAGTGTCGGCCCGGGGCAAACGGTAGACGAGTGCATGCAACTGATGACCGACGGCCACTTTCGCCATCTGCCGGTGCTCGACGAAGGGCGCCTGATCGGCGTGCTCTCGATCGGGGATCTGGTCAAGGAAGTGATCTCGGATCAGGCGGCCGTCATTCAGCATCTGGAAAACTACATTCAAAGCTGAGTGACGAAAAAAGTTTATATCCGCAGCTTCGGCTGCCAGATGAACGAGTACGACTCCGCCAAGATGGCCGACGTGCTCGCAGCAGCCTACGGGACGGAGACCACCGACCGCCCGGAAGATGCCGACATCATCCTGTTCAATACCTGCTCGGTGCGCGAGAACGCTCAGGAGCGGGTATTTCACCACTTGGGCAGGGTGCGCCACCTGAAGGACTCGAAGCCCGATCTGCTCATCGGCGTCGGCGGCTGCGTCGCCAGCCAGGAAGGCGCGACGATCGTCAAGCGCGCGGCCTACGTCGATGTCGTCTTCGGGCCGCAGACGCTGCACCGCCTGCCGCAGCTGATCGCTCTGCGCCGCGCCAGCGGGGCATCCCAGGTCGATGTCTCGTTTCCCGCGATCGAGAAATTCGACCATCTGCCGCAGGCTCGTACCGAGGCGGGATCCGCCTTCGTCTCGATCATGGAAGGCTGTTCCAAGTTCTGCAGTTTCTGCATCGTTCCGTACACCCGCGGCGAGGAAGTGTCTCGGCCGATAGCCGACGTGCTCGCCGAGGTAGCTGGCCTGGCGGCGCAGGGCGTAAAGGAGATCACGCTGCTCGGGCAGAACGTCAATGCCTATGCCGGGAAATTTTCCGATCTCGACACGCCCGATGCCCCTGACCACGCCGACCTCGCTTTCCTGATCGAGACGCTCGCCGAAATGCCGGGCATCGCGCGCATCCGCTACACGACTTCGCATCCCCGCGAAATGACTCAGCGCTTGATCGATGTCTATGCGCGCGTGCCCAAGCTGGTCTCGCATCTGCACTTGCCGGTGCAGGCTGGCGCCGACCGGGTCCTGGCGGCGATGAAGCGCGGCTACACCGCGCTGGAATACAAGAGCCTGGTCAGGAAGCTCAAGGCGGTCAGGCCCGACTTGTCGATCTCTTCGGATTTTATCGTCGGTTTTCCCGGCGAGACGGACGAGGATTTCGAAGCGACCCTGAGGCTGATAGACGAGATCGGCTTTTCCGATTCCTACAGCTTCCTCTACAGCCCGCGTCCGGGAACGCGCGCCGCGGAATTGCCGGATGACACGCCGGCCGCGATCAAGGAGGCGCGCCTGGCGCGGCTGCAGGAGAAGATCGAGGCCCAGGATTATTCCGCGAGAAGGAAATTGATCGGCAAGGTCGAACGCGTGCTGGTCGAGGGCCCTGCCAAGAAAGACCCGGGCGAGCTCGCCGGCAGGACCGACAGCAACCGCATCGTCAACTTTCCCGGGCCCGGGCATCTCATCGGCGCGTATGCCGATGTCCGGATCAGTGCCGCGATGCCGCATACGCTGCGCGGCGAACTGCTAGGTGCCTAGGATGAAATCTTGAAGCCGCGACCCTTCGATCTCACGCTCGATCCGCTCGACAACGAGCAATTGGCGAATCTCTGCGGCGCGCTAGATGAAAACCTGCGTCAGATCGAGACGGCCTACGACGTCGTAATCGCTCGGCGCGGCGAGCGCTTTCGCATCAGCGGCGCCGCCGCCGCTTCGGCCGCCGCCGCCCTGCGCCATTTCTACGAACTGTCCGGCGGGCCGCTGTCGATCGACGACGTCCAACTCGGTCTGGTCGAACTTGCCAACCGCACTCATGCGGCGCAACCGGTGCCCGGGTTGCTCACCCGCAAGCCCGATCTGCATGGCAGGACGCCGCGCCAGTCACAATATCTGCGCCAGATCCAGGAGCATGACATCACCTTCGGCATCGGCCCGGCCGGCACCGGCAAGACCTATCTCGCCGTGGCTAGCGCAGTGGATGCCTTCGAGCGCGACCTGGTCAGCCGCATCGTCCTGACCCGGCCGGCGGTGGAGGCGGGCGAGCGCCTCGGCTTCCTGCCCGGGGACCTGTCGCAGAAGGTCGATCCCTATCTGCGCCCGCTCTATGACGCGCTCTACGACCTGATGGGTTTCGACAAGGTGGGCAAGATGTTCGAGCGCCAGGCCATCGAGGTCGCGCCGCTCGCCTACATGCGCGGACGGACCCTGAACCATGCCTTCATCATTCTCGACGAGGCGCAGAACACCACGCCGGAGCAGATGAAGATGTTCCTGACGCGCATCGGCATCGGCGCCAAGGCGGTGATCACCGGCGACGTCACCCAGATCGATCTCGCCCGGGGCCAGAAGAGCGGCCTGATCGAGGCCGCCAATATCCTCAGGGAAGTGCGCGGCATCGCCTTCACCGATTTTATCGCCGAGGACGTGGTCCGCCATCCGCTGGTGGCGCGCATCGTTGCGGCCTACGAGAAACATGAGCAAGAAAAGAAATAAGGCGCTGTCGCTTACAGTGCAATACGCCTGCAACGATCAGGCTTTACCTTTGCGGGCTAAGCTGCGGCGCTGGGTGACTGCGGCCCTGAAGTGCTCCGCCGAGGTGACGCTACGCATTGTCGATGCCGAGGAAGGACGCTCGCTCAATCGCGATTACCGCGGCAAGGATTACCCCACCAACGTGCTCTCCTTTCCTTATGCGCCGCCGCCGGAATTGGCCGGCGATCTGGTCCTCTGCCTGCCGGTGGTACTGGCCGAGGCCGAGGCGCAGGGCAAGACGGCGGAGGCTCATTTCGCGCATCTGGTGGTGCATGGTATGCTGCACCTGCAGGGATGCGATCATGAGCGGGATGACCAGGCGAAGCTCATGGAGGCGAAGGAGCGAGAGATTCTCGCCCGCCTAGGCTATCCCGATCCCTACTGATGGAACCCGTGAATCGACCCAGTTTGTTCGAACGACTTTCCGCACTGCTGACGCGTGCGCCGGAAGATCGGGAGCAACTCCTCGAACTGCTGCACACCGCCTTCGAGCGCAACCTGCTCGATGCCGACGCCCTGTCGATCATCGAAGGCGCACTCTCGGTATCGGACATCCAAGTCCGCGAGATCATGGTGCCGCGCGCCCAGATGGATGTCATCGCCATCGGCGCTACGCCGGAAAAGATCGCCGAGTTCGTCATCGAGGCGGCGCATTCGCGCTTTCCGGCCATCGGCGAGCACCGCGACGACGTGGTCGGCATCCTGCTCGCCAAGGATCTGCTGCGCTACTTCGCCGATCGGGAGTTTGATTTGCGCGACACCTTGCGGCCGGCGGTGTTCATTCCGGAATCAAAGCGGCTCAATATCCTGTTGCGCGAGTTCCGCGTGTCGCGCAACCACATGGCGATCGTCGTCGACGAATACGGCGGCGTCTCCGGCCTGGTGACCATCGAGGACGTGCTCGAGCAGATCGTCGGCGACATCGACGACGAATACGATTTCGACGAGGCCGCCGACAACATCGTGCTCGATAATTCCGGCCGTTATCGCGTCAAGGCGACTACCGAGATTGCCGACTTCAACGGCGCATTCGGGACCGATTTGCTCAGCGACGAGTTCGATACCCTGGGGGGCCTGGTCATCCAGCACTTGGGGCGCTTGCCGAAACGCGGCGAAACGCTGCAGTTGGGCGGCCTGCGTATCCAGGTGCTGCGCGCCGACAGCCGGCGTGTGCACACGCTGCTGGTCGATCCGCAGCGCGTCATCGCGCTGGATGAGTAGATTCCCCGCGCCTTTATTCGCCCCGCTTCTGGGCGCATTGACCGTCCTCGGTTTCGCGCCCTTCCATCTGTTTCCGCTGCCGCTCGTCACTCTGCCGTTCTTGCTGTTTCGTCGCGCCGGTTCGCCGCGCCGCGCCGCATGGATCGGATTCCTCTGGGGCCTGGGCTTTTTCCTGGCCGGCGTTTCCTGGGTCTATATCAGCATGCACGATTTCGGCGGCATGCCCGCCGTCGTCGCGGCACTGGCGACGCTCTTCTTCTGCGCCTATCTCGCGCTCTTTCCGGCGCTCTCCGGCTGGCTGTTCGCCCGCTTGAGAAGCGGCATTCCCTGGCGCGACACGCTGCTCATTGCCGGCGCGTGGACGCTTGCGGAGTGGCTGCGTGGCTGGCTGCTGACCGGCTTTCCCTGGCTCGCCCTGGGCTATTCCCAGGCGCCGCCCAGCCCTCTCGCCGGCTATGCGCCGCTGCTCGGCGTCTATGGCGTGGGCTATGTTTCAGCGTTGCTCGCGGCCTTGCTGGCCGCACTCCTGATCAGGCCGAGTTGGCGCAGCGCGCTGATCATCCTGATCATCCTGCTCGTCGGGCAGGCGCTGCAGCGCATGGCTTGGACCCAGCCGGAAGGGCCAGCGCTGACGGTGAGCCTGCTTCAGGGGAACATCGCGCAGAGCCTGAAGTGGGAACCCGAGCGTCTGCCCCAGTCGCTCGGCACTTATGCCCGTCTTGCGCGCGAACACCCGGCGCAATTGACGGTCCTGCCGGAGACGGCGCTGCCCCTGTTCTACGATCAGCTGCCGGCGGACTACCTCGCCGCCATCACTGTTCGGGGTCCGGCCCTGGTCGGGGTGGCCATGCGCACTCTTGACGGCGGCTACACCAATGCCGCGGTCGCTGTCACCGAGGTTGGGGTTAAGCCCCAGGTCTATGCCAAGTCGCATCTGGTGCCTTTCGGCGAATATGTGCCGCCCGGTTTTTCCTGGTTTCTCGCGCTGATGAATATCCCGATGTCGGATTTCTCCGCCGGACCCCGTGTGCAGGCGCCGCTGGCCCTGGCCGGCCAGCGGCTGGCAGCGAATATCTGCTACGAGGATCTGTTCGGCGAGGAGATCATCCGGGCGCTGCCCGCCGCGAGTCTTCTGGTGAATCTCTCCAATACCGCCTGGTTCGGCGATTCTCTGGCCCAGCCGCAGCATCTGCAAATCGCCCAACTGCGCGCGCTGGAGACCGGACGTTTCATGCTCCGCGCGACCAACACCGGCATGACCGCAGCGGTGCGCCCCGACGGCGTGGTCGCGGCGGCGCTGCCGGCATTCGCCGGCGACGCGCTGACCGTGGAGGTGCGCGGCTATGCCGGCATGACGCCCTACGTCCGCTGGGGTAACACGATTGCCGTCCTGCTCGCCTTGCTGGCGTTCCTGCCGGCAGTGATGACACGCAGGAGGTCCCGCAGGGACTTCCTGCGGTCGTCGGGCTGAAGCCCGACCCACCTGGCTTTCGGCTGCGCGGAGGTGAAGGAAGTAGGTCGGGCTTCAGCCCGACTTTCCCTGTAAAATCGCGCTTTCGAAATAGCGCAGGGTTTTCCATGAGCAGTTCTCCGACCTTTGGTTCCGACGTCACGCCCGCAAGCGGGCATGAGTCTGCGCCGAAGCTTGGCCAGAGGCCAAGCTTTCAGGAGGTCATCCTCCGCCTCCAGAATTTCTGGGACAAGCAGGGTTGCGTACTGCTTCAACCCTATGATATCGAGGTCGGCGCCGGCACCTTCCATACCGCCACCTTCCTGCGCGCCATCGGCCCGGAGCCGTGGCGTGCCGCCTACGTGCAGCCGTCGCGTCGGCCCAAGGACGGCCGCTACGGCGAGAACCCGAACCGCCTGCAGCATTACTACCAGTATCAGGTGGTGCTCAAGCCTTCGCCCGACAACATTCAGGAACTCTATCTCGACAGTCTGCGCGCGCTCGGCATCAACACCGCGGAGCACGACATCCGCTTCGTCGAGGACGATTGGGAGTCGCCGACCCTGGGCGCCTGGGGACTGGGCTGGGAGGTCTGGCTGAACGGCATGGAGGTGACCCAATTCACCTATTTTCAGGAAATCGGTTCGCTGGTCTGCCGCCCGGTGCTCGGCGAGATCACCTACGGCCTGGAGCGCCTGGCCATGTATCTGCAGGGCGTCGAGAATGTCTACGATCTGGTCTGGGCGCCCGGCATCAGCTATGGCGACGTCTATCACCAGAACGAGGTCGAGCAATCGACCTACAATTTCGAACATTCCGACGTGGTCTGGCTGTTTGCGCAATTCACCAAGTACGAGTCCGAGGCCAAGCGCCTGATGAGTCTCTCCCTGCCGCTACCGGGCTTCGAGATGGTGATGAAGTGCTCGCACACCTTCAATCTGCTCGATGCGCGCGGTGCCATCTCGGTCACCGAACGCGCCGCCTACATCGGCCGGGTGCGCGCCCTTTCACGCGAAGTGGCCCAGGCCTACCTGGCTTCGCGTGAAGCC
This sequence comes from uncultured Sterolibacterium sp., assembly GCA_903832735.1. Classification (GTDB taxonomy): domain Bacteria; phylum Pseudomonadota; class Gammaproteobacteria; order Burkholderiales; family Rhodocyclaceae; genus CAIYYX01. The sequence continues at coordinate 6,667 of CAILCO010000072.1, forward strand.
CTCGGGTTTCCGATGTTAAAGCAGGGGGAGCCATCATGAGCGCCACGCTGCTGGTCGAATTGCTGACCGAGGAGCTGCCACCGAAATCGTTGGCGCGCCTCGGCGAGGTTTTCCTACACGAAGTCTTCAATGGCCTGGTGAAGCATCAACTGGTTCTCGATCTGCCGGAGAACCTGCGGGGCTGCGCCACGCCCAGAAGATTGGCGGTATTGCTGCGGGAGGTCGAGGCGAGTGCGCCGGATCGCAGCGTCGAAGAAAAGATCATGCCGGTTGCCGTGGCGCTGGATGCCTCAGGAAATCCGAGCAATGCGCTGCTGAAGAAATTGCAGGCCAAAGGCATTCCCGTTTCCGAACTGTCCAGATTCGAGAAACGCATGGACGGCAAGTCGGAAACCTTTTTCTACGAAGCACGGGTCAAGGGTGCGAAGCTCGACGAGGTCCTCGCCGCGATCGTTGCCGAGGCGCTGAAGAAGCTGCCGATTGCCAAGCTGATGCGCTGGGGCGATTCCGATCACCAGTTCGTGCGCCCGGTGCATGGCCTGGTGATGCTCCATGGCGAGCGCGTCGTGCCCGGCGAAGTGCTGGGCCTCACGAGCGGCAGGAGCACGCGCGGCCACCGCTTCATGAGCGGCGGCGCGATCAGTATAGCCAACGCCGACCAATATGAGCTGAAGCTGGAGCAGGACGGCAGCGTCATCGCCGACTTTAAGAAACGCCGAGAAATGATCCGCGGACAGTTGAACGAGGCCGCAGGGACGCTGCAGTGGCAGGAGGATGCCGACCTGCTCGACGAAGTCACCGCCCTGGTGGAGTTTCCCGCAGTCTATGAAGCAAGCTTCGACGCGGGCTTCCTGCAGGTGCCGCAGGAGTGTCTGATCCTGACCATGAAGGCCAACCAGAAATATTTTCCGTTGTTCGAGCAGGGCAGGCTTTCCAACCGTTTTCTCCTGGTCTCGAACATGCGCGTGGCCGACCCGGCCAACATCATCACCGGCAATGCCCGCGTGGTCCGGCCGCGTCTGGCCGATGCCAAGTTCTTCTACGACCAGGATCGCAAGAAGTCGCTGGCCGACCGGATTCCGGGACTGGCGAAGGTCGTCTATCACAACAAGCTGGGTTCGCAAGGCGAGCGCGCGCAACGTGTCGCCGCCATCGCCAGCGCCATCGGCGCACGGCTGGGCGGCGAAGATCTGGCGCGATCGGCTGACCAGGCAGCGCTGCTGGCGAAGGCGGACCTGCTCACCGACATGGTCGGCGAGTTCCCCGAACTGCAGGGCATCATGGGCCGCTACTACGCGACTCACGACGGACTGCCGGAGGAGATTGCCAATGCCATCGAGGACCATTACAAGCCGCGCTTCGCCGGCGACAGCCTGCCGCGCGGACAGCTCGGCGCGGTCGTGGCGCTGGCAGACAAGTTGGAGACGCTGGTCGGCCTGTTCGGCATCGGCCAGGTGCCCACCGGCGACAAGGATCCCTTTGCGCTGCGGCGTCATGCCTTGGGCGTGATCCGCATGCTCGTCGAACAGAAACTTCCACTGGCCCTGCACGATCTTATCGCCGATTCTGAAGCGGCCTTCGCCGGCTTGCTGAGCGATTTTTCCCAGGCGCAATTGTTGCGCTTCATGATGGACCGCTTGAACGGCTATCTGCGTATTGAACTGGGCTATTCGGCGCAAGAAGTTGAAGCCACGCTGGCGGTGGATGTGGCGGTCTGGACCGACCTGGTCCAGCGGCTGGAAGCCGTTCGCGCCTTCGCCGAATTGCCCGAGGCGCAGGCCTTGGCCGCCGCCAACAAGCGCGTCGGCAACATTCTGAAAAAAGTCGAGGGCGGCGTGACGGCGACGATAGCCCGCGACTTGCTGCAGGAGCCCGCGGAGCAATTTCTTGCGACGCAGCTCGCATTGGTAAAAGCCGATGCCGACGCCGCCTTCGAGAGAGGCGATTTCACCGCTTCGCTGCAGGCGCTGGCAGCGCTCAAGGCGCCGGTAGACAGCTTCTTTACCGAGGTGATGGTGAATACCGAGGAGCCGGCGCTACGAGCCAACCGCCTCGGCCTCCTGGCGCAACTGCATGCCGCCATGAACCGGATTGCCGACCTCTCCCGGCTGGCTTCCTGAGCATGAAGCTGATCATTCTCGATCGCGATGGCGTCATCAACCATGACTCCGATCAGTTCATCAAGTCGCCTGAGGAGTGGAAGCCGATACGCGGCAGCCTGGAGGCGATCGCCAGGCTCAACCAGTGGGGTTACCGGGTCATCGTCGCCACCAACCAGTCGGGCGTCGGCCGCGGCCTGTTCGACATGGATACCCTGAACGCCATCAACGAGAAAATGATCAAGGCGGTGGCTCAGGCCGGCGGACGCATCGACGCGGTATTCTGCTGCACCCACACCGGCGCCGACCAGTGCACTTGCCGCAAGCCCGAACCGGGCATGATTCACGAGATCGCCGCCCGCTACAATGTTTCCCTGGCCGGCGTGCCGGCGGTGGGTGACAGCTTGCGCGATCTTCTCGCGGCGGCGGCGGCGGGCGCGCAACCGATGCTGGTGCTGACCGGCAAGGGACTGAAGACAGCCGACGATCCGGCACTGCCGATCGGGACGCTGATATTTCCCGATCTTGCCGCCGTCGCCGCTCATATCACGACCTAGCACGATGATCTATTTGCGCTCGATCCTGTTCATGCTGGTGCTTCTGGTGGTGACGCCGCCATACGCCTTGCTGATGATCTTCTGCTTTCCGCTGCCGCATCGGGCACGCCGCTATACCGCCGTGCCCTGGGTGTTCATGACCATCTGGCTGATCAAGCATGTGCTCGGTATCGATTACCGCGTAGAGGGGCGCGAGAACATTCCGGATCGTCCCGCGGTGATCCTGTCCAAGCATCAGTCGGCCTGGGAGACTGTGGTGCTGCAGCAGGTTTTCCCGCTGTCGCTGTTCGTCTGGAAGCGCGAACTGAAATGGCAGCTGCCCTTCTTCGGCTGGGCGCTGGCGGTGATTCCGATGATCTCCATCGACCGGGGCGCCGGCAAGAATGCGCTGCTGCAACTGGTCGAGCAGGGCCGTCTGCGCTTGGCGCAAGGCTATCCGGTGATCATCTTTCCGGAAGGGACGAGGGTCGCGCCGGGCAGCCACCGGCGCTACAAGATCGGCGGCGCCAACCTTGGCGTGGCAACCGGCGCGCCGGTGCTGCCGCTGGTGCATAACGCCGGGGAATACTGGGGCCGCAATGCTTTCTTCAAGCGCCCCGGCACGATCACTGTCAGCATCGGCCCGGCCATTGATCCGACTGGTCTTTCCGCCGAAGAGGTGAATAACCGCGCCGAAGCCTGGATGGAAGCCGAGATGGCCCGCATCAGCCCGCACCTCTATGCCGCTCATGAAGACCCGCAGCCCGCAACTCAGCCTGCGACTTGACGCCGAACTGCCAGACCCGGCTGCGTGCTGGGCCGATGGTGCACGATTGCCTTTTCTCGGCGGCCACCTCCTGCTGAAACTCGACACCGACCGCACGATCGCCGTCAGGGAAAACCAGATCCTGCATCTCCCCCTGCCGCCGGCGGCAACGAAGCGCCAGATCCAGGACGGCGCCGAAGCCTGGTTGCGCCAGGAGGCGGCGCTGATCATCGGCGCCAGCCTGACGCGATTGGCGGCGCCTGGCGCCGTGCCGCGCTGGAAGTTTTCCTTCGCGGCGCGCGGCGGCTGGCTGCAGATGCACGGCGATGGCACGCTGCGCATCAACTGGCGGGTGATCGAGCAGCCGCTTGCGGTGATCGAAAAGGTGCTCGCCGGGGCAGTCGCCACCTGGTCCGATCCGCGACAATCCGCCGATCTCTGGGACTTCTCTCCGGCATGATGCTGTTCGAACAGCTTTCCCTGTTTCGCGCTCCCGAGGCTAAGGTGACGAACACCGAGCGCACGAAGCATCTCCAACTCGGCCCCCGCATCGTCGCTTACACCCTGAAGCAGGGCCGCCGCCGGCGGCTTTCGATGACCATCGACGAACGCGGCCTGACCGTAGGCGCGCCGCTCTCGATCACCGTGCGGGAGATCGAGGCCTTCGTCGCCAGCCACAGCGCCTGGGTGCAAAAGAAGCTCGACGAATATGCCGGCAGCCACGCCCGGCGGCATCTGACGATGAAGGATGGCGCCTGCCTGCCCCTGCTGGGCATGGAAATCGCGGTGCGTGTCGTTTCAGGGGCCAACCGGGTGCGCTGGGACGGCGTCGATCTGGTACTGGAGGCGCGTCCCGATGCCGACTGCGACGCCCTGGCGCGGCGCGCTCTGAAGTTGCGCGCCCAGGCCTTGTTCGCCGAACGCATCGCGTTTTACGCGCAACGGCTGGGCCGGCCGGCACCGCGCCTGGGGCTGTCCTCGGCACGGACGCGCTGGGGCAGTTGCAGCGAGAAGAGCGGCATCCGCCTCAACTGGCGCCTGATCCATCTGCCGTTGTTCCTGATCGATTACGTCGTGGCCCACGAACTGGCTCACCTCGTCGAGATGAATCACAGCCCGCGGTTTTGGCTCGTGGTCGAAGGGCTTTACCCTGACTGGCGTGAGGCGCGCCGCGAGTTGAAAGCACGCGCGGCCGCGATGCCGGTCATTTAACCCGAGGAGCATTTGATGAGAATCCTGCACACCATGCTGCGCGTCGGCGATCTGGAAAAATCGATCGCCTTCTATACCGAGGTGCTGGGCATGAAGCTCTTGCGCCGCAACGATTACCCGGCAGGAAAGTTCACCCTGGTCTTTGTTGGCTACGCCGACGAGAAGGATGCCGCGGTGCTGGAATTGACCTACAACTGGGGCGTCGACAAATACGAAATCGGTACCGGCTACGGCCATGTCGCGCTCGCCGTTCCCGATGCCTACGCCGCCTGCGCCGAGATCAAGCGCCGCGGCGGAACGGTGACGCGCGAGCCGGGGCCGATGCAGCACGGCACTTCGGTGATCGCCTTCGTCGCGGATCCCGACGGCTACAAGATCGAACTGGTCCAGAAGCGGGACGGTTGATTGCTTCGCCTGCACCGCCGCTGAATGCTCTCGTCGCCGGGTCCCGCAAGGGGGCCGGAGGGAATGTCCTAAGCCAGCACCTGCTGCGCTGGCACAAGTGCCCGTAGTTGTCCTTCGGACAACTACGGGCACTAGGCTTTTTCGTGGTAGCGGTTCATGATCTCCAGCACCGCGTCCCAGTCCTTGGTGAAGGCGTCGACGCAGCGCGGATCGAAATGGCTGCCCCGTCCCTGTTCCAGATAGTCGACGGCGCACGGGATCGCCCAGGGTTTCTTGTAGGGGCGCTCCGAGGTGAGCGCATCGAAGACGTCGGCGACGGCGACGATGCGCCCGGCCAGGGAAATCGCCTCGCCGGAGAGACCATGCGGGTAACCCGAACCGTCGAACCGCTCGTGATGGGAGAGCGCGATTTCGGCAGCCATCTGCAGAATCGGCGAGGAACTGTCCTTGAGGATTTCCCAGCCGATCGCCGCATGCTCCTTCATGACCTCGAATTCTTCCGGGATCAATCGCCCCGTCTTCAGAAGTATCCCGTCGGGCGTTCCGAGCTTGCCGACGTCGTGCATCGGTGCGGCTTGCAGCATCATCTCCTGACGCTCTTCATCCCAGCCAAGATTCGCCGCGATCAAGCGTGAGTAGTTGGCCATGCGCTGAATGTGAGCGCCGGTGTCGGGGTCGCGGAATTCAGCCGCTCGGGCCAGGCGGATGATGGTTTCCCGCTCCCGGGAATAGATCTCGCTGGTGGCATTTTTGACTTCATCGGCGAGCATCGCGGCGCGATCGCTGAGCAGCAGGTGGCTGTGGCGAATCGCCAGCATGTTTCTGGCGCGGGCCAGAAATTCGATGCGGTCCAGCGGTTGGCTCAGGAAGTCAATGACGCCAAATTCCAGCGCGCGGTTGCGCACGTCCTGCGCGTTCTCGGAGGTGATCATCAGCACCGGTACTTTTCGCCGGTTCGAAGCCTGGCGCAGGCGGTTGATGAACGGTATGCCGTCGGGGACGGGTTGCCTGCAGTCGACGATTACCAGATCCGCATCGTTGGCCAGACACCAGGCCAGGCCTGACTCCGAATCGCTGAAACAGTGCGGTTTGCTGCCATCGACCTGGCGTAGCAGGTCTTGTATCAATGCGAGATTGATCTGGCTGTCAGTGACGATCACGACGTCCATGGGGGGCTATAGGAAAGGGCTGGGCGAACGGAAAAGGCAGCATCCGGGCTGCCGCTATCGGCGAGAAATCCTGCGCTGTACGAGGAGTGCTACTCTGTTACTGCGGTTCCATCCTCGGCGGGCAATTGAGCAACGGTCTCTGTGGCCGGCAGTTCGTTCTTTTCCAGCTTGCGTTGCTTTTTCTCCTCTTTCTTTTTCTTTTTTTCTAACTCTTTCTGGCGCTTCTCGAACTGGAAATTAGGTTTTGCCAACTTGGCCTCCTGTTAGCGGAATTTTTTAAAATGAAAAGACCCTAGCTATCCAGCGGGACTCTTCCGATACTGCAGCGGAGTTCTGACGGCCATGATAAACCCATGCGCTTGCGCCTTGCCGGCACTGTACCGAAAATGCGCTGAAAAGCCAAGGAGCTGGCTTGCTGGCTGATGTCATTCCTGACCGAATCTTGCCTGCGTGGCGGCCGCGAAGTGCGCAGGATTTTGCCCGATGGCGACTTTAATGCGCCATTTTCCGGTAGAGTTAGGAATACATGCGTGAGCCTGTTTTGCCTGGGCGCGCAGGAGTCTCATGAATATAGTCGGATCACAATACGTACGCTGACAATGCGGAACATGCTGAAAAACTTCCTTGGAAAATCTCGCGTTGCTGATGATGCCGAGGAACTCCCGAAGCTTACTTCCAGCAGCATCGAGCGAATCAAGACGCTGTTCGAAAACTTTCCGATCGGCAGAAGATTGCGCTATTTCCCTGAGTTCAGGAAAGAACTCGTTTTCGAAACGATTTTGGTCGCTTATTGCCTGAATAGAAGTTATGTCTATTCCGTCGACGCGATCGAACGGGACGATAAAGGATATCCGGCGGCCTTCTGGGGTGGGGATGGCGAACATAAATCGCCGTTCTCCCAACTCAAACAGCTGCAGTTTCTCGTCCCGGATACTTCCACCCTCGAGAAGAAGCTCGACTATCAAAGCCGGGCGCTGCTTGGCCGGGAGGGGCAATTCAACACCGGTAACGCCATTTCCCTGATCTCCAATGCCGGGCCCGAGGTGTGGGTTGTCGATACCCAGGTAACCAAACGCATCGTATTGCCGGATGGTCCTTACGCGGACATGAAGATGGTCCTGCTGACCCCCGATTTGACGACGCTGGCCGCTTTCGAACAGCGCCGGACCGTTCGCGCAAAAGCCTGTGCTCCGGTCACCTTGTCGTTCTCGGATGGATCCCCTCCGGAGCCATGCTCAGTTGTGATCGTTGATCTTTCCGAGACCGAAGTGCGCGTCAGGGTGCGCGACCGCGGGGCGTCGATACCCGAGATGAACCCGGGCGAAGAAGTGATCCTGGATGTTGATCTCGGCTCGGAGGAACGGCACCGCACCCTCAAGGGCGAGGTTCTTCGCCGTTCGCCGGAGCATTGCGTGATTGAGTTGAAAGGCTTGATCAAGGACGGAAGGCCCGGCAGTTTCGGCCTGCTCGAACTTCTCGAGTTGAAGGCCGGCTTGCTCAACTACAGCAACTGAATTTAGCCAAGAAAAACGGCTCCCATCGCTGGGAGCCGTCTACGCGTTGGTGGGCCCGCTCGGACTTGAACCGAGGACCAAAGGATTATGAGTCGGCCAATAATCGCATTCCGGCATGTTGATGGTGATTGCGATTACAGTCTAAAAGCCTTGTAAATACAGAGATTAAACAGATATCCCATGATTCTGTAATTCCGCAGTATTCCCAATTGTTGCTATAATTCCCCTACACCACCCCTACATGGAGCTAGGCGGAAATGGAAAAGGCGAATTTCACGGCTGACCGGGTTGCCAAGTTGCAGTGCCAGGCAGGTAAGCAGCAGAGCATCTATTGGGACGGCAAAGCCCCCGGCTTGGGGCTGAGAGTTACCGCGTCCGGGGCAAAGTCATTCATCTTCGAAGCGTGGATGAATAACAAATCCTTACGGGTGACAATCGGTGATGTGCTCACCTGGACCATAGGCAAAGCCCAGGCAGAGGCAACCAGGCTCAAGGCGCTAACTGACCAGGGCATAGACCCGCGCCAAGTTAGAGCTGATCGCGCCGCCGCTGCTGAGGCCATTAAAGCCGAGGAAAAGCGAAAGGATCTGACGGTTGCCGAGGCTTGGAAGGCTTACGTTGATGCCCGGAGTCACAAATGGGGTGACTCTCACAAGCGCGACCACGATGTTGCTGTGAAGGCTGGAGGCGAACCGCGTGGACGAGGCCGGCGAGCAGGGCAAGGTGAAGTGACTTATCCCGGTCTGGTTTATCCTCTCCTCACGTTACGACTGGCTGACCTAACCGCAGAGCGTGTGCAAACCTGGCTGGAAGAATCAAACCGGCGCGGCAAGACGGAGTCGGCGAAGTGCTTCCGTTTGTTGCGTGCTTTTCTTAACTGGTGCGCAGAGAGGGGCGAATACCGGGGCATCGTCAGCCCCAATGCGCACAGCAAGCGTGAAGTGCGCGACCTGGTGCAGAAGGTGAGGGCAAAGAAACAAGTCTTGCAACGTGAACAACTTCGTTTGTGGTTCGAGTCGGTACGGAAGATAAGCAACCCAACTGCCGCCGCGTACTTGCAAACGCTTCTATTGACAGGGGCTCGCCGGGAAGAACTTGCGCAACTACGATGGACTGATTGCGACTTCCAGTGGCATAGCCTGCACATCAAGGACAAGGTGAGCGCGGATGGTCGTGATATTCCGATGACGCCTTATGTCTCCTCTCTACTTACGGCGCAACCACGGCGTAACGAGTATGTGTTTTCCTCGCCACTGTCAAAGGCAGGCTATCTTGCTGACCCGTTGTCGCCACTACAGAGGGCCATGCGCAGCACGGGCCTGCCGAACCTCTCACCCCATGATCTCCGCCGGTCTTTCGGTACTTTGTCCGAGTGGTGTGAGGTCCCAGCCGGTGTTGTCGCGCAAATAATGGGACACCAGCCAAGCGCGATTGCCGAAAAGCATTACATAGTTCGCCCGCTAGACCTACTGCGCTCTTGGCACGTCAAAATAGAGGCATGGATTCTTGAACAGGCCGGGATCGAGCAGCCCGCCGAGAGTACAGTAGGTCAAGGATTAAGAATGATGGCAATCCATAGCAAAAAAGCTATAATATGAGCGAATGGACGGTTGTGGTACACCCTCTGGCTGAGGGCGAACTGAAAAGTCTTCCTACCGACATGCGCGCCCGCTTCCTGCACATTGCCGAACTGCTGGAAGAACTGGGTCCGCAAAAGGTAGGCATGCCCCATATCCGGCCACTGGAAGGTAAGTTGTGGGAAATGCGCATGAAGGGCAAAGACGGTATCGCCCGTGCCGTGTATGCCGCCGTTCATGGTCGCTCGTTGCTGGTGTTGCATGTTTTCGTCAAGAAGACGCAGACCACACCGCGCGCTGCCATTGAAACTGCCCGAAAACGATTGGAGGCCGCGAAATGAAATCTCTGAAAACCCTCAAGCGCGAACTGCTGAGCGACGCCGACACTCGCGCTGAATACGATGCACAGGCCGATGAGTTCGCCATTGTCCGCGAACTGATCGCCGCTCGCGCTCGTGCCGGCATGTCGCAAAACGAAGTCGCGCGGCGAATGGGAACGACACAAAGCGTGGTGGCTAGGTTGGAAAGTGGCAAGCGCCCGCCGTCCATGCGCACCGTCGAACGATTTGCGCAAGCCGTGGGTGGACATCTAGTTATGCGCATCGAAAGCAAGCCAGCCTGAGTAGGTAAGAGCCAGACGACCGCGATAGCGGGAAGATCAGAAGGGGAAAGCGGATGGGCGAACCAATTGGTGAAAATACATTCTGGGGTGCCGATAAACCAGCCGACTGGGACCCTCCTCCCAATGACTGGGTTTCGCTTGTAAATATCCTTGAGCCTGCAGTTGGGAATGAGCGTGTCCCCGTGGCCAAACTGGCTACGTCCATTGAGACTACTGGGATCTATGTAATTGACAGGTTCGGTCGCCAAGACCTGGCCACGGAAGGTGAGCGAGATGAGCCGACTTCGAAATATTTTGCTCTTGATCTGGTGGCCTTTCACAGCAAATATCGACATGATCCTGAATTAGTTGAAAACGACAGGCTATACGAGAGCCTGGATACATTTGGCTGGCCAAAAGACAAGGCTCATTTAGCGAATAACGTGGCTGGCTCATCTAGCGAGCCTGTGGAAGTGGATACTGGCTACATAGCGCACGGGCGCTGGAGCCAGGAGATGCAAAATGAGGACGAGAGAATTGGCAAGGCTCATCGGGACATTGG
>CAILCO010000073.1 GCA_903832735.1 uncultured Sterolibacterium sp.
CTAGCGAGCAGGCCGAGCTACACCAGCAAAGGCCACTGCTGCGGCCATTGCGCGAGCGGGTCATCCTTGAAGCCGCCTTTGGCGAACTGGTGCAGGCGGCCGAGGGCAAAACAGCGCAGAAGGTTGGCGTGGGCGGCGAAGCCGTGATCTGCCGGCAACGCGCCCTGGGTGGCGGCGACCCGCAGCGACTGTTTCAAGGACGTCTCGATGCGGTCGAGCAGCAGGTTGATGCGCGTCTGCAGCCGCTCGTTTTCAAAGACCAGGGCATCACCGATCAGGACCCGGGTCAAGCCGCGGTTTTTCTGGGCGAAGCCGAGCACCAGGGAGACGATCATCTGGGCCTGCTTCAAGCCGGCCTCTTCCGTTGCGGCGATCTGGTTGATGACGGTAAACAGGCTTTCTTCGATGAATTCGATCAGTCCTTCGAACATTTGCGCTTTGCTGGCGAAATGGCGATACAGCGCCGCTTCCGAGACATCGAGTTTTTTCGCCAATGCGGCGGTGGTGATCCGCTCGCCCGCGGGGTCTTGCAGCATCTCGGCGATTACGTGCAGGATTTGCAGTTTGCGCTCGCCCGGTTTTTTTGCCATGAGGAATTCTCTCTAAAGTTCGCCTAGCCGGCGCGGCAATTCGAGGACGGATTGTAGCCGCAGGTCGACCCAGCCGGGCAGCTTCGCGGCGCGGCTGACCAATACGGTCTTCATGCCCATCGCTTTCGCTGTCCTGAGATTGGCGGCAGTGTCTTCGACCATGATGCAGCGCGCGGGGGTCAGGCGTTCCGCCTTGAGCAGGCGCATGAAGCCCCTGATGTCGGGCTTCGGCCGAAAGCCCAGGTGCTCGATCGCATACACCGCATCGAAGAACGGGCGCACGCCCATCAGCCCGAGCACCGCCTCGGCGTAGTGCCGGGGGGCGTTGGAGAAAACGATTTTCCTCCCCGGCAGGCGGCGCAACATGGCCTTGACGGCACGCTCGAATACCAGCATGCGCGGCAGGTTTGGAAACGCGTGGGTCTCCCTCAGAAACTGGCGGGGGTCGGTGCCGTGGTGCCGCATCATTCCGGTCAGGGTCGCGCCATAGCGGCGCCAATAGTCGAGACGCAACTGACCTGCGTGCTCGGGCATCAGCCCGAGGGCCGTGGCGAGATAGTCGGTCATGCTGCGGTTGATGTGTGGAAAGATGTGCGGCCTGGCGTCGTGAAGGGTGTTGTCGAGGTCGAACAGCCAGACCCGTGATGCGCCCCCTCTCAGGGCTTGCAGATCAGCCATCACTTGCTCTTGATCAGCGTGCCGATGCCCTCGTCAGTCAAAATCTCCAGTAGCAAGGCATGTTCGACCCGGCCATCGATGATGTGCACGCTGTGTACGCCGCTTCTCGCCGCGTCGAGCGCCGAACCGATTTTCGGCAGCATGCCGCCGGAAAGGGTGCCATCGGCGACCATGTCATCGATCTGCTTGGGCGTGATTCCGGTCAGGAGCTTGCCGTTTTCGTCGAGCACGCCCGGTGTGTTGGTGAGCATGATCAGTTTTTCCGCCTTGAGGATCTCGGCCATCTTGCCGGCGACCACGTCGGCGTTGATATTGTAGGTCTCGCCGCCGGCTCCGACGCCGATCGGGGCGATCACCGGGATGAAATCGCTGGAATGAAGCAGGGCGATCAGCGCCGGATCGATCGCGACGATCTCGCCAACCTGGCCGATGTCGATCGGCACCTCGGGCTTGCTGGTGTTCGGCATCAGCAGCTTCTTCGCCCGGATCAAGCCGCCGTCCTTGCCGGTGATGCCGACCGCCTTGCCGCCATGCTGGTTGATCAGGTTGACGATCTCCTTATTCACCTGGCCGCCCAGGACCATTTCGACGATTTCCATGGTTTCGGCGTCGGTGACGCGCATGCCCTGGATGAACTCGCCCTTCTTGCCGACGCGCTTCAACAGTTCGTCGATCTGGGGGCCACCACCATGCACCACCACCGGATGCATGCCGACCAGCTTGAGGAGCACGACGTCGCGCGCGAAACACTGCTTGAGATGATCGTCGGTCATGGCGTTGCCGCCATACTTGATAACGATGGTCTTGCCATGGAAGCGCTTGATGTAGGGCAGCGCCTCGGCGAGGATGCCGGTCTTGACGGCGGCGGGAAGCTTGTCGCTCATGATGGGCTCAGGGGGTAATTCGACAAGGCTGTGATTCTACCCGTCCTGCCAAGCGGCCGGAAATCAGCTGCCGGGCGATGCCTGCTGAAGCAGTGGCAGCATCAGGATGGCGTCGCGGTTGGTCCAGGAGAATACTTTGTCGGCCGCCGCGCGCCAAGGCAACCAGAGATGGGCGAGGTGCTCATGCGGCGCGATGATGATCTCGCTCTCAAGCGGCACGCAGAGGCTATAGACATGCTCGATGTTGTGGCTGACGCCATCGGGATAGCGCTGGCGCCATTGCGGGAAAATCTCGAAGCGATTGGACAAGCGCCAGTCGATGAGCGCCTCGGGCGCTACGGCCAGGCCTGTTTCCTCCAGGGTTTCCCGGCGCGCCGTATCAACCAGGGATTCGTCGCCTTCCTGGCTACCCGTGACCGATTGCCAGAAGCCCGGCCGGGTGGCGCGATCCAGCAGCAAGACCTGCAGATCGGGCGTGTGGATCAGCACCAGCACCGAGACCGGTTTCTTCGATCCGGACATCAGAGACCCGGCAGCCAGCTGATGCCATCGGCTTGCATGTCGACCAGGCACCATAGTGCAACATTCTGTTCGCGCCATTCGTTGGCCGCCGCCGCGAAAAGTTCCAGGACCTTGAGGTGATCGTCCAGGGCGCGCGCATGCAGCAGATCGCAATTCTCCAGCAGCACCAGATAGCCCTCGGCGGGTCGCCAGCTCATGTCGGCGAGACAGTCGGCGAGCGCATCCCAGTTATGCCCGAACCATTCCGGGAAGGCCATTTCCCGCGCCAGCGCTGCTAGCAGGCCGTCTTTGTCCCGGACTTCGGCGAGATTGACGCGGAATACCGGATAGCCGCAGTTTGTTGCGGCGGTGATGATTTCCTCGCGGCCGGACAGAGGCAGGTGGTAGACGCCGGCCCGGTCAATGTCGCGCAGTAGTGCTTCATAGCCCCTCATTCGCGGATTCTCCGGAAGCTGCGGTAGTGATCGTCGCTGAAATAGGCGTCGCCCGCCTTGCCCGAGATGATGCGTCGGGCGCCCCGGTCGCGGCTGCCCGGCGTGGGCACGGTGTACTCGCGGTAATAGCCGCGGACCCGTGCCGGCAAGCGCCCTTCGAGATTGCCGAAAACGATGCCGTCCCGGCGGTAGGGGAAGGGGCCGCCACTCGCTATCAGTTGCAGTGTCTGCCTTGCCTCCAGCGACAATTCGTCGCGGGCGACGGTCTGCAACTGCGCAGCGCTCGCCGAGTATGCCGCACAGGCCAGACCAAGGGCGAGCAGAAGGCGGCGCATGCTCAGCCTTTGGCGACCTCGACCTGCGTGTCAAGCTTCTGCCGCAGGCGAATGTGCAATTCGCGCAACTGCTTTTCGTCTACCGCCGAGGGTGCGTCGGTGAGCAAGCACTGGGCACGCTGGGTCTTGGGGAAGGCGATCACGTCGCGAATTGATTCCGCGCCGGCCATCATGGTGACGATGCGATCGAGTCCGAAGGCCAATCCGCCATGGGGCGGCGCACCGTATTTCAGGGCATCAAGGAGAAAACCGAACTTAAGCTGTGCTTCCTCTTCCCCGATCGCCAGGGCGCGGAATACTTTCGACTGCATCGCGGCCGAATGGATACGCACCGAACCGCCGCCGATTTCCCAGCCGTTCAAGGCGAGGTCATAGGCCTTGGCCAGGCAGGCGCCGGGATCGGATTCCAGGAGATCCTCATGACCGTCCTTGGGGGCGGTGAAGGGGTGATGACAGGCGGACCAGCGCCGGTTTTCCTCGTCGTACTCGAACATCGGGAAGTCGACCACCCAAAGCGGCCGCCAGGCTTCGCCGGTGACATGGGCCCGCTCGTGGCCGATCTTGCTGCGCAAGGCACCGAGTGCGTCATTGACGATCTTCGCCTGGTCGGCACCGAACAGGATCAGATCGCCGTCCTGCGCACCGCTGCGTTCGAGGATGGCGGCGATTGCCGGATCATGCAAGTTCTTGACGATAGGCGATTGCAGGCCGTCGCGGCCGCGGCCGATTTCGTTCACCTTGATCCAGGCCAGGCCCTTGGCGCCGTAGATTTTCGCAAACTCGGTATAGGCGTCGATCTCGCTGCGCGAGATCGCGGCACCGCCGGGGATGCGCAGTGCCGCCACCCGGCCGCCGGAAGTCGCCGGGCCGCTGAAGACCTTGAAGTCGACATCCTTCATGGCATCGGTCAGTTCGGTCAATTCGAGCGTCACCCGGAGATCAGGCTTGTCCGAGCCGAAGCGGTGCATCGCCTCGGCGTAGGTTATGCGCGGGAAGGGATCGGGCAGTTCGACCGCGAGCGTCTCGCGGAACACGGTGCGCAACATCGCCTCGGTCAGCGCCGTGATCTTGTGCTCGTCCATGAACGAAGTCTCGATATCGATCTGGGTGAACTCGGGCTGGCGGTCGGCGCGCAGATCCTCGTCGCGGAAGCACTTGGTGATCTGGTAATAGCGGTCGAAACCGGCCACCATGAGGAGTTGCTTGAACAGTTGCGGCGATTGCGGCAACGCGAAGAAGTGACCGGGATGCACGCGCGAAGGCACCAGGTAGTCGCGCGCCCCTTCAGGCGTCGACTTGGTCAACATCGGCGTTTCGATATCGATGAAGCCGTTGGCATCGAGGAAACGGCGGAACGACATCGCCGTCTTATAGCGCAGCATCATGTTCTTCTGCATTTGCGGACGGCGCAGGTCGAGCACGCGATGGGTGAGGCGCACGTTCTCGGAAAGGTTCTCGTCGTCGAGCTGGAACGGCGGCGTCACCGCCGGATTGATGATCTCCAGTTCCTGGCAGAGGATTTCGATCTCGCCGGTCGCCAGATTAGTATTGACGGTACCTTCGGGCCGGCGGCGGACACGGCCGGTGACCCTGAGCACGAATTCATTCCTGACGCCCTCGGCGCGGGCGAACATTTCCGCTTTGTCGGGATCGCAGACGATCTGGGCCAAGCCCTCGCGATCGCGCAAGTCAATGAAAATGACGCCGCCGTGATCGCGGCGGCGGTGGCTCCAGCCGCAGAGCGTGACGACCTGATCGACGTGGCTGGCGTTCACCTGGCCGCAGTAGTGGGTTCGCATGTGGGTTTCCGTGAAGAAGCCGCCGGCTAGGCGGCTATTGGTTCTGGGCGCGACCCAGAGGATTGCGCAGGGGAGGGGCGACCACGCCCATCGAGATGATGTACTTCAACGCCTCGTCCACGCTCATGTCGAGCTCGATCACGTCGGCGCGCGGTAGCATCAGGAAGAAGCCCGAAGTCGGATTGGGTGTCGTCGGCATATAGACGCTGACAAAGTCGCCATGCAGATGCGAGGCGACATCGCCACCCGGTTGCCCGGTGAGGAAGGCGATGGTCCAACAACCCTGACGCGGGTATTGCACCAGGAGCGCCTTGCGGAAGGCTTCCCCGGTCGAGGAAAAGAGCGTGTCCGAGACCTGTTTGACGCTGTAATAGACTGACTTCACCACCGGGATGCGCGACAAAACGCCTTCCCAGAAGCGCACCAGACGCTGGCCGATGATGTTGGCCGTGATCAGGCCGGTGAGGATCACCACCAGCAGGGTCAGGATCACGCCGATGCCGGGAATATAGAACCCGAGCAAGGTTTCCGGGCGAATCGCCGACGGCAGCAGCAACAGCGACTGATCCATGGTGCGGACGATCGACGCCAGGACCCAGGCGGTAATCGCCAGCGGCACCCAGATCAGGAGTCCGGTAATGAAATATTTTTTCATCCGCAGCAAGGACGGGCGCGTCCGGCCTTCAATTGCAAGCGCAGGACCCAGTGCCACCCTGGCAGGGGGGCGCTTCGGCTTTGGCTTCTGCCTTGGCTTCGGCCTTGGGCGCGCCAGCGCCGCCCTTGAAGTCGGTCGCATACCAGCCGCTGCCCTTGAGCTGGAAGCCCGGCGCAGTCAGTTGCTTGATGAAGGTTTCGCCGTGGCATTCCGGGCATGTGGTGAGTTGCGCGTCGCTCATCTTTTGCAGCACATCCTGTTCGTGGCTGCAACTGCTGCAACGGTAGGCGTAGATTGGCATGAAGCCTCCAAAAAAATGGATTATAACTTAACCGTCTCCATTCGCTTGCGGCGACGGCACATCGACCCAGGTTAGGTGAGGGCGCCGGGCCGCTATTTCAAGCGCTCAGAGCAGGCGCAGGTAGGCGTGCGTCAGGGCTTGGCCGCAGAACATGGCCAGCACGCCGGCGGCGGCGAGATAGGGTCCGAAGGGGATGGGTACCTCGCGGCCTTGGCGGGCCAGGATGATCAGGGAAACGCCGACCGCCGCGCCGACCAGGGAGGAGAGCAGGATGGTCAGTGGCAGCAGCTGATAGCCGAACCAGGCGCCGATGGCCGAGAGTAGCTTGAAGTCGCCGTAGCCCATGCCTTCCTTGCCGGTGACCAGCTTGAAAGCCCAATATACGCTCCAGAGTGCGAGATAACCGGCGATGGCGCCGATCACCGCACTGCGAAGATCGGTGAACGTGCCGCCGAGATTGAACAGCAAGCCGGTCCACAACAGCGGCAGCGTGATGTCGTCAGGCAGTAGTTGGGTGTCGAAGTCGATGACGCTCAGCGCGACCATTGCCCAGATGAACAGCAGGGCGCCCGCCGCCGCCAGGGTAAAGCCGAAATGCCAGCCGGCGTAGGCGGAGAGCAGGGCGGTCAGCGCCTCGACCAGCGGATAGCGCGGACTGATCGCCGCCTTGCAGGCGCTGCAACGGCCGCGCAGGGCAAGCCAACTGACGATGGGAATGTTCTCCAGCGCCGAGATCCGATGACCACACTTGGGACAGGAGGATCGTGGCCGGGACAGTGACAACGGCGCCAACACCGGGCCTGGCGCGTTGGCGAGCTCCGCGCACTGTGCCTGCCAGTCGCGCTCCATCATTTTCGGCAGGCGGTGGATGACGACGTTCAGGAAGCTGCCGACTGCGAGGCCAAGCAGCAGGCAACTTGCGGCGAAGTATGCCGGCTGGGCGAGGAGGTCGAGACCGTCCATGTTGTTTTTCCTAGGCCGGCCTCAGACGGCCTGCGCCACCTTGAAGATCGGCAGGTACATGGCGACCACGAGGCCGCCGATCAGGGTGCCGAGGATGACCATGATGATCGGCTCCATCAGGCTGGAGAGTCCGTCAACCGCGTCGTCCACCTCCGCTTCGAAGAAATCGGATACCTTGGCCAGCATGGCGTCGAGTTGCCCCGACTCCTCACCGATCGCCACCATCTGGATGACCATGCTGGGGAAGATGTTGGCGTTCTGCATGGCCACGGTGAGGCTGGTGCCGGTACTCACTTCCCCCTGGATAAGTTTTGTGGCCACCTTGTAGACATGATTGCCGGCGGCACCGCCGACGGAATCGAGTGCTTCCACCAATGGAACGCCTGCGGCGAACATGGTGGACAAGGTGCGTGTCCAGCGCGCAATGGTTGCCTTCCTGACAATCGGCCCGAATACCGGCACGCGCAGCAGTGCCCGGTCCATGACTATCTGCATCGGCAGGGAGCGTTTCCAGAAGTAGAAGAAGGCGTAGAAGGCGCCGAAAATGCCGCCGAAAATGAAAAACCAGTTGGCGACGAAGAAGTCGGAGAGGGCAATCACGAACAGCGTCGGCGCGGGCAAATCCGCGCCGAAGCTCTTGAAGACATTTTTGAACGCCGGGATGACAAAGATCATGATGATCGCGGTGATGACGAAGGCGACCACGAGGATGGCGACGGGATAGAACAGCGCGGACTTGATCTTCGACTTGATGGCGAGGATCTTTTCCTTGTAGGTGGCCAGGCGGTCGAGCAGCGCATCGAGTATCCCGGCCTGTTCCCCGGCGCCCACCAGGTTGCAGAACAGGGCGTCGAAATGCAGCGGATACTTGCGGAAGGCCTGGTTCAGGCTGGACCCGGTTTCCACATCATTCTTGATGTCGTTGAGGAGCTTGCCGACTCCGCGGTTGCTGGCCCCCTTGCCGACGATCTCGAAGGCTTGCAGCAGAGGCACCCCGGCCTTCAGCATGGTGGCGAGCTGGCGGGTGAATAGGGTGATGTCCTTTTCGGTGACTCGCCCGCCCTGGGCGAAGCTCTGCTTCTTGATCTTGCTGACCAGGATTCCCTGGCGACGCAAAGTCGCCTGAACCATGGTCTTGCCGCCGGCACGCATTTCGCCGCGGACGAGTTTGCCGTTCTTGTCCTTGCCTTCCCAGGCAAAGATGAATTCATTGATCTGCCCGGCCTTCTTTCCTGATTTCGTGGCAGTGGCCATATTCCCGATTCCCCTAAGCCGGCAAAGCCGGAACCGAGCAAGTTTGTTTCTTCGCCGGCCGGGAAAGCGGGAGAGTACGAACAAGGGGAGAACTCCCCTTGTTTATCCCCCATGTCGGAACAAGGGATGAACCCCCTTGTAAATCCTCCGGAAACCGGCGCTCCGAACAAGTCTGCTCAGATAATGTGAAAAGTTGCGTCATAAGAGACTGTCTACCTCAGTCGTTTGTGCATGCGAGTACTTCCTCCAGGGAAGTGACGCCCTGCTTTACCTTGAGCAGGCCGGACTGGCGCAGATCCTTGATGCCTTCTCGCCGCGCCTGGTCGGCAATGTCGATGGCATTGCCGCCGGTCATGATGATGCGGCCTATCTCCTCAGAAATCGGCATCACCTGATAGATGCCGACACGACCCTTGTAGCCGCTACCCTTGCAGCGCTCGCAACCGCCGGGTCCATAAAGTTGCCATTGGCCGTCGCTATCCTCTTCGCTGAAACCCGCCTGTATCAGGGCTTCCATCGGGATGGACAGCGGCGTCTTGCAGTTGCACAAGCGGCGCGCCAGACGCTGTGCGGTGATCAGAATCACGCTCGACGCGATATTGAACGCCGCGAGGCCCATGTTGAGCATTCGCGACAGGGTCGAGGGTGCATCATTGGTATGCACGGTAGACAATACCAGATGGCCCGTCTGCGCGGCCTTGATCGCAATCTCGGCGGTATCCAGATCGCGGATCTCGCCGACCATGATGATGTCAGGATCCTGGCGCAGGAAGGATTTGAGCGCAGCGGCAAAGTTAAGTCCGGCCTTCTCGTTGATATTGACCTGGTTGACGCCCGGCAAGTTGATTTCCGCGGGATCCTCGGCGGTCGATATGTTCACGCCGGCTTTGTTGAGCAGATTGAGGCAGGTATACAGCGACACGGTCTTGCCGCTGCCGGTGGGGCCGGTCACGAGCACCATGCCGTAAGGGCGATTGATGGCGGCGACCAGGGCATCTCTTTGTTCCGGTTCGTAGCCGAGCGCTTCGATGCCAAGCTGTACTGAAGACGGATCGAGGATGCGCATCACGATCTTTTCGCCGTACAGCGTCGGCAGCGTGGACACCCGGAAATCGATTGTCTTGTTCTTCGTCAGCACCAGTTTCATGCGGCCGTCTTGCGGGATGCGCTTTTCGGAAATATCGAGGCGGGAAATCACCTTGATGCGCGAGGCAATCCGCTCCTTGACGACTACCGGCGGCTGGGCGACCTCTCTCAGGACGCCGTCGGTGCGGTAGCGGATGCGGTAGTACTTCTCATAGGGTTCGAAGTGGATGTCGGAGGCGCCTTCGGCGATGGCGTCGTGGAGGATCTTCTGGATGAACTTGACTACCGGAGCATCGTCGACCTCGATGCTGTCGATGCCGATGGCGATATTTTTCCCGTTTTCGTCCTCGAATTCGAGATTGAACTCCTCGTTGGTGAGCGCCTTGAGCGTGGCCTCCGGCGTTTCGAGGAACTTGGCAACCAGTGCGGCCAGCTTGTCGCCTTCGACGACCACCGGGTCGACGACAAAGCCGGTCTGGAAACGGATCTCGTCGAGGGCGCGGAGGTTGGTCGGATCCGCCAGTGCTACGGCGAGGCGATTGCCTCGACGCAGCAGCGCGACGACTTGATGGGTCTGCATCAATTTGCGGTCGATGGCGTCCTGCGCCATCCTATCCAAGTCGAAGGCTGCGATGTCCAGCAGTGGATAGCCAAAGGTTCCGGCGGCAAAGCTGGCAATCTCCTGCGGCTTCATGCGCTCGCTGGCGATCAACTGGTCTACGAAACTGCGGTCGGCCGCGGCTGCAAGTCTCGCCAACGATTCCGCCTCTCCTTCCGTGAGGCGTGCCTGTTGTACCATGGCACGCGCTAGTCCGCCCAGGGTGGTCTGAAGAATCACCGTCATCAACTCTTACTAATCGATACCATACGAATAATCCGGGGTTGCAGCCGCGTTGATCGATAATGCCCGGCAACAGGGCCATTGTAAAGAAAGCTAGCCGCTTTCGCTGCCCGGATGGCCGGCCAGGTCCGGCGGCTGGAAGATCTTCACCATGCGGATGCGGCGATTCTGGGTCTGGACGATTTCCATCGGCACGCCGCCGATCTTGACGCTCAGGCCCGATTCGGGGATGTCCTGGAGATGTTCGAGGATCAGGCCGTTCAAGGTCTTCGGTCCATCCAGCGGAAAACTGAGGCCGAGGGCGCGATTGAGTTCGCGCAGGTTCCAACTGCCGTCGACCAGCACGCCTTTCTCGCTTCCTTCTTCCGCCCAAGTCAATTCCGAACTGACGGTCGGCATGCTGGTGGTGAACTTGCCGATGATTTCCTCGATGATGTCCTCCAGCGTCACCAGTCCTTCGATCTCGCCGTATTCGTCGACCACCAGGCCGAGGCGTTGGCGATTTTCCTTGAAGAATTGCAGTTGCGCATAGATCGGCGTCGTCGCCGGGATGAAGTAGGGTTCGGCCAGCTGTTCGCGCAGCCGGACATGATTCAAGTCGCCGGCGAGCGCATCGGCCAGCAGTCGCCGTTGGTGAAGAATGCCTATGACATTCCCGGGGTCGCCTTCATAAACCGGCAGCCGCCTGTGGAAACTGGTTCCGAGTCGTTCGCGGATATTCTCCAGCGGTGCGCCGATGTCGATGGCCTCGATCTCGCCGCGCGGCTTCATGATGTCCTCGACGCAGATGTGTTCAAGATCGAGCAGGTTGAGCAGCATCGCCTGGTGTTGATGCGGGATGAAGTGGCTCGCCTCCAGGACCAGTGCGCGCAGCTCTTGCGGCGACAATTGGGCCTCGTGTCCGGTAACGGTCTTCAAGCGCATCAGCCTCAGCACGCCTGTGACGAGCAGGTTGACCAGCGTGATCACCGGGTTGAAGAGCCGGAGCAACGGGGTCAGCACATGACTGACGCTGACCGTCAGCCGGTCGGCATAGCTGGCTGCGATCACTTTCGGGGTGATCTCGGAGAAAACCAGAATGACGAAGGTGATGGCCACGGTTGCCGTACCGAGTGCCCATTTTTCCTCGCCGAAAAGCTTCACCGTAATGAGCCCGGCCAAGGTCGCGGAAGCCGCGTTGAACAGCGTATTGAACAGCAGGATGATGCCGAGCAGCTTGTTGGTCTTGGCCAGCAGTTCCAGCGCCAGCCTTGCGCCTCGCTTGCCGGACTGGGCGGCGGCGCGCAACCGATAACGGTTGGCGGCCATCATGGCCGTCTCCGACAGGGAGAAAAACCCGGAAAAGGCCAGCAATACGATCAGCGCAGCAATCTGTGCCGATAAGGGGATGTCGTCCAAGCGGGGCTATGCAGGCAACGGGGTGAAATGAGTATCGGGGTGGCGGCAGCGCTTGTCAATAGTTGGCGTCCGGCATTATCGATTATCATGTGCCCCTCGAAAAGCGGGAGTCGCCCGGATTTACCTGCG
The DNA here is from genome assembly GCA_903832735.1 of uncultured Sterolibacterium sp. Classification (GTDB taxonomy): domain Bacteria; phylum Pseudomonadota; class Gammaproteobacteria; order Burkholderiales; family Rhodocyclaceae; genus CAIYYX01. The sequence goes on from CAILCO010000073.1 coordinate 11,870, forward strand.
GTAGCGGAGTGGTCATGTTGCAATTGGCATATGGATTGACGATCGCCGATCTTTATCGGCGCGATGGCTTGGCCGTCCTGGATAATATCTTCCTCGGCCGTTTGGCCGACCAGGCCGGTGACTTGCACGCTCGGCTGCTGGCTGCGCGCGCCGCGCCTGGGCAGACCAGCGCGGCCGAGGAGTCCGCGCTGATGATTGCGCTCGGCCCGCTGCTCGATGCCTTCGTCGGCGAACTGTTCGGCATCGCCGGCGAGCTTGCCGCCCTGTCGCAGCGACACGCCGATCTGTCCCCGTTGTTCGAGGTCAAGCGGCTCTTCGTGCAGCGTCAAGCGGCGAAGATGATCAATGCCGGTGAGGCTGCCCTGATCGACGGCGCGGCCATCCACCAGCGTCTCCAGGATCTGCTGGGCGGCGCTTTCGACGAGTGCGACGAACTTTCCTTCGCCCGCAGCATCAACGAATGGCAGCAGGACAAGTCGGCCAATGCCGAGCTTCTGGAACTGGCCCGGCAGTATGCGGCCTGGGCGGTGCATACGCCGCAGGGGCAGAAGAAGCACGGCCACGGCCTGCTCTTCAAGGTGCCAGCCAAGGTCGATCCCCAGCATCTGGTGCCGCTGGCGGTGAAGACCGAGGAAGACGGCGTTACCGTGTTCCGCATTGATCCGGCGCATATCCGCCGGCGCCAGGGTTTCGCCCTGACCGATGCCGGCAAGGATCTCGCCGGTGCGCTCGATCAATCCCACTACTGCGTCCTCTGCCACACGCAGAAGACCGACTCCTGTTCCAGCGGCCTGCGCGAGAAGCCGCTGCCTTCGGCGCCCGACCAACGGGTCTTCAAGAAGAGTCCATTCGGCGTGGCGCTGGCCGGCTGCCCGCTAGAAGAGCGGATTTCGGAATTTCACTCGCTGAAGAACCTCGGCCATTCGGTTGCCGCGCTGGCAGTGATCACCGTCGATAATCCGATGGCCGCCGCCACCGGCCACCGCATCTGCAACGACTGCATGAAATCGTGCATCTACCAGAAGCAGGAGCCGGTGAATATTCCCGAGGTGGAAACGCGCACCCTCAAGGATGTCCTGGAATTGCCCTGGGGCTTCGAGATCTACAGCCTGCTGACGCGCTGGAATCCGCTGAATATCCGCCGCCCCGTGCCGCGCCCGGCTACCGGCTACAAGGTGCTGGTCACCGGCATGGGGCCGGCCGGCTTCACCCTGTCCCATCACCTGATGAACGAGGGGCACAGCGTCGTCGGCATCGACGGACTGAAGATCGAGGCGCTGCCCGAGCGACAGGCCGGCTTGGCCGCCGACGGTACGCGTGTGCCGTTCGAAGCGATCCGCGACGTCACCACGCTTTACGAGCCTCTCGACGACCGGGTCATGGCCGGCTTCGGCGGCGTCGCCGAGTACGGCATCACGGTGCGCTGGAACAAGAATTTCCTCAAGATCATTCGCCTGTTGCTGGTGCGTCGGGCGGAATTCGCCATGTTCGGCGGCGTCCGCTTCGGCGGCACCCTGACCGTCGATGACGCCCTGGCGCGTGGTTTCGATCATATCGCGCTGTGCATGGGCGCCGGCCGGCCGACCGTACTCGATATCCCGAACGGTCTGGCGCGCGGCGTGCGCACCGCTTCGGACTTCCTGATGGCCTTGCAGCTCACCGGCGCCGCGAAGCGCGACTCGATCGCCAACATGCAGTTGCGCCTGCCCGTGCTGGTCATCGGCGGCGGCCTGACCGCGATCGACACGGCGACCGAGTCGCTGGCCTACTACGCCGTCCAGGTCGAGAAGTTCCTGCAGCGCTACGAGATCCTGGCCGCCGCCAGCGGCGAGGCCGCCGTGCGCGAACGCTGGGACGCGGTCGACAGGGAAGCGGGCGACGAGTTCATTGCCCACGCCTGCGCCATCCGCGCCGAGCGGGCGGAGGCGCAGCGGCAGGGCCGCGAGGCGCGCGTCGTCGAACTGTTGCGGGCCTGGGGCGGCGCGACCATCGCCTATCGTCGTCGTCTGGTCGATAGTCCTTCCTATACCTTGAACCACGAGGAGGTGGAGAAGGCCCTGGAGGAAGGCATCAGCTTCGCCGAATGCCTGTCGCCGCTGGCCGTCGACGTTGATGGCACGGGCGGCGCCATTGCGCTGCGCTTTGCCCGGCAGAAACTGAATGAGGACGGCAAGTGGTCGGCGGACGGCGAGCATCGGCTGGCCGCGCGCACCATCTTCGTCGCCGCCGGGACCCAGCCGAACACCGTGCTCGCCCGCGAAGACGCGGCGCATTTCCAACTCGACGGCAAGTACTTCGGGGCTTGCGACGAGGCCGGCGAGCCGATCAAGCCGGCCTACTCACAGTGCAAGCCGGAGCAGGCCGACGTGCTCCTCTCGCGCTTCGCCGACGGCCGCTTCATCAGCTTCTTCGGCGACCTGCATCCGTCCTATTTCGGCAACGTGGTGAAAGCCATGGCCTCGGCCAAACAGGGTTACCCGGTGGTCTCGCGGGTGCTGGCGAAGCAGTTGCCGAAGTCGAGGCAGAGTACCTCCGATTTCTTCGCCGGCCTGGCCCGCGATCTGATCAGCACGGTGCATAAGGTCGAAAGGCTGACGCCCAACATCGTCGAAGTCGTGATCAAGTCGCCGCTGGCGGCGCGGAACTTCCAGCCGGGGCAGTTCTATCGCCTGCAGAATTTCGAGACGCAAGCCGCGCTGTCGGCAGGAACCCGGATGCAGATGGAAGGCGTTGCGCTCACCGGTGCCTGGGTCGACCGGGAGCGGGGACTGGTGTCGACCATCGTGCTGGAGATGGGCGGTTCGGCCAATCTCTGCGCCACGCTGCAGCCGGGCGAACCGGTCGTACTGATGGGTCCGACCGGCGCCGCCACGCATATCGAGGCCAACGAGACGGTGATCCTCTGCGGCGGCGGCCTTGGCAACGCGGTACTATTCTCGATCGGCCAGGCTTTTCGCGCCAAAGGTTCCAAGGTGCTGTACTTCGCCGGCTACAAAAAAGCCATCGACCGCTACAAGGTACAGGAGATCGAGGCCGCGGCCGATATCGTGATCTGGTGCTGCGACGAGGCGCCCGGTTTCAACCCCGGGAGAGGGCGGGACCGCTCCTTCGTCGGCAACATCGTCGAAGCCATGGCGGCCTACGCCAGCGGCCGGCTGGGGCAGCCCTTGATCCGCACCGAGGACGCCGGGCGGATCATCGTCATCGGTTCAGACCGGATGATGGCCGGCGTGGCGCAGGCACGGCACGGGGTACTCAAGCCCTATCTCAAGGCCGAGCACTTCGCCATCGGCTCGATCAACTCGCCGATGCAGTGCATGATGAAGGAGATCTGCGCCCAGTGCCTGCAGGTGCACCGCGATCCCGTGACCGGGGCGGTGAGCCATGTGTTCTCCTGCTTCAATCAGGACCAGTCGCTCGACAGCGTCGACTTCCACGCGCTCAACGAACGTCTGAAACAGAACTCGTTGCAGGAGAAACTCACCGTGCACTGGCTGAGCCACTGCTTCGCTGACCTGACCCGGCAGCGTCCGCCGGTGTGACGTGCGCTCTCGGCTTTCGCGGCCAAAGTTCTGTAAGCAATTTTCCAGAGAGGAAAGGCATCATGTTCAAGCGACACGGCCTCATTGCCATCCTGGCGGCGCAACTGCTGATCATGCCGGTCTGGGCGCAGAACGTCACGGTCACTAACGCCTGGGTGCGCGGCACCGTGGCCGGGCAGACAGCGAGCGGCGCTTTCATGGACCTCACCTCCGCAGCGGACGTTGTCCTCCTGGGCGCCGCCAGTCCCGCGGCGGGCGTGGTCGAACTCCACGAGATGAGCATGGACAATGGTGTGATGAAAATGCGCGCCCTGGCCAAGCTTGATCTGCCTGCCGGCAAGACCGTGTCGCTCAAGCCGGGCAGTTATCACATCATGCTGACGGGTCTGAAGCAGCCCTTGAAGAAGGGCGATGTCCTGCCCCTGACGCTGAAATTTTCCGGCAAGGACAAGCAGGTCGTGACCCTGGAAGTGAAGGCCGAGGTGCGCAACCTGACCAGCATGCCCGGCATGGCGGGAGAGCACCAGCACATGCATTGATCAAGTTGCGCTCAACGGCTCGCGATCAGCAGTGAAAAGACGCTGCCTCGACCGGTGGCAGATGTCAGATGCAGTTTGCCATTGAGCAAGCGGACAATCCGGTTGACGATAGCCAAGCCCAGTCCGTAGCCGGCATCGGGATTGCGCTCGCTGTTGCCGATCTGGAAGAAGTCATCGAAGATCGCGTCATGATGATCTGCCGCGATGCCCTGGCCGTTATCGCGGACCTGTATCTTGTACCCTCTTGCGGCGCGGCGGGCACAGACCAGCACGGTTCCGCCCGGCGAGAACTTGATGGCGTTGTCGATGAGATTGCCGAGCAGCCGGGATAACAAGTGGCCGTCGCTGTGCAGGACAAATTCACCGGGATGAAACAGCAGGCGGACCTTCGCCTGGCGGGCGATCGGCGCGTAGATTTCGGCGATCTCCTCGAAGAGCACGATGCTCGAAATTTCCTGTTTGTCCGGCGGAGACTGCGCGCCTTCCATCCGGAACATGTCGAGAAACAAACGCAACTGGCGCGATATCGATTTCAGCGACTGGCGCACTTTTTTTGCCGACGCGATCTGCTGCGGGTCGGCGAGCGTCGAGCTCAAACTGTCCAGGAGTAGTTGCGCCGCATAGAGCGGCTGGCGCAGGTCGTGGCTGGTGGCGGCCAGGAAGCGCGATTTGGCATGCTCCTTCTGCTCGATCTCGTGCAGGGCAGTGCACAGGGCGGCTTCCCGTTGGCCCAGGGTTTCCAGCAGGCCATTGAAGCCGGCTATGAGCCGGCCGATTTCATCCGGCCTTTGGATGGTCAATGGTTGCGGGGGCTGGTTGGTATGGGACCACTCGGCCAGCGTGTTCGCGGCCGCATGCAGCGGCGACAGTTGGTGCCGCAACATCCACCAGGTCAGGCATCCCGCCAGCAGGGTCAGGAGTATCGTCGCCAGGAGCATGCGCCGTTGCATCGCATATATCGGGGCGAAGGCTTCATCGGTGGGCAGATTGGCCGCCAGGTACCAGCCCGCCGCGGGAATGGCCTTGACCGAATTGAGTATTTCCACGCCTACCGCGTTGCGGTAGATGGCGGTGCCCTCGTCGCCCTGTATGTAGCGGTCTATCTGCGAATTGACGCCGGGGGCGGGCAGCGTCTGCATGATCCGGCTCTTGTCCGTGGCGGTGACGACCAGCCGGTATTGCGGTGCGATCAGCAGGAAGCCGCCGGTCCTGCCGTAACCTCCTACGGTAATCCTGTCGATAAAGTTTGGCTTCTCCAGGTCGACGACCCCTCCCAGGGCGCCGATTACGCCACCCTGGTTATCGAGTATCGGGACCACCATCGTGAACAACGGAACGTGCAGTTTCCTGCCGATGACCGGCCGACCGATCGTCGATTTTCCCTTCTTGAGCGCAGCGGCCACGGTTTCGACGTCCAGATAGTTGACGCCGATCCGCTCTGCCGTGAACGGCACTTCGGCAATCGCCGTGCCGTCGCGACGGTAGGCGATGACGCCGCCATTGAACAGGCCAACGAGAACCCGGTTGCGATGTTCCAGGAATTCCTGCAGATCCGCCGTATTGCCCAGGACGGCCGGAGTGATTTTCCCGGCAACCGTTGCCAGGGCGCCCAGGCGGTCATCCAGTTCGCCATTGATCTCGACGGCGACATGCTCGGCAACTGTCAACTGCTGTTCGCCGAGCAGGTTTTCCATGTCCGCGCGCAGCATCCGGCTGGCGTAGAACGACAACGACCACATGCTGACGACGAAGATCAGCAAAGTGGATAGGGCCACCCGGGTCTTCAGCGAACGCCAGTGCCATTGCAGGAAGGTTCCGATCACGTGGCATCCCCGGCGCCTGTCGGTCGCCGCGCGACCCGGCTGGAAGAGCGGCTTCGCTGCCGCGGATGATGATTCGAGCATGCCCATGTGCCACAGGTAATGTGACGTGTATAATATGATAGAGGCATCATTCCGGCCCTGTCAACTGCGCACGGCAGTAAAGCAAAGCGGCGCAGAGCAGGGCGATCTGCCGCCGCCGGCGCTTACCAGTAGCGCATCGCGGCGCGGTAGAGATCGCCCAGGTCGGTCTCGGCTACGGCGCGCGGCGCATTGGCCAGCAGGCGCTGCTGCGCCCAGGCACCGCGGGTCAGCGCCGCGACGTCGGCTTCAAGATAGCCGACGCCGGCCACGCCGTTGGGGATGCCGGTGGCCTTCATCATCCTGATCAATTGCCCGGCGACGATTTCGCCCGCGTCGTCGCTGCAGGCGCCCTTGATCTCGGCGCCGAGGCAGGCCGCGCCGTGCAGGTGGCGCTCGGGGCAGGCGCTGGCGGTGAAGCGGAACACGGCCGGCGCATTGACGATGACGCTCATGCCGTGCGGCACCATAGGCTCGTCCTGCGGGTAACCCTCGGGGCGAAAGTCGCGCACCAGTCCTGCGACCGAGTAGGCCATGCCATGAGGGACATGCACGCCGGAATTGCCGAAGGCGATGCCGGCGAGGGTGGCGGCATACATCATCTGGTCGCGAGCTTCCTTGTCGTCGGCGTCATTGACGGCGCGTTCCAGGTACCGGCCGAGGCGCTGCAACGCCGCTTCGCAGCCGATGTCGCTCCAGGGGTTGGCGCCCTGGCTCATCGGCCGCAGCGCGGCCAGTCCCGGCGCGGCACGCTGGGTATAAGGCCTGGCGGTATAGGATTCCAGGGCGTGCGAGAGCACGTCGAAGCCGCTGGCGGCAACGACGTTCTTCGGCAGCGTGTAGGTGGTCGCCGGGTCGATCAGCGCCCGCGTCGGCTTCAGGCGCTTCGCGGCGATGCCGGTCTTCACCTGCATGGCGAGCAGATCGAAAATCGCGATTCCGGTGCACTCCGAGCCGGTGCCGCAGGTGGTCGGGCAGGCGATATGCGGCTTGAGCGGACCGGGTACCGGCAAACCCTTGCCTATCGGGGCGTTGACGTAGTCGAGGAAATCGGCCGGCCATGTGGCGTAGAGATTGGCCGCCTTGCAGGTGTCGATCACCGAGCTGCCGCCCACGGAAATGTAGCCGTCGAATTTTCCTTCGGCGGCGAACCTCGCCGCGGCGAGAAAGGACCGGTCGGTCGGTTCGACCTGGACCTCGTCGTAGATGACCGGGTCGATCTGTGCCGCCCTGAGCGAATCGCGCACCTGGGCGACATAGGGCAGGGCGGCCAGCCTCTGGTCGGTGAATATGGCGACGCGGCTCATGCCCAGTTCCCGGGCGTGTTCGCCGGCCTCCTTGAGCACGCCGTGGCCGAAGCTGATGCTCGAGATATCGACCGTGAACACGCTTTCCTTGCCTTCGTCGGCGAGGTAATAATTGTGGCAGCAGGACATGAAGGTTTCTCTCAGGGCTGGTTCGACCTACCCTACCACGCAGTCAGCTTGCCGGGCAATCGCCGGACCTCGCCGGATGCTAGAGCCCGTCGTTGTCCGAAGGACAACCCAGGGCTTGTGCCAGCGAAGCAGGTGCTAAAATCGTCCCAGCTTGCATTCAAAACTGCCATGCCTACTCCTCCTCTCGACCTGCCGTCCCTGGCGCAGCACTGGTGCATCCTGATGCCCCATACCGCCATCGATACCCGGACCGGCCTGCGCTTCGATGCCCGAACTGCGAGCCTGATGCACACCCCGGAATTTCTCGACTGGCACGACCTGCGAACCAGAAGCCATGCGCGCAATGACACGGCCGCAGTGCTGCCGCTCGCCAGGATGCTGGCGGCCGAGGTCGCGGCCTGCGAGGCGGAGTTGCGCGCCCTGATCGACGCGGGACTGGTGAACTACAAGCGAAACAGGTGATCGTTCGTCGGCGTCCCGATCTGGTGCCCAGGCGTTTCGCCATGCACCCTTAGCGGGCACGCAATGCGGCGGATACCGGGATTAATGCCTGTCGCCACCGTGGCACGAATGCTGCGTAGCTGTCAGCGACCATCCTCGCCAGGAGTTACGCCATGTCGCTGCAGAACCCCTTCGATCCTGATGCCGATCTTTCGGCCTCCTGCGCTTGCGGCAAGCATGCCGACGAAGTCGAGCATGCCGCGGTCGAGGAAGCGGCGATCAGTCAACGCGTGATCGAATCCACGGTGATGCGCGCGCTGTTTCCGCAAGACGCGGAGCGCCGCCGTTTTCTCTCCGCGGTCGGCGCTGCCAGTGCCTGGGCCGCGATCTCATCGCTGATCCCCTTCGGCGCGCTCGAAGCCATGGCGCAGGACAAGGGCGCGCTGGAGAAGAAGGATCTGAAGATCGGCTTCATTGCCATCACTTGCGCCAGCCCGCTGATCATGGCCGAACCGCTGGGCTTCTACCGGAACGAAGGCCTCAACGTCAGCATGATGAAAGCGGCGGGTTGGGCGCTGATCCGCGACAAGGTGCTGAACCGGGAGTTCGATGCTTCGCACATGCTGGCGCCGATGCCGCTGGCGATCTCCATGGGCATCGGTTCGAACGTCATGCCGACCAAGGTGATGACCATCCAGAATATCAACGGCCAGGCCATCACGCTGGCGCTGAAGCACAAGGCCAACCGCGATCCGAAGAACTGGAAGGGCTTCAAGCTGGCGATTCCCTTCGAATACTCGATGCACAACTTCCTGCTCCGCTACTACCTGGCCGAGAATGGCCTCGATCCCGACCGCGACGTGCAACTGCGCGTGGTACCGCCGCCGGAAATGGTGGCGAATCTGCGCGCCGGCAACATCGACGGCTTCCTCGCCCCGGATCCGGTGAATCAGCGCGCTGTCTACGACGAGGTCGGCTTCATCCATATGCTCTCGCGCGAAATCTGGGATGGCCACCCGTGTTGCTCCTTCGCCATTCCCGGCGATTTCATCCGCCAGAACCCGAACAGTTTTGCCGCGCTCTATCGCGCGATTCTCAAGTCGGCGGCGATGGCGCGCGATCCGAAGAACCGGCCGATCATGGCCGAGGTGCTGGCTCCGGCGAATTACCTGAATCAGCCGAAGGCGGTGCTCGAACAGGTGCTGACAGGCAAGTTCGCCGACGGCCTGGGCAATGTCAGGAATGTGCCCGAGCGCGTGGACTACGATCCCTTCCCCTGGTATTCGATGGCCTACTGGATCCTCTCGCAGATGAAGCGCTGGGGCTACGTCAAGGGCGAAGTGAAGTACCAGGATATCGCCGAGAAGGTGTACCTGCTGACCGATGCGAGAAAAGCCATGAGCGAGCTCGGCATGGCGCCGCCCAAGGAGAACCTGAAGAAGTTCAAGGTCATGGGCCGTGAGTTCGATCCGGCCAAGGCCGACGCCTACGCCAACAGCTTCGCCATCAGGCGCAGTTGAGGTGAGCATCGTGCCGAGCCGGCTAGCGCAGCAGGCCGCCCTGATCTCGCTGCTCGTCCTGGGCCTATTTCTCGGCGCCTGGCAACTCGCCACGCAGACCCAGGAGCCGGCCTTGCTCCTGGGTTCCGACGCGGAATATGCGGCGCTGATGGGCAAGGGAGTGGAGAAGGGCAACGGCTTTCCGCCGCCGGCGAAAGTCGGCCAGGCCTTCGTCAAGTATCTGTCGCATCCCTTCTACGACAACGGCCCCAACGACAAGGGCATCGCCATCCAACTCGGCTATTCGTTGGGACGCGTCGGCCTGGGCTTCCTGCTCGCCACCCTGGTTGCCCTGCCGCTGGGTTTCACGATCGGCATGTCGCCGCTGTTGTTCCGTGCGCTCAATCCTTTCATCCAGGTGTTGAAGCCGATCTCGCCGCTGGCCTGGATGCCGCTGGCGCTCTACAGCCTGAAGGACGCGGCGGTCTCCGGCATCTTCGTGATCTTCATCTGTTCGGTCTGGCCGATGCTGATCAACACCGCCTTCGGCGTTGCCTCGGTGCGGCGCGACTGGCTCGATGTCGCGCGCACTCTGGAAGTCGATCCGCTGCGCCGCGCCTGGCTGGTGATCCTGCCGGCGGCGGCGCCGACCATCGTCACCGGCATGCGCATCTCGATGGGCATCGCCTGGCTGGTGATCGTCGCCGCCGAAATGCTCGTCGGCGGCACCGGCATCGGCTATTTCGTCTGGAATGAGTGGAATAACCTGGCCCTGCCCAATGTGATTTTCGCGGTGCTGATGATCGGCATGGCGGGCATGGTGCTGGATCTGTTGTTCGGCTGGCTGCAGAAGCTGGTCACCTACCGCGAGTAGGCGGGCGTCACGATGAGCGCCCATTTCCTCTCCGTCGAACGGCTCAAGAAGGTTTATCCGGGCAGCGGACGCGCCGCCAATCCGCCGGTATTCGACGATCTCCACTTCAGCATCGATCGTGGCGAGTTCGTCTGCATCATTGGTCACTCCGGCTGCGGCAAGACCACGATACTCAACGTGCTGGCGGGCCTCGAGGCGGCCAGCGGCGGCGACGTGATCATGGACGGCCGGGAGCTTGCCGGCCCCGGCCTCGACCGCGGCGTGGTCTTCCAGAGTCACGCGCTGATGCCCTGGATGACAGTGCTGGGCAATGTCGCTTTCGCCGTCAAGTCGAAATGGCCCGGCTGGTCCGGGCGGCAGATCGCCGCGCATGCCGGCGAATACCTGGAAATGGTCGGCCTCGGCCCGGCCCTGCACAAGAAGCCGGCGGAACTTTCCGGCGGCATGAAGCAGCGCGTCGGCATCGCCCGGGCCTTCGCCATCCAGCCCAAGATGCTGTTGCTCGACGAGCCCTTCGGCGCGCTCGACGCATTGACCCGCGGCACGATCCAGGACGAACTGCTGAAGATCGTCCTGGCGACCCGCCAGACCGTGTTCATGATCACCCACGACGTCGACGAGGCGCTCTTGCTGGCCGACAGGATCCTGCTGATGAGCGACGGCCCGCACGCCAGGATCGCCGAGATCGTCGCGGTGACCATGGCCCGCAGCCGGACCCGCAGCGACATCCACCACGATCCGCAGTACTACCGGATTCGCAACCACCTGATCGACTTTCTCGTCAATCGTTCGAATACCTATGCCGGCGCCGAGGCCGACGCCTTTCACGATCCGCAGCACCCGCCCGTGGTCTGCCCCGGCCTCGATGATGCCGGTTTGCCGATCGGCAGCGCCGAAGATCATCCATCACTGACAGGAGAACCAGCATGAAGCGCAACGACGTGACCGAGTTGATCATCGAAGCCAAGATCAGGAAGGGCCTGAAGTGGGAAGAGGTCGCGAAAAAAATCGGCCTGTCCAAGGAGTGGGTCACCGCCGGCTGCCTGGGCCAGATGACTTTCGACAAGAAGCAGGCGACGGCCCTGGGCAAAATCTTCGCGCTGCCGCCCGAGGCCGTGGCGCTGCTGCAAGTCGTGCCCTACAAAGGCTCGCTGCCGACTTCCGTGCCGACCGATCCGCTGATCTACCGTTTCTACGAGCTGGTCAACGTCTATGGAACCACGTTCAAGGAATTGATCCACGAGGAATTCGGCGACGGCATCATGTCGGCGATCGACTTCAGGATGGACTTGAAACGCGAGGCGAATGCGGCCGGCGACCGGGTCAATATCGTGATGTCGGGCAAGTTCCTGCCGTACAAGACCTACTGAGTCCTTCCCCTAAGCCGGCAAAGCCGGAACCGAACAAGATTCGGTCTTCGCCGACCGGGAAAGCGGGAGAGTACGAACAAGGGGAGAACTCCCCTTGTTTATCCCCCGTGTCGGAACAAGGGGGAAACCCCCTTGTAAATCCCCCGGAACCGGCGCTCCGAACAAATCTGCTCAGGCGATGTGAAGAGTTGCGCCATCGGGGTCCAATGGTCGCAAACCCGACAATGCTTTGCTGCGCCGTTCGTTGATTTAGCGGGATATTTTCCTGGCACCGAATTTGCTGCTCAGATGATCACCATGAGCGACAAGCGCCACATCGTCATCAACGACACCACCCTGCGCGACGGCGAGCAGACTGCGGGCGTTGCCTTCAGCCTAGGCGAAAAGTTGGCCATCGCGCGCCGGCTCGATGCGCTCGGCGTGCCGGAACTGGAGATCGGCATACCGGCTATGGGCGACGCCGAGTGTCAGGGCATCCGTGCCGTGGCCTCGCTCGGCTTGAAGGCGCGCCTGATGGTCTGGAGCCGGATGAACCGCGAGGACATCCTGCAGGCCGAGCATCTCGGCGCCGATCTGATCGACATCTCGGTGCCCGCCTCGGATCAGCATCTGCGCTCCAAGCTGCGCCAGGATCGGAGTTGGCTGCTCTGCGCGATCGGAGAGCATGTTCGCCTGGCACGGGACCTGGGCTTCGAGGTCGGCGTCGGGGCGGAAGATGCCTCGCGCGGCAGTCCGGATCTGCTCGCCGCGATCGCCGAGGCCGCCCAGGCGGCGGGCGCGCGGCGGATCCGTTTCGCCGACACCTTAGGGGTACTCGATCCGTTCACTACCTACGAGCGCATTGCCGCATTGCGCGCTTGCTGCGACCTCGAAATCGAGATGCATGCCCATGACGATCTGGGCATGGCCACCGCCAATACCCTGGCCGCCGCCAGGGCCGGCGCCACGCATCTGAATACCACCGTCAATGGGCTGGGCGAGCGTTCCGGCAATGCGCCGCTGGAGGAGGTGGTGCTGGCGCTGCACCTGTGCCAGGGCATCGCGACCGGGATCGATCTGAAGGGCTTTCCGGCGCTCTCTCAATGCGTCGCCCTGGCCTCGGGGCGGCCTCTGCCCTGGCAGAAGAGCATCGTCGGCGAAGGCGCATTCACCCATGAGGCGGGCATCCATGTCGACGGACTGTTCAAGGATCCGGCCAACTATCAGGGCTTCGATCCCGGCCTGGTCGGGCGAGGACACCGGATAGTGCTGGGCAAGCACTCGGGCGCCCGGGCGGTACAGCGGGTGATGGCCGAACTCGGTCACTTCCTGTCGGAAACCGCCGCCCGAGAACTGTTGCGGCGGGTGCGCGAATTCGTCGTCACCGCCAAACATTCACCGAGCGATGCCGATCTGCTCACCCTGCTCGGGGCTGGCTCCTGACACGGCGCAGTTGGCAAAGTATTTCTCGTTAACCTGGAGGCATCATGACATCCGACGCAGAGCGCTGCACCGATAGTTTTGCCGACGACTTTGCCAATCTCGGTTGCGCCGAGGAGTTTCTCGAGTACTTCGGCGTTGCCTACGATAGGCGCGTGGTCGAGGTCTATCGTTTGCACATCCTGCAGCGCTACCACGATTATCTGGCCAAACAGGAAGCCGGCAGGACGCCCGCATACGCCGCCTGTCGTGCCTGGCTGCTGCGCGCCTACGAGGATTTCGTCGGCTCCAGCGCACAGCAGGAGAAAGTTTTCGCGGTCTTCCGCAAGGCCGACGGCAGCTCTTTCGTGCCGCTCTCCGCGCTCGTTAACTGAGATCACCGGCAGAGATCATGTTACCGCGCTGGGACTATGGAGATGCCGTGCGAGTGACGCGCAACGTGCGCAACGACGGCACTTTCCCCGGCGTCGACACCGGGGAGTTGCTGGTGCGGCGTGGGCGCATTGGCCACGTCTGCAATATCGGCAGCTTTCTCCAGGACCAGATCATTTATTCCGTGCATTTCCTTGACGAGGATCGCGTGGTCGGCTGCCGTGAGGAGGAATTGATCGGCATCGACGAAGCCTGGATAGCCAGCCGCTTCGAGGTGCGCCAGAAGGTGCGCGCCGCCCGGCCGCTGGCGATACGCGGCGAGATTCGGGTGCCGCTCGGCAGTCCCGGCGAGATCCTCAATCTCGAGCGTTCGGAGCAGCAGGGCGTCATCTATTACAGCCATTTCGATTGCCTTCCGGGCACTCCGCTGTGGGTTCCCGAGGCGGCGCTCAGCTCACGGGAGACCTAGGATGAACGAGCAGGGCAGCCTCTATCTGTCGCTCAAGCTGGCCGTGAAGTTGTTCGGCAGGCCGCTCGAGACGCTGGGGCCGGACGAGTTGCAGCGCGTCGCCACGGTCGCGGCCAGACAGCTGGAAATCGAGACCTTGATCCTGGCGACGGCCCAGGCCGCCCAGGTGATACTGCCGGCGAGCTCTATCGATTCTGGCCTGATGGAAATTCGCAAGCGCTACGAATCGGACGAGGATTATCATGCCGACCTCGAGCGCGTCGGCCTCAATGCGCCAGGGCTGCGCCAGGCGATAGCGCGCGGGCTCGTGGTCGAGGCCGTGCTGGAGAAAGTGGCTGTGGCAGCAGAGGCGGTCAGCGAAACCGAAGTCGAGATCTTCTGGCTCATCAACAAGAGCCGTTTCCGTTGTCTCGAAACCCGCGTGTTAGCCCATATCCTCATCACCATCGATGACCAGTTGCCCGGCAGCGAACGTCATGTGGTCCGCGACAAGATCGCGGCGATCCGCGCAAGACTGGTCAAAGATCCGCTGCGCTTCGCGGAACAGGCGCTGAAACACTCGGAATGTCCGACGGCAATGAATGGCGGCCTGCTCGGCAGCGTCGCGCGCGGCAAGCTCTACCCGGAACTCGAAGCCGTCGCTTTTGCCCTGGCCGAGAATGAGTTGTCCGTAGCCGTCGAGTCCGAACTGGGTTACCACCTGATTCACTGTGTCGCCATTCATCCCGAGCGGCAGTTACAATTTCCCGAAGCCGGTTTGAGCATCCGCGAGAGCCTGGAACAACAGCGCCGGAGCCAGTGCCAGAAGGCGTGGATCAAGGCATTGCGTCGCCAGGCCTCGGCCGAACCGGCCTGACAGCACAGCAGCGCAGCAGACACCCGGAAATTCAGCGAGCAGCCATTTCGAAGACTTCGCTTTGAGTCTCGAAGGTGGCTGTGTTCCAAGCGAGGCGGGCACGATTGCCGATAGAAAAGTAGTGATCGCTATCGCGCGGAGCAAGGACTCTTTCGAGTACCCGCGACGAGTCGTGCAATCCATCGTTGTAGGTCGAGTTGGCTCCCCGCGAGCGGGCGTAGATCGCCAGGTTCCCGAGCAGTCTTGCCTTGCGCGCTCCGAGCGCGTCGGCCGCCCATAGCACTGCGAGCATATCGGCGGCGCTCTCCTCGGCCTTGGCCAGTGCGGGACTGTCGTGGTCATCTTCCGAACGGTCTTCGTCCCAGGAAGTCGGAACTTTCCACTGCGGATCGGCCCAGGATGTATCGAACAATTCAGCTCTGCGGGCCATGCCGATGACGCAGTGGGCAGACTCGTGGGCACTCACGAGAAAGGCGACGTCGGCGGCGGAAATGCCCAGCGAGCGCGCTTTGTCCTCGATGGCGGCGATGTCTGATTCGTCGTAGGCCATGAGCAACATCGCGCGCAGACTTTCGCCGGACGCGTGCATCTCCACCACGCAGGCACCGCCCTGGCCGTTCGCTTCGGAAATTATCCGCGAGATGCCGATCGGAGCCGTGTCCTCGGCAAGTGCTTGCGCACCCGATAGCCAAGTCTTGGAAAGCCGCTCGCGAAACGGATTGCCGTCCGCAATCACCTCGAGCGTGTTTGAAAACCGCTGGGCCAGGCGGGTGAACGCCTGCCGGTCTGCAACCGAGTCGCCAGCATACTTTCCGCCGCTACCAACCGAGGCAATGGCGACATCAAGGCCCATACTTCGCGCTTCCATGACGGCGGAGGCTTGGGCCTTCCTCGCCGCGCTCCGGCCCGGGACCGAACCGGCAACAATGGAAAGTGCCGAAGTCTCCGCCGCGCGTGCCTGGGTTTCGGCCATCAATGCCCGCCGCAAAGGGTCACTGTAATTCAGCCCCAGGCCACAGGCGATAGCGACCCCAGCGGTGGCAATGGCAACCCAGGCCGAGCGCCGGCGGAGGCGGCCTGGGGAATTCAGGATATGCGCGAGATGACGCGGCTTGGCGAACGCGAGCGTCGCCAGAGCAGAAACGATGGCTACGTCTGACCACCACCGTTTGGCCGGCAAGCCATGCCTCAACAAGATCAGCGATACCATGTGCCCTCCTTCATCAGTGGCAATTGATTCCAAGAGCGCTTCTGGCACAGTCTTGGAACGCGTACCGGTCGATGATTACCTTGGTGCCGAGGGTTTCTCATAGCGCCCTCGCATACGATCTCGCAAGCTCCATGCCAAGTCTGTTTTGTCGAGCTTTCAGTGCGTTGTGAAGCCCGGCCAAAAGTCGATGGCAAGATCATGGTGCATCGCAGCATCCGCATGCTTCCTCTTGGTGCGGCAATGAGCGTTGTGGACCATGACTGCCGTCTCGAGCGGTCATGAGCTTGGCGCCTGCGACTGGGCGGAATCCCTTTGGCGCGTCAGAGGCCCATGCCGCTAGACCTTGCCAAAAGCGTCATCAATCGCCCAATGACGTCATCGACAACTGCTTGCGGCGCGAGTTCGAGCGTTTTCTCTGTGCGCGCTGCCGACGAATACTAATCGTCGTCGCCGGCGACGCCGTCGCGGCGCGGCACGGTCTGCGGATCGCAGGTGATGGCCCGGTAGATTTCCACCCGGTCGCCGGGCCTGAGCAGGGCATCGAGTTTGACCAGGCGGCCGAAGATGCCGACCTTTTGCACGGCCAGATCGATGTCCGGGAACATCCTCAGCACGCCGGACTTCTCTATCACCGTCTGCACCGTGCTGTCCTCGGGCATCTCGAGGGTCAGCCAGATCTGCTGGGAGTGTTCGGAATAGGCAACGCCGATCTGCATTTATTTCTCCTGCTTATTTTATCGGTTCGAGCGCGACGCCCTTGCGGTCGCGGCCATAGACCCGCGGCCTGAAGCTGCTGTCGATGATCGGCGTGAGCGAGTTCATCAGCAGCACGGCGAAGGCGACGCCTTCCGGATAGCCGCTCCAGGTGCGGATGACATAGGTCAGCAGGCCGCAGCCAGCGCCGAAGACCAGTTGTCCCCGGGGCGTGTTGGGCGAGGTGACATAGTCGGTGGCGATGAAGAACGCCCCGAGCATGACGCCGCCGGACAACAGGTGGCTGCCGGCATCGAGGTAGCGGCCCGGATCGACGAGATGGAGCAGCGCCGCCGGCAGCGCGACGGCCGCGAGCATGGCTATCGGGATCTGCCAGGTGATGATGCGCAGGAACAGCATCAGGACGCCGCCGGCGGCGATCAGCCAGGCGGCGGTTTCGCCCAGGCTGCCGGCGCGCGCGCCGGACAGGCTGTCGGCCGCGGCGTGGCCGGCTGTGAGGAGATGGAGCAAATCGATGCCGCGCGACAACTCGGTCTTGACATGACCGAGCAGCGAAGCGCTGGAGATGTTGTCCAGCGCCGGAGACAGCGCGCCCAGGGTGATCCTCAGGCCTTCGATGATGCCCGGCGCGGCCGCGGCGTTGATCGGCAGCGGCGCGACCCAGGCGGTCATCTGCACCGGGAAGGAGATCAAGAGAGCGACCCGGGCCGCCATGGCCGGGTTGAACAGGTTCTGGCCCAGGCCGCCGAACACCTGCTTGCCCATCACCGTGGCGAACAGGCCGCCGAACACGCCGATCCACCACGGTGCCCAGGGCGGCAGGGAGAGCGCCAGGAGCCAGCCGGTCAGGATTGCCGAGCCGTCCGACAGGGCCGGCCGCGCCGCGCGTCCGCCCAGCCGCAGGCAGAGGATTTCGCCGAGCATGGCGGCGCCCACGGTGACGATCCAGAGGTAGATCGCCGGCCAGCCGAACAGCCAGAAACCGCACAGGGTGGCCGGCAGCAGTGCGGTCATCACCGTCGCCATGACCCGGCCGACGCTGTTTGCCGTCGTTGCGTGCGGCGCGGCGACGGGAGCGACCGCGGGATTCATGCCGGGTTTCATGTCACCACCGCCTGAGCCTGGCTGGCCGAAGCGGCAGCCAGGGCTTTTGCCGCCTTGCGTTCGGCCTGGCGGCGGGCCGCCGCTTCGGCTTTTTCCCGGCTTTCGCGTTCCAGCCGGATCAAGCGTGCCTCTGCCAGGCGCTTGGCCGCTTCGCTGCGCAGCCGGGTCCGCTCGCGCGCCGCGAGTTCGCCTTTGGCATGGCTGAAGTACTGGACCAGCGGGATGTGCGATGGGCAGACGTAGGCGCAACAGCCGCAGGCGATGCAGTCGGTCAGACTGAAATCGACGGCGCCGGCCAGATCGCCGCTGCGGATGTGGGCGGCCATCTCCAGCGGCAGGAGACCCATCGGGCAGGCCTTGGTGCAGCTGCCGCAGCGGACGCAGGGACCGGCCCGGGGCACAGCGGCCTCACGGGCGTCGAAGGCGATGATGCCGCTCACGCCCTTGACCAGGGGAACCCGGCCATGGGCCAGCAGGGTGCCCATCATCGGCCCGCCCAGGATCAGGCGCGAGGGCGCCTCGTTTAGGCCGCAGAACGCCAGCAGTTCGTCGACTTGCGTGCCCAGCGGCACGAAGATGTTGCCAGGTCGCGCCACTGCCCCACCGTTGACCGTGACGATGCGCTCCACCAGCGGCCGGCCCAGGCGCACGGCCTGATGGACTGCGGCACAGGTGGAGACGTTGTGCACCAGCACGCCGACCTCGGCCGCCCGGGCATCGGCCGGGACTTCCTTGCCGGTCAGGGCCTGGATCAGCTGCTTGTCCGAGCCCATCGGATAGCGGCTCGGTACGGGCCGGATCCTGACCTCGGGATAGGCGGCAGCTGCCTTGCGCATGGCCGCGATGGCTTCGGGTTTGTTGTCCTCGATGCCGACCAGGGCAACGCGGGCGCCGATCGCGTGCATCACGATGCGCACGCCGTCGACCACCTGGTCGGCGCTGTCGCGCATGATCCGGTCGTCCGAGGAGAGATAGGGTTCGCACTCGCCGCCGTTGACGATCAAGGTCCCGACCGCAAGACGCTTGCCCAGCGAGAACTTCAGGGCCGAGGGGAAAGTGGCGCCGCCCAGGCCGACGACGCCGGCCGCGGCGGTGCGCCGGGTGATCTCTTCGGGCGACAGGGAGAAGGGGTCGGCGACCGGATCGGTGTCTATCCAGCGATCTGCGAAATCCGAATCGATGACGATGGCGCCGAATCCCAGCCCCGAGGCGTGGGGTGCGGTGACCTCGCCGATGCTGCTGACCTTGCCGGAGACCGGCGCATGGATAGGCGCCGAGATATTGCCTTGGGCCTCGGCCAGCAGTTGTCCCTTGTGCACCTGCTGCCCGACCAGCACGATCGGCCGGGCGGCGCCGCCGACATGCTGCGACAGGGGCATATAGACCCGCGCCGGCGGCGGCAGCAGGCGTAACGCGGCATCCGCGGCCGGACGCTTGTGGTCATCCGGATGGACGCCCCAGCGCGGTTCCTTGAAGATGCGTTCGAAGTATCCCATGGTCATCTCCTCAGACGTTCGCCGGCATCGGCCAGATCCAGTGCTGCAGGGTGACCGGCAGCGGCACCAGCGACATGGCTTCGGTCGGGCAGCGCTCGATGCAGGCGCCGCAGCCGGTGCAGGCTTCCCGGATGACGTTGTGGATCTGCTTGGCGGCGCCGACGATGGCGTCGGTCGAGCAGACCTTGCTGCAGCGGCAGCAGCCGGTGCAGATTTCCTCGGCCACCACGGCCAGCCTGGGACCGTCGTCGGCCACCGCCGAGAGATCGACCTTGATGCCCAATTTGGCGGCCAGGGCTTCGGCGATCGCCTTGCCGCCCGGGGGGCAGAGGGTCACCAGGGCTTCGCCCCGGGCCAGCGCCGCCGCCGCCTGGGCGCAGCCGACATAGCCGCACTGTCCGCACTGGGAGCCGGGCAGCAGGCTCTGCAGTTCGGCCTCGATGGGATTTTCCTCGACGGCGAGATAGCGTGCCGCAGTGCCCAGCAGGCCGCCCAGGACCAGGCCCATGGTGGTGAGAGTTCCGACTGCGCTCAACATGAATTTCTCCCGGCTGCCTTAAACGGTACTGATGCCCGAAAAGCCCATGAAGGCCATCGCCAGCAGGCCGGCGACGATGAAGGCGATCGGCGGACCGGCGAACAGGCGCGGCACCTGGGCCAGCACCAGGCGTTCCCTCAGCCCGGCGAAGATCACCATCACCAGGCTATAGCCCGCCGCGGAGGCGAAGGCGAACAGGGTGGCGCCGATCAGGCTCATGTTGCCCTCGACGAGCAGCAGGGCGACACCGAGCACGGCGCAGTTGGTGGTGATCAGCGGCAGGTAGATGCCGAGCATCTGGAACAGCGTCGGCGAGACCTTGCGGATGATCATCTCGGTGAACTGAACCGCGCTGGCGATGACCAGGATGAAGGTCACGGTGCGCAGGAAGCCCAACCCGTAGGCATCGAGCACATAGTGCTGCACGGCCCAGTCGGCCATAGCCGAAACGGTGATCACGAAAGTCGTCGCCATGCCCATGCCGGCCGCCGTGTCGATGCGCGTGGTCACGCCCATGAACGAACACAGGCCGAGGAAGCGCGCCAGGATGACGTTGTTCACCAGGGCCGCGCCGATCATCATCAATGCCGTCTCTTTCATGCTCGCTTCCTCAACCGACGCTATGCGCGCCGGTCATCTGGATCTCCTTGCCGGCCTTGAGGTCGAGCAGGCGCTTGGCGACCACCAGGTAGCCGGTCACGAAGAACCCGCCCGGCGGCAGCACCATCATCAGCACGCCCATGTCCGCAGGCAGGAAGCGCAGTTCCATGGAACGAAACGCGGGTCCAAGAAGCAGGGAGGCGTCGGCAAACAGGGTGCCCGAGCCGATGATCTCGCGCACGCCGCCGATCACGGTCAGGGCGATGGTGAAGCCCAGCCCCATGAACAGGCCGTCGGCGAGGGAGGGCAGGGCCTCCGACCTGGCGGCGAAGGCTTCCAGCCGGGCCAGCGGCAGGCAGTTCGAGACGATCAGGGGAATGAACAGCCCGAGCACCTTGTACAACTCGTGCATCCAGGCATTCATGGCCAGGTCGACCAGGGTCACCATGGCGGCAACGATGAGGATATACACCGGGATGCGTACTTCCTGGGTGATGCGCTTGCGGAACACGGCGACCAGGAAACTCGACGCCGCCATCACCGCGGCCGTCGCCAGGCCCATGCCGAAGCCGTTGGTGGCGCTGGTGGTCATGGCCATCGTCGGGCACATCCCGAGCAGCATGCTGAAGACGCCGTTGTTGTCCCAGAGGCCGTCCTTAATGATCGTCTTGTAGTTGCTCGGCATCTCAGTTCTCCGCGATCAGGCTGGCTTTATTCGCGGCGTAGAAATCCAGGCCGCTCTTGATCGCGCGAACGACGCCGCGCGGCGTGATCGTGGCGCCGGCGAACTGGTCGAACTGGCCGCCGTCTTTCTTCACCTTCCAGCGCTCGACCGGCGGATTCCCGAGCGACAGGCCGGTGAACCGGAGTATCCAGTCGCTCTTCTTGCTTTCGATCTTGTCGCCCAGTCCCGGCGTCTCGTGGTGGGCCAGCACGCGCACGCCGAGCAGGCGTCCCTGGTCATCGACGCCGAGCATCAGCCTGATCTCGCCGCCATAGCCGGTGCCGAAGCTCTCGAAGGCCACGCCGGTCACCTTGCCCTGCAGGCGCGAACGATAGACGGTGATGTCCCGGTTGCCGGCATCCTTGATCACCAGCTTGTCCTCGACCGGATCGTTGTCGTGGATGCTCCCGGGAATCACCTGGCTCAGGGAGTTCTGTCTGTCCTCCAGGGCCCGGGCGGCGATGTCCTTGCTGGTCAAGCGATCGGTGAAGGCGAGGACCAAGCCGAAGCCCAGGCAGAAGCAACCCAGGACCAGTCCGTGGCGGACGTGGAGGAGATTGCCGATCTTCATCGCGAGTGATGCCGGAGGCAAGGGAGAGAGTGGTCCATGGTCTTGAGTTGAGAATGTCTGAGCGAGTCTCAGCAGTTTCTGTGCCAATCACTGCAAGGATTCCCCAAAGCGGGGCGGGCGTCGGCGGAACCGCACCAGTAAGGGCATCGCCCCGGTCATGGCGTGATCCTGGCGGGCCGGCGGCGCCTGCCGGTGATGTCGCAAGTCCGACAAAGGACGAAGCTTGTCGGCCCAGTGTGTCGCCCAGCGTGTCGTCCTTTCCGTCGCCAAAGCAACGCGGGCACGGAATCTGCTGGATGAAGGTTTGGCGCTTTACCCGGGGATGCCGCGCAATGACCAAGAAGCAGACCAATGAACAGAGCAGGCTCGCGGTGGAATCGTCGGCAGTCGACGGATCGCTCTCGGACATACCTGCAGGCGTGTTTGTGCACACCGTGTATCAGGCCGACGTGGCGATTTCGATCACCGACACGCACGGCGACATCCTCTACGTCAATCCCGCGTTCACTCGCGTTACCGGCTACCCCGCCGCCGAGGCGATCGGCCGGAATGAATCGATGCTCTCGCACAAGACCACGCCGCCGGAAGTGTACCAGTCGCTGTGGCGGCAGATTTCGCGCGGCGAGGCCTGGTGCGGTCGCCTGATCAACCGGCGCCGCGACGGCAGCGAATATCTCGCCGAGGTGAACATCTCGCCGGTGGTCAATGATCGTGGCGAGGTGCGGAATTATCTCGGCATGCATCGCGACATCACCGCGATGCACCGCCTCGAGAACCAGGTGAAGAATCAGAAGGCCTTGCTCGAATCGGTGGTCGATGCCGCACCGGTGGTGATCGCGCTGCTCGACGTCGATGACCGGGTGGTGCTCGACAACCACGAATACAAGAAGCTGCAGGCCGATCTGGGCATGGCCGAACCGGCGACGATGCTGATGACCTCGATCCGCGCCAGCCTGGAAGCCGAGGCGGTGAATGGCCGGCGCAGTTCCGGCTACGCCTTTCTCGGGCGCGAGGTGCGCCTCGATCCGGCAGACGGCAAGCCGCCCCGCTGGTTCTCCTGTTCCGGCAGTTGCGTGCGCGAGGACGATGTTGCGGCGGATGCCTTCTTTGCCGGTGGCGGGCGCGATTACCTGCTGCTGGTGGCGATGGAGATCACCAGTCTCCGGGCGCAGCAGGAGAAGGTGCGCGTCGCCGACCTGCAGGCGGCGATGGCCGAAGAGGATCGCGCCTCGTCGCTGCGCGAGAGCCTGTCCGCGGCGACCTATCGCCTCGAAGGACCGATCAACATGATGGCCTCGGTGGTCGGCATGCTCTCCCGGCGCAGCGGTGAATCCGACCCTATGGTCCTGGCGCTCTCCGACGCGGTCAGTGTCGGCCAGCAGGCGCTGACCGAATTGCGCGCCATGATTCCCGCCGAAACGCGCGAGCCGGTCGGCTCGATCAATCTCAACGAAATCCTGCGCGATGCCCTCGATCTGGCCACGGGACGTCTGCTTGCCGCGGGCATTACGGTCACCTGGAAACCGCAGGCGATGTTGCCGACGCTGCACGCCTATCCGAACAAGTTGCGCTCGCTGTTCAAGGCGCTGCTCGACAATGCCATCGAGGCCATGAGTGCCCGCGGCTGGCGCGAGCGCGAGTTGATGGTGATCAGCCGGGCGAAGCTGGGCAGCATCGAAGTGGTGATCGAGGACAGCGGCCCGGGCGTTCCCGCCGAGAGCCAACTCAAGGTGTTCGAGCCGTTCTACACCACCAAGCATCGCCATCTCGGCACCGGCCTCGCGGCGGCCCAGCAGGTGGCCGCGGATCATGGCGGAACGATAGAGATCGATCCACGCAAGGGTGCGGGCTGCCTGGTGCGCGTGGTGTTGCCGGTGAAGCGCCGCTCATGACCGATCCCGGTTCGTCCAAGCTGTTGCGCAGCCACTACGAGACGCTGTTCCGGGTCTCGCAGATCCTCTCGCGCTCGCTGGATTTTCACCAGACGCTGCGCGAGGTGCTGCGCACGCTGGAGATCACCGGCCACCTGAGCCACGGCATGGTCAGCGTGCTCGATCCCGCGGTCGGCGATCTGGCGGTTCATGCCGTCTATGGCCTCGACAGCGAAGAGTACGGGCCGGTGCGCTACCAGTCGGGGGAAGGACTGATCGGCCTGGTGCTCGAAGGCGGGGGCACGATCGCGATCCCCCGGCTCGCCGACGAGCCGCGCTTTCTCAACCGGCTCGGCCTGTACGACAAGGAACTGCCGTTCATTGCCGTGCCTATCCAGGTCGGCGGGACGCTGCAGGGCGTGCTCGCGGTGCAGCCCGACGATCCTGACGACGGACTGCTCCTCGAGCGGGTGCGCTTCGTCGAGATGGTGGCCAACCTGATCGGCCAGAGCGTGCGCCTCTCGCTCGAGGTGGAACTGGAGCACAAGTCGCTGGCCGAGGAGCGCGACACGCTGCGCCGCGCCGTGCGCCAGCGCCATGGCTTCGACAACATGGTCGGGCATTCGGCCGCGATGCGGCGCATCTTCGAGCAGATCCGGATGGTTTCGAAATGGCCGACGACGGTGCTGATCCGCGGCGAGACCGGTACCGGCAAGGAACTGATCGCCAATGCCATCCACTACAACTCGCCGCGTGCGCGCGGACCCTATGTCCGCCTCAACTGCGCCTCGCTGCCGGAGAACCTGCTCGAGTCCGAGCTCTTCGGCCATGAAAAGGGCGCGTTCACCGGCGCCGTGAGTCAGCGCAAGGGCCGCTTCGAAATGGCCGATGGCGGCACCCTGTTTCTCGACGAAATCGGCGAGATCTCGCCGGCCTTCCAGGCCAAATTGCTGCGCGTGCTCCAGGAAGGCGAACTGGAGCGCGTCGGCGCCGCGCGCACCTTGAAGGTCGATGTGCGCCTGATCGCGGCGACCCATCGCAACCTGGAACAGGCCGTCGAGGCAGGCGACTTCCGCGAAGACCTGTACTACCGCCTCAATGTCATGCCCATCCTGCCGCCGCCGTTGCGCGAACGCATGGAGGACCTGCCGGAGATCGCCCGCCATCTGCTCGAACGACTGAGCGGCATTCAGAGCCGGCCGCTGACCCTGACGGCGGCCGCGCAGCGGCGGCTGGCGGAGCACGCCTGGCCGGGCAACGTGCGCGAACTGGAGAACTGTCTGGAGCGCGCGGCGGTGATGTCGGCGAGCGGCGAAATCGATGCCGACCTGATCCATGTCGAGCGCGCCGGCGCCGGTCGCCCCGCTGCCATCGCCAGCGCGGTGGAACGCCGCGAAGCCATGACGCCCGCGCCGCCGACGCTAGAGGCGACGCAGCAGGCCGATGACGATCTCGCCGGCATAGCACCCGGCACCGAGCAGAGCGAGCGCCAGCGCGTCATCAGCGCGCTGGAGAAAGCCGGCTGGGTCCAGGCCCGCGCCGCGCGCCTGCTCGGCATGACCCCGCGGCAGATCGCCTACCGCATCCAGACCCTGAACATCGAGGTCAAGCAGCTCTGATCGGCGCGGTCGGGCCGCCAGGCGCAATTCCGGCGCATTGGCAGGCCATAAACGGGGCGCTGTTGGGTTTTCGTGAGTATGCCAATGGGGTAGGTGCGGCCGGGCGTCAGTCGTCGTCCTGCGGGCGTTTAAACCGCTTTTCCCCCGCCCCTTTCAGCGAAAGGGGGTGACTGAGGTTCGTCCCTCCGAGACTCCATATCCTAAGCTGCGCCTCGCTTGGGGCGGCCCGGCGCTCGGCGCTAAGCCGTCAATGAGGCTGGTTGGCTAGGCCGCAGTCGTCGTTGAGACGGGGGTTGGCGGGCGGGAGGGGGACTCCGTCAGTCTTCCCGGTGCTGGGAAACGCACATATCAGTCTGCCGGAATCCCTCTCCCGCCCGAATGAGCATTGCTGCGCGGCTATCCGGGCTTTGCGGCATCCACGCGTGAGATAGCCCGAGTACGAATCATCGCCAAACGCTTGGGCTGAAATGTTACGGGCCGATAATGAAGGTGCGGCAAACTTGCGGGCTCAGGCCGCCAAGGTATGGCGAAGGGCAAGGGAACAAGTTTTTACCAGGCCGGTTTTGGAAAGAGGCATGCCGACATGAACAGTGAACTCATCACGCACACCCACACACTGATCCAGAGCCTCCTGGTAGCGGTGCAGGCGCCGCAATGATTCGGCAGCCAGGAACGCGGCCATTTCCCTGTAGTGGTCATTATTCAACGACTGGCCCAGTGCAAGAACTTGCTTCATGTCACTTAGCGACTCAGCTGCGGCATCGACCAACAAATGCAGCCAGCCTCTCTGGAACCAGTAGGCCGGTTCGTCGTTGCCGTGCGCAAGCGCATTATTCGCTGACCGGAGGGCTGCTTCGATATCGCCGGCGATTTCCTGAGCGTGGGATAAGACGCTCCACGCTTCTGCTGAATTTGGTTCTTGTTCAATGCCGGATTGCGCAAGTGCTACGGCTTCCTCAAAAGCGCCGCGCTTGACCAAGGACATCACTTGATTCTTCATGCTGGCCATTTGCCTACCCTTTCAATGAACCACAGCGTTGCCGCCGCACTGTTCAGACACCAAACCACGAGCGCAATCATAAACCGAAGTGGCACCACCGGTTACCATGCCGACACAAGACCAAAGGGAGCAAGACATGCAGGCCAACCCGCGATCCCTCGACGCGTTGTTTAACTCGCAACTCCGCTACGTGGTGCCGATGTTCCAGCGTCTCTACGTCTGGCGGGAAAATCCTCAGTGGTCGACGCTTTGGGAAGACGTCGCCGAAAAGGCCGCGTTGCAGTTGAAAGGCGTGCAGGCGAACCCCCACTACCTGGGAGCCCTCATCATCGAGGGCGTTCGGCCGAGTTCCCCCCGCGAGGTGAAACGGTTTCTGGTCATCGACGGACAGCAACGCCTGACAACGCTCCAGCTTCTCCTGTGCGCCTATCGCGACATCGCCCGCAAGAACGACTGGAAGACGTTGGACCGCCCAGTCACGCGGTATCTCGAAAACGCCGACCCTGACGTGATGGAGCGCCCGGAGGAGGAGCTGTTCAAGCTGTGGCCGACGACGCTCAACCGCGAGGTGTTCCGCGACATCCTGTCGGCCGGAAGCCAGGCCGCGGTCGTCGCCAAACACCCGCTAGTCTATCTGCCGAGGAAACGCAAACCCGAGCTCAGAAGCAATCTGGTGGAGGCGTATCTGTATTTTTCCAGGGTCGTCGAGGCCTGGGTAACATCCGCCGCCGCGGAGACGTCCAAGACGCCGGAGGAGACCGCGTTTGCCCTGTTGCAGGCCCTCCAGCAGGATTTCTGCGTGGTGGAGATAGCCTTGTCGGAAGGCGACGACTCGCAGGAGATTTTCTACTCCCTCAACTCTCAGGGCCGGCCGCTCTCGCAGTCCGATCTCCTTCGCAGCCTGATTTTCATGCGGGCGGAAAAGGAGCGGCTCAACCGCGACGAGATATTCGACGAGTATTGGAGCAAGTTCGAAACGGACTTTTGGAGCATGGAGGTCAGACGCGGGGGCCGCTCCTATTCGAGACTCGATCTCGGGTTGAGGTACTTCCTGATGGCCAAGACCGGGCAGATGGTGGACGCCCGTCGCGTGAACGAGGAGTATCGCCGCTGGATATCCGTCCAACCGCCGCGTTACGCCACGGTCAAGGAGGAACTGGCGGACTTTTCGCGACACGGCGAAGCCTATCGGCGTTACGAGTCGGCAGTGCCCTCCGCCCTGCCGAGCACGGATCTCCGCCGGGTGCTGATGGACTTTGATGTTTCCACGGCGTTGCCCCTCATCCTGTTCTTGGAACTTGAGGCCGGTCTCGACGCGGGCCAGACGGCCGACTGCTTGTCCGCGGTCGAATCGTTCATCGCCAGACGCGTGCTGACGGGAGAGGAGACCAAGGAGTACAACAAACTCTTCGTCGACGTGGTAGGAAGCCTTCGCGGGCTGCAGGGGACGGCCGTTTTTCCCGCGTTGCACAGGAAGCTTCTGACCGGAGGCGGCACCACCCGACATTGGCCGATGGACGCGGAGGTCGTCGAGAAGGCCATCAGCCGCCCCGTCTTCAAAGAACTCAAAACTCCGGCCCTGCGGTTGATTCTGGAACGTCTTGAAATCGACCTGCGCACCAAGAAGACCGAGAACACGGAGATCCCCTCGGGACTACAAATCGAGCACGTGCTGCCGCAGAAATGGGCCACGCACTGGGCGTTGAGGGGTAGGCTCATCCCGGCCAACGTGGCGGACACGCCCTATCTCGCCAAGGACGACTTGGCGGAGTTCGGGGAAGCCGTCAGGGCCCGCAACGCCATTCTGCAAACCCTCGGGAACCTGACCCTGCTCAATCGATACCTCAACCCCGCCGCCAGCAACGCCTCGTTCGAGGCCAAGCTTGTCGAGTACAGGAACTCGGTGCTTCGGTTGAACCGCCACTTCGATCCCGCGACGGCATGGGACGAGGACTCCATCGCCCGCCGGGGGAAACTCCTCGGCGAGACGGTTTGCAGGATATGGCCGCGCCCGGAGGCGGCGCCGTAAGTTCCGCCGCGGCCTTCGGCTTGTCGACAAGAATGAACAAGGGCCCCGAAAACGGGGCCCTTGTTGTCAACAACGTATTGTTTATTTGCCTTTACCACTCGGACTATGCCATTGGCGAATTTCAACAGGTTCACCGAACGGTTTGTTGCTGGCCTTATCGTTTTTATCGGGTTTCTGGCGGCAGTCATAAATTGCGAATTCCTCGAAGTTGGTGACGATGGACAGCGGCAGTTTTGCCAACCACGCATAGCGACGTAACTGGAATGCGGGTTCCATGCCGTCCTTGACGTTGACTGCCGGCTTTTTCGCTTCGAGAAAAATTTTCGTTGGCCGCCAACGCGAAAGCTATAGTCTGGCGCTCGGGTGGAAAGGCCAACCTTGATGGCGTCTTCGTGTATCACGTCGCGGTAGGCTTCGGCATAGCCTTGGTTGTTGTCCATGTCCCAGCCGAGCGCTGTGAACATCGGGTCAATGAAATCGCGTCTGACCTGGGTTTCGTTGTATTGCACGTCGCGGTAGGCGTCGAAATTCCGCTCGAAGTTTTCGATCAGGGTGAGAACGGTTTGCGGGGCGGACATGGCCTTATCCTTGGTTTTGTTGTGGCTGCGCAAGCGTCCTCAAGCAATGACCGGAAAAGACATTTTTTCATCATTTCAGCGCAATCGTTGGGCGATGATCGATAACTCACCCGTCAATGCCGCAAAGCATGGATGGCCGCGCAGCGATGCTCATTCGGGCGGGCGGGGGATTCCGGCAGACTGATATGTGCGTTTCCCAGCACCGGGAAGGCTGACGGAATCTCCCGCCCGCTCGCCATCCGCAGCCTCAATAATGACTGTTGTTGCGCCGAGATGGCCGCTTTCCCTCGTCGTCCGGCGCGCATTGTCGCGTTTGCGACATCCGGCGGAGACCCTGGAGTTGCTTTCTTATCAGGCTCTTAGCGATGAATTTCGGCATGGCATGAGGGTTGCTGAAGCCAGGGTGATCGCCACTCCACCGGACTCCTGCCATGGATCTCCCCGTCATCGCTTCATCAGTTGCCCCATCGGGCGGCTGCGCTGCCGGCATTTGCGCCAACAGCATTAGCCAGACCGGCGGTCACAGCGAAGACCTGACGGAGGCGCTGCGCGCCAGGGTCGAGGACCATCCCTGTTATTCGGAGGACGCCCACCACTACTTCGCCCGGATGCATGTCGCCGTGGCGCCGGCCTGCAACATTCAGTGCCACTACTGCAACCGCAAGTACGATTGCGCCAACGAGTCGCGGCCAGGCGTCGTCTCCGAACTGCTCACCCCGGAGCAGGCGGTCAGGAAAACCCTGGCCGTGGCGGCGGCGATTCCGCAGATGAGCGTGCTCGGCATCGCCGGGCCGGGTGATCCGCTGGCCAATCCCGAGCGGACCTTTGCGACCTTCCGCGAACTCGCCCTGAAAGCGCCGGACATCAAGCTGTGCCTGTCCACCAACGGCCTGATGCTGCCGGCCCACATCGACGAACTGGCGAAGCACAACATCGATCACGTCACCATCACCATCAATTGCGTCGACCCCGATGTCGGCGCGCAGATCTATCCCTGGATCTTCTGGCAGCACAGGCGCGTCCTTGGTCGCGAGGCCGCCGCCATCCTCATCGGCGAACAGCAGAAGGGTCTGGAGATGCTGGTCGCGCGCGGCATCCTGGTCAAGGTCAATTCGGTGCTGATCCCCGGCGTCAATGACCGGCACCTGGTGGAGGTGTCGAAGATCGTCAAGGCCAAGGGCGCCTTCCTGCACAACGTCATGCCGCTGATCGCCGAGCCCGAGCACGGCACTTTCTACGGCGTGATCGGCCAGCGCAGTCCCACACCCGCCGAACTCCAGGCACTGCAGGATGCCTGCGCCGGCGACATGAACATGATGCGCCACTGCCGCCAGTGCCGCGCCGATGCCGTGGGCCTGCTCGGCGAGGATCGCGGCGCGGAATTCAGCCTCGACAAGATCGCGGCCATGACCATCGACTATCAAGCCGCGATGGCGCTGCGCGCCGATGTGCGGGCGCAGATCAAGGCGGAACTGCAAAGCAAACGGGACCAGGCCGCGGAGCAGGCCTTGAAGCAGGCGGAACAGGCTCGCGCTGCCGTCGCGCCGCAGTTGCTCGAGTTTCCGATACGACCCGTCCAGCCGGCCGGCCGGCCGGTGCTGATGGCGGTGGCGGCGAAGAACGGCGTCGTCGCGGTGCACTTCGGCCATGCCCGGGAGTTCCTGCTCTATCAAGCCAGCGAGGCCGGCGCCCGGCTGGTCGGCCATCGCAAGGCCGATGCCTACTGCGCCGGTGATGACAGTTGCGGCGATGGCGAAACCCTGCTCGGCAGAACCATCAAGGTCCTGGAGGACTGCGAGGTCGTGCTCTGCGCCCGGATCGGCATCGAGCCCTGGGGCCGGCTGGAAGCGGCCGGCATCCAGCCCAATGGCGAACATGCGATGGAACCGATCGCCGAGGCCGTGATGGCGGTGTGGCAGGAGATGCTGGCGGCCGGCAAGCTGGATCCCGGTCGGGCCGAAGCCAAACGCGCCTGAAGCGGCGAGCGAGCGCACAGAAGAAAACGAGGAAAACCGTCATGGCCCTGGAAATCATCGAAAGCTGCGTCAATTGCTGGGCCTGCCTGCCGCTCTGTCCGCATCAGGCGATCTTCGCGGCGCAGCCGCATTTCCTGATCGATAGCGAAAAATGCACCGAGTGCAGCGGCGATTTTCGCGCTGCCCAATGCGCCAGTATCTGTCCGATCGAAGGCGCCATCGTCGATGAACTGGGCGAGGCGCTGAATCCGCCTGGTTCGCTGACCGGGATTCCGCCCGACCGCTGGGCCGCCGCACGCGCTGAGATCGCGGCGCGCCAAGTGGTCAATAAGTGGTCAATAAGTGGCCACTAAGTTGCCCATAGGTCATGCCCCGGTCCGTGCTTGAACGCTCCGACAGCGCCGTGGCCCGCCTGGTTTGATTTCATCCACGGAGTATCCCCATGCCCAAAGCGAGCGTCACATTCCAGGACATCGGCGTCACCGTCACGGTGCCGGCCGGCACCCGTCTGATCGAGGTTTCGGAGAAGGTCGGCGCCGGCATCACCTACGGCTGTCGCGAAGGCGAGTGCTGCACCTGCCTGACCCGGATCGTCTCCGGTCAGGAACATCTGGCAGCGCCATCGGTGCTGGAAGACCAGGTGTTGAAGAACAACCTGGCGCCGCGCCATCATCGGCTCGCCTGCCAGGCGCAGATCCTCGGCGGCAGCATCGTCGTCAAACCGGCATAGCGGGTCCCTTTTTCATCCACACGGAGTTCATCATGGCCAACATCACCTTCTCCAGTCCGCTGCACAAGGACAAGACCGTCTATGCGGTCGCCGGCAGCCACACCCAGGTCGAATCTCCGAACTGGTGAGCCGCATCGTGGCACCGGCTCGTGCCGAAATTCTGGCGCGGGCCGAGGCCGCCTATCTCGGCCTGGCGCTAGGCGACGCGCTCGGGGCCACGGTCGAATTCATGACCCCGCGCGAGATCGCCCGGGAGTTCGGGGTGCATCGCGACATCACCGGCGGCGGCTGGCTCCGGCTCAAGCCCGGCCGGGTGACCGACGACACCACCATGAGCCTCGCCCTGGGCGAGGCCATCATCAATGACCGGGGCGAAGTGCGCGCGCTCTCCTGCGCCCGCGCCTTCGATGCCTGGATGCGCGCCAAGCCGGTCGATATCGGCAATACCGTGCGCCGCAACCTGGTCGCCTTTCGCCGTAGCGGCGACCCGGAAGCGCCGCCGTCCGAACAAGACGCCGGCAACGGCGCCGCGATGCGCGTGCTGCCGGTGGCCCTGGCGAGCTTCGGCCGGCCGGAGGCCGAGGTGCGTGTTTGCGTGCGCGCCCAGGCTCACGTCACCCACCATAACGCGATGTCGGATGCGGCCTGCGAATTCCTGGCGCTGGCGCTGCAGGATTTCCTGCGCGGCGATTCCCTGCGCGAGGTTTTTCTGCGCCGCGTTCAGCCGCTGGTGACGGCGCATCCGGCCTTTGCCTTTCGCGGCCGGCCGCGGCGCGAGTATCCCAGCGGCTGGGTCGTGGAAACGCTGCAGGCGGTGCTGCAGTCGTTCATCGACGTCGGCGGCTTCGAGAGCTGCCTGGTCGATGTGGTCAATCGCGGCGGCGACGCCGATACCACCGGCGCCATTGCCGGGATGCTCTGCGGCGCGCTCTACGGCATGGCGGCGTTGCCCCCGCGCTGGCTGAAGGCGCTCGATCCCAAGGTGCGCGCCGCCTGCAGCGATCAGGCGCGCAGCCTACTCGGGCCGTGTTAGTCCCAATTGACTCGGCCTGGAAGCGCTGCTTATTCGTCCAGAGGCGGCACAGACACGCCATTCCTGGCAAGAATTTGCCGTGCGTTGTTCATGGCGTTTTCAAACATTCGCTCGAGGCCGGCGTGAGATGGCATGTCAGGATCGGAGTTGATCTTCTCCATCGTGGCCCGGTAAAGATTTTCGAGTGCGGTCAGTGTGGCGTTCATGATTTCGCGACTCCCAGGATGAGCGTTTCAAAATGCCGGCAAGCATTGCGGTAGGCGCTGCATTGCTCGATAAACTCGTGGGTGCTTTTGGGCATGGGCACGCGGGCCCGGGTGATGTCGCTGATCAAGGCGGATCCCCGCAGTATCAGCTGGCGGCCCCGTTCGATCTCGTGCACCAACTCCGCCTTGGCATGCTCCGGCAACGTCGGTCTGAAGGCCTGAATCCGCTCGATCGCGACGACGAATCCCGCCCAGACGTCGAACATGTCGGCATCGGTCGCGAGGGTCTCGGTCTTGGTCTTGGCGCACTCGCCCAACTTGCCGATCAGCGGCAGGGCAGCGGCAAAAGCTGACAGCTCGGCGATCATCGCCACCAGCGCCACGCAGATTCTGTCGATGTCGCGCATCGTCTGGGCGATCTTGATATAGCGGCTCTCGAAGAACTCGGCGATGGGAAAGGTGAATGCCTTGAACGGTTCGCCCCACAGCTCGTCTATGCCTTCTTCACCGCTCCGGTGCCGCACCATCCTGCCCAATTCCAGGGACTCCTGCAGAGATCGTCCGCACTCGCGCATCAGCTGGTTGTCCGGCTGGATTTCGACGCCCAGCCTTTGCACTTCGACCAGCTTGGTGAAGATGGCGGTGGCCCTGTTGAACAGCGCGCCGGCCAGCATCGCGCCCTTGACCCGGCGTTTCGCGGGATCCGCTTCGCCGGCGTAGGCGGCCCTGGCCTCGTCGAGCCGCACTCCGGGGATGTTCAAGCCGTATTCGGTGTGGTTGAAAAGCCTGCGCGTCAGGGCCTCGATCAACAGCTTCTTGGTTTGCAGGGTATCCGCGGGCACGGCATAGGCTTTAATCCAGTAGCCGTAATAATGAACGCGCAGACGTCCATCGATCTCGCGCTTTTCCCCCAGGGGTATGACGCTGCCAGCGGAACTATCCATGGCCTCAGGCCGCCAGCGCGTCGGCGGAGGATGCCTGGAGCAGATCGCCGAGCGACGCTTCGATCAGTGCTATGCCGAAGCGTTGACAATAACGCCGCTCCTTGTCGCTGGGTTGCGCAATCAGCGCCCATCCGGCCGGGTCGGAGGCGGCGTCGTAGATCAGGTCGGACAGGACCATGCGCTCGGAGTCGCGATTCAGGCCCATCCCCAAGAGCAGGTAGCGCTTGCCGCGGCGCCGCGCCTTGACGAAGTAGGGCACGGCGAAGCCGCCCATCAGTTCGGTGATGTAGTCGACATAATCGGCGTCCGAGGCGATGTAACTCGACTGGGGCAGCGCCGAGCCCATCGGCTTGAACAGGATCGGCCAGTCCGAGCCGGCCTGGGCCGGGTCGATCTTGGTATAACTCTCGCCGTCATAAGCGTAGAGCTTGAAGCGGTAGTCGCTGCCGCCCAAGCGTGCGCAACCGAGGATCAAGAGGTGCGGCGTTCCGGCGTAGCTGTCCTGCAGTTGGCTGTCGCGATTGATGTCGATCACGTAAGGCGGCGCGAGGGCGGCCAGCCACTCGTGAACAGCGGCGCGGCTCCAGCTTTTTCCGCCGTAGGTGTTGTCGAGAAAGCGGGTCACGGCGCTACGCCCGCGTTTCAGTTCGATGTTCATCGCCGCGCGCGGAAATTCGTACATCAGCTTGGGCGCCATCGGCTTGCCGTCATTCATGGCCAGAATCAGTTCTTCGCTGGTTGCCGGGAGGGCGTGGCCATCTTGGTGCGAGCGGACATCGGCGAGTACGCCGGGTCCGAGATAGGGAACGATGCTGCCGTCGGCTAAGCCGCTCTGCCATAGGGCAATGAGGTCGGAAGGGATCATGGGGCGAGACTCCGGATGAGATGCCATTACCCGCTCGCAAGAAGCGCGCCTACGCTCTCTTCCATGGAAAGTCGCCTGTTTCGCCGCGGCCGAAATTGCACACGGGCCATCAACACCGCTCCGTCATCGAGAGCGCAGCGCGGCGATCCAGTTCTTGGCATTGCCACCATGGATCGCCACGGCCTTCGGCCTCGCGATGACGAACCTGAGGGTTGGAAGGGGGCGGGGGGAAGGCGCTAGGAACCCCCTGTCGTGTTTGCGACAGGCGACTCGCTACAGCGTCGTCAGCCGCACCCGATATAGGCCACCGATCACCACATGCTCGTCCTCGCCCCTGAGCATGCCGGGCAAGAGGTCGCTGAAGAAGGCGAGTTTGGTCAGCGGCACGTCGACGCCGAGGATGCTGTCGCCAAACTCGCCGGCTCTCTCAATGGAACGGGAAAACGAGCTGATGTTGTTGAGCAGCACCACCTTGTCCCCGGCATTTCCTTCGGCGACGATCTCGTGGTCGCAGAGGCGATTCACGCCGCGATACAGCCGCAGGTGGCTGCGCCGCGGAAACTGCCGGGCAAGTTCGTACTGGCTGTAGGCGTAGAGCAGGTCGATCTGTGCCTCGAGCGCATTGGTGCCGTAGAGGCCTTGCGCGCGCATCTCGACATAGCGCTGCCAGGCGGCGCTGCCCGGTTCGCGCAGCGACTCGCCGTGATGCCGCGGCATCAGGCCGAAGCGCGACTCCACCCAGCCTTTGAGGACCGCCGCCTCGCGTCCATCGGGGTCTGTCGCCCAGCCGCGCAGCACACGCAGATAGCTGGCCTTGGCGCGCGACTTCAGCCGGCCCGCGCGCAGGCCCGCCTGTTCCGGCTGGTCGAGATGGAAATGCGCCGACATATAGCCGGTGAACCGCTGCGCGCGTTCCGGCGCGTCGGCGATGTCGTTGAGGAGATCGAACAGGGGCCGGTGCAGGGCCGCAACGCCATCGATCGCCAGCGCGGCCGGCGCCTGCTGAAACGTCAGGCTGCCGATTATCGACGCCGGCAGGTTGCAGCGATTGATCGGCAACCGGGCATGGCGCGGCAAGGAGTGGCTGGCTCCGGCTTGGTTGTCGCGGGCACGACAAAAATCCGCGTCGATGTCGGACATGATGGCTACGTCGGCCTGCTCGGAGGGCGCGGGAAAGTTGGTCACTTCATGGCTACGCAAGGGTTTCGAAGGTATGGCACGTTCCGTGCACCAGTGCTGTCGGGAGCGCGGGAATTCCCCCTGGCGCGAAAAGTTTCACCGCATTCAACAAGGAGCAGATCATGGCAAAACTTCGTCAAGCCGCCATTTACGGCAAGGGTGGCATCGGCAAGTCTACCACCACGCAAAATCTCGTGGCGGCGCTGGCCGAGTCCGGCAAGAAGGTGATGATCGTCGGTTGCGACCCGAAGGCCGACTCGACCCGTCTGATCCTGCACGCCAAGGCGCAGAACTCGGTCATGGAACTGGCGGCGGAAGCCGGCAGCGTCGAGGACCTGGAACTCGAGGACGTGCTCTCGGTCGGCTACGGCGGCATCAAGTGCGTCGAATCCGGCGGCCCGGAACCCGGCGTCGGCTGCGCCGGCCGCGGCGTCATCACTGCGATCAACTTCCTTGAAGAAGAGGGCGCGTACACCGACGACCTCGACTTCGTCTTTTACGATGTCCTGGGCGACGTGGTCTGCGGCGGTTTCGCTATGCCCATCCGCGAGAACAAGGCGCAGGAAATCTACATCGTCTGCTCCGGCGAAATGATGGCGATGTACGCCGCCAATAACATCGCCAAGGGCATCGTCAAGTATGCCAACTCCGGCAGCGTGCGTCTCGCGGGCCTGATCTGCAATAGCCGCAACACCGACCGCGAGGACGAACTGATCATCGCCCTGGCGGAGAAGCTCGGCAGCCAGATGATCCACTTTATTCCCCGCGACAACGCCGTGCAGCACGCCGAGATCCGCCGCATGACCGTGATCGAGTTCGACCCGACGCACAAGCAGGCCGACGAGTATCGCGCCCTGGCGAACAAGATCGTCAACAACAAGAAGTTCGTGATCCCGACGCCGATCACCATGGATGAACTGGAAGCGCTGCTGATGGAGTTCGGCATCATGGAAGTCGAGAACACCGCCATCATCGGCAAGACCGCGGCCGAACTGGCCGCCGACGCGCTCGCCGCCTGACCAGGAGAATAAAAATGTCTGCATTGACCCGCGAAGAAACCGAAGCGCTGATCCAGGAAGTGCTCGAGGTCTATCCCGAGAAGGCGAAGAAGGACCGCGCCAAACATCTGATGATCAACGACAAGGAGCTCGAGTCGTCGAAGAAGTGCATCACCTCCAACCGCAAGTCGCTGCCCGGCGTGATGACCATGCGCGGTTGCGCCTACGCCGGCTCCAAGGGCGTGGTCTGGGGTCCGATCAAGGACGTCATCTCGATCTCGCACGGTCCCATCGGCTGCGGCCAGTACTCGCGCGCCGGCCGCCGCAACTACTATTCCGGCACCAGCGGCGTCGACTCCTTCTGCGAGATGAACTTCACCTCGGACTTCCAGGAGAAGGACATCGTCTTCGGCGGCGACAAGAAACTGGCCAAGCTGATCAACGAGATCGAACTGCTCTTCCCGCTCAACAAGGGCATCTCGATCCAGTCGGAGTGTCCGGTCGGCTTGATCGGCGACGACATCGAGGCGGTCGCCAAGAAGGCCGCCAAGGAGCTCAACAAGCCGGTGGTGCCGGTGCGCTGCGAAGGTTTCCGCGGCGTCTCGCAGTCGCTCGGCCACCACATCGCCAACGACTCGGTGCGCGACTGGATCATCTCCAACCGCGATGGCCAGGCTTTCGAGAAGACCCCTTACGACGTCGCCATTCTCGGCGACTACAACGTCGGCGGCGACGCCTGGGCCTCGCGCATCCTGCTCGAGGAGATGGGCCTGCGCGTGGTCGCCCAGTGGTCCGGCGACGGCACCCTGGCGGAGATGGAGAACACCCCGAACGTCAAGCTCAACCTGCTCCACTGCTATCGCTCGATGAACTACATCAGTCGACACATGGAAGAGAAATACGGCATTCCCTGGGTCGAATACAACTTCTTCGGCCCGACCAAGATCAAGGAGTCGCTGCGCAAGATCGCCGGCTTCTTCGACGACAAGATCAAGGAGGGCGCCGAGCGCGTGATCGAGAAGTACACGCCGATGATGGACGCGGTGATAGCCAAGTTCAAGCCGCGCCTGCAAGGCAAGAAGGTCATGCTCTACGTCGGCGGCCTGCGTCCGCGCCATGTCGTCGGCGCCTACGAGGATCTCGGCATGGAAGTGGTCGGCGCCGGTTACGAATTCGCCCACAACGACGACTACGACCGGACCATCAAGGAGATGGGCGATGCCACGCTGATCTACGATGACGTCACCGGCTACGAGTTCGAGGAATTCGTCAAAGCCCTGAAGCCCGACCTGATCGGTTCCGGGATCAAGGAAAAGTACGTCTTCCACAAGATGGGCGTGCCCTTCCGTCAGCTCCACTCCTGGGATTATTCAGGCCCCTATCACGGTTGCGACGGCTTCGCGGTATTCGCCCGGGACATGGACATGACCATCAACAATCCCTGCTGGAACATGATGCAGACGCCCTGGCAGCAGAAGGCGCCGGGCTCGCTGCTGAAGGCGGCCGCCTGAGGGCAGAGCAAGCGACAGAACCACTTCCTTAACCTTAAGCCCGCGTCCACGCATGAGTGGCGGGGCAAAGGAGATCAAGATGCAAAGCGTAGAGGACATCAAGCCGTGTTTCCCGCTGTTCCGCAACGACGAGTACAAGCAGACGATCAGCAACAAGCGTGTGTCCTTCGAGGAAGGCTACGGGCCGGACAAGGTCGAGGAAACCTTCCTGTGGACCACCAGCCAGGAATACCAGGAACTCAACTTCAAGCGCGAGGCCCTGACCGTCAACCCGGCCAAGACCTGCCAGCCGCTCGGTTCTTCGCTGTGCGGCCTGGGGTTCCATAAGGCCCTGGTCTATGTGCACGGTTCGCAAGGTTGCATCGCCTACTTTCGCACCTACTTCAACCGCCACTTCAAGGAGCCGGTCGCGATCATCGCCGACTCGATGACCGAGGATGCGGCGGTGTTCGGCGGCCAGAAGAACGTCCATGAGGGGCTCGCCAATGCCGCCAAACTCTACGATGCCGAGATGATCGTGATGTCCACCACCTGCATCGCCGAAGTCATCGGCGATGACCTCAACGCCTTCATCGGCAACGCCCGCAAGGAAGGTCATGTACCGGAGGGTTTTCCCATCCCCTTCGCCCACACGCCGTCCTTCGTCGGCTCGCACGTGACCGGCTGGGACAACATGGAAGAGGGCATCCTGCGCTATTTCACCCTCAATCACATGGAGGACAAGGCGCCGGGCAAGAACGGCAAGATCAACATCGTGCCGGGCTTCGAAACCTATCTCGGCAACTTCCGCGTGATCAAGCGCATGTTGCAGGAGATGGACGTCGCCTTCACCATGCTCTCGGATCCCGAGGAAGTACTCGATACGCCCGCCGACGGCAGCTTCACCATGTACGCCGGCGGCACCACCCAGGATGAAGTCAAGGACGCGCCCAACGCCCACACCACCTTCCTGCTGCAGCCACTGCAACTCGACAAGACGAAGAAGTTTGTCGAAGGAACCTGGAATCACGAAGTGCCCAAGCTCAACATCCCGATGGGCGTGGAGTGGACCGACGCCTGGCTGATGAAGGTTTCCGAAGTCACCGGCAAGCCCATCCCTGCCTCGCTGACCCGCGAGCGCGGACGTCTTCTGGACATGATGACCGACTCTCATGCCTGGCTGCACGGCAAGAAGATGGCGCTGTACGGCGATCCGGATTTCGTCATGGGTCTGACCAAGGTGCTGATGGAGTTCGGCATCGAGCCGACGCACATCGTCTGCAACAACGGCAGCAAGAAGTGGAAGAAGGCCATGGAAGCCATGCTCGCCGAGTCGCCTTATGGCGCCGGCGCCAAGGTCTATCCGGGCGCCGACCTGTGGCACCTGCGCAGCCTGTGCTTCACCGACAAGCCGGATTTCCTGATCGGCAACAGTTACGGCAAATACATCCAGCGCGACACGCTGCACAAGGGCGAGGACTTCGAGGTGCCGCTGATTCGTCTCGGCTTCCCGATCTTCGACCGTCACCACCTGCACCGCCAGACCACGCTGGGCTACGAAGGCACCATGCAGATTCTCACCACGCTGACCAACGCGGTGCTGGAACGTCTTGACGACAAGACCCGCGGCCTGGGGACGACCGACTACAACCACGACCTGGTCCGCTAGCACCTGCTTCGCTGGCACAAGATCCCGGGGTTGCCCCTTGGGCAACTGCGGGTTCTAGCCGGTTCATCGGAGAAACGCATGGCCAACATCATGATCCGGAAGAACGACAAGGGCTACGTGTTCTACATGCCCAAGCGCGACATCGAGGACAGCATCGTCTCGATGGAGTTCGATACCCCGGAGAAATGGGGCGGCGAAATCAAGCTCGGCAACGGCGGCGCGTACTACATCGAACCGCAGTCGGCGCCGGCGCGCCTGCCCTATTCGGTGCGCGCCAGGCGGATCGACGGCGTGGAATAAAATTATGACAACCATCCTCCCGCCCCCCCTTCCCGAGGAAGGGGGTGACGGAAGTTCGCGGGCTCTGCCCGCTCCATGCGGTGGCCGTTTCTCCTTGGGGCGGCCCTGCGGAGAAAGTGAAAGGAACAGCATCATGGCAATGAAGATCGTACAAGCTGAATGCACGTCCTGCGGCGACTGCGTGCCGGTCTGCCCGACCAAGTCGATCACCGACAAGGGCGGGATTTTCAAGATCAACAAGGAAACCTGCACCGAGTGCGAGGACGAGGCCGATTCGCCGAAATGCGTCGCGGCCTGCCCGGCCGGCGAGGCCTGCATTGTCTATCTTTGATAGCCAATGCAACTGGACTCCCGCCCCCTCCCAGCCTCCCCCTCGCGGGGGAGGCGACTACCAGCTCGCTACGCTCGAAAGGGGTAACACCATGTCGCAATCGATGACCCGCGAAGCGGCCTTGCGTATCGCCCTCGCCGCACGGGAACTGCCCGGGATCGCGGCGCGCGATCTGGTCCTGGCGCTGGCGGGGAAACTGGCGCTGCCGCTCACCGAAAGCAAGCTCGCCGCGGTCACCGTCGAGGACCTGTGTGAAATGTTGGCCGGCGATCATGCCGATGAAAGTTGCGTGCTCGGTTTCGACAGCGTCCATCTCAAGGCGGCGGTGCGGCCGCTCTGGGGCATAGGCGTTGCCGGCAGCGAACTGCCGGCACTGGAGGCCTATGCCGCGGGCGACCTGCCGGGTTCGATCCGCGTCGCTGTGTGCTCGAACAGCGCTGAGATGCTCGACGGCCATTTCGGATCCTGCGAACGCTTTTTGGTTTATCAGGTCAGCCCGACCCGGCTGCGCCTGATAGACCAGCGGCCGACCCTGGAAGCCGACCAGATGGACGACCGTAACGTCGCCCGCTCGGCCCTGATCGGCGATTGCCAGATCGTCTATGCGCAGTCTATCGGCGGCCCGGCGGCGGCCAAGGTGGTGCGCGCCGGCGCCCATCCGGTGAAGATTCCCCGGGCCGGGCCGGCTCGTGAAATTCTCGCCCGCCTCCAGCTAAGCCTGAACAGTCCGCCGCCCTGGCTGGCCAAGGTCATGGGCGTTCCGGCGGCCTCGCTGGCACAATTTGTGGCGGCGGCCGAGGCAGAAGAAGCATGATCACGGCCCTGCTCCTCGAACAAGTCGCCGCCGCCGTCACGCCGCAGGCCGACCAGGCCGAACTGCGCCGACAGTTTCCCGGCGTGGCGATCACAGTCTGCAGCGACGATGACCTTCCGGCCCGCTTCGCGGCGGTGCGCGAGACGGCCGCGGCCCGCTTCTACTATCTCGATGCCGGCGAGCAATGCGCCAGGCTTTCCAACGACGCCGAGTCGGCCAGCGGCATCGTCGTCGGCCTGATCGGCGAAGAGTGAAAGCTGAACTCGGAGCAGAGGCGATGGCGCGATGAATTCCTTTAGCGACTGGGACGGATTTTCACGGCAGCTTGGCGATTTTCGCTTGACCGACCTGGACAGTTTGAGCCATGAACTGGCGAGGCTGGCGCCGCAACTGACGTTTCGACCAGTGCTCGCGCGTGGCGGCTGGTATCGCCTGGGTGGCGTCGTCGATGCCGGCGGCCGGCATGTCGCGGCCGATATCGAAAACTGGGCTGAGGCCGAACTCGCTGCGCACCATGACGACATGGCCGCGCTCTGCGAGCATTATGCGCAGCGCGGCTACCAGGCGACGCGCTACAGCGGCCGCAGCCACTATCTGGTCGCCGCCAGCGGACCCGGCGCCGCCGATTTTGTCCAGATCGAAATCGAGGAATTGCAGGAAATTCTCGGCCACTCGTTATTCGCGCGCAATCCGCACAATCCACCGCCTTCCGGCATCGACGAGTTGATCGATCCGCGCGGCCCGCTCACCGGCATGGCGCCGATCGGCGCGCCGCGCCTGGCCTTGCGGCGGATCACCCTGATCGCCGAGTTTCTTGAGCGGATGCGCGATCAGAAGCCCGAAGCCCAGCCCATTCATCGCTTCATCGAAGACTGGTCAGCGAGCAGCGCCGGCAGTGCCGGAGAGTTTTGCCAGCATTGGGTGCTGGCGCTGCGCGAACATCTGGATAGCTATCGACAGGCCATACTCCATGCCACGCCGGTGGCGACACAAGGCGATACCGCGCCCAGGTTCGCCGCGGCCTTCGGCATGCAGGGACTGGCCTTGCGTGATGCCCTGGCAGGCTACGACAAGGCAGTCGGCTACCCGATGGCCTGGTTCTTCCATATGCTGACCACCCGGAACGCGCCTTCCGCTCTGGCCAGTGCCGTGATCGATGACCTCCAGGCAGGCTTTCATTATCTGCCGGATCGCGACGCCGCCGTGGTCAAGAAATGGCTCTATCGGC
Source organism: uncultured Sterolibacterium sp. (assembly GCA_903832735.1). Classification (GTDB taxonomy): domain Bacteria; phylum Pseudomonadota; class Gammaproteobacteria; order Burkholderiales; family Rhodocyclaceae; genus CAIYYX01. The sequence goes on from CAILCO010000073.1 coordinate 54,405, forward strand.
CATATGGTTTCTGAAGCGCTTGTGCACGAATCTCCGGGGAAGCTGCGCATCGACCTCAGCCGCGCATGGACGTTTTCGCTATAACTCGTTTGCGCCGCACCACCATCGCCGACTCTTCGAAGCCGAGCCGCTGGTAGAAAGCCAGCGCCGCCCGGTTGTTCCGGTCGGCGAGCAGCGTGACGCGACTGAGGCCCTCCGTTTCGGCCCAGCCCAGCACATGTTCGACTAGTCGTCGGCCGAGGCCGCGACCGCGCTGGCTGGCGGCCAGGATCAGGTCTTCGAGGAGCAATACCGGGCCGCCCTCGGCGGTGCTGACGCTGATCAGCGCGTTGGCCATGCCGACCACGCGCGCGTTGTCCCGAACCTCGTCGCGCACGACGAAAAGACGGCCATGCGCGGGATGATCGAGCAGCCAGCGCAGGGCGGCGAACTGCTTTGCGCGTTCCGGGCGGAAGTCGGATTCCAGGGTGAACAGTTCGTGCAGCAGGTCGGCCATGGCATCGAGATCGGCGGCGTTGGCGAATCCAATGCTGATCGTGGCCATCAGTTTTCGGGGCCGAAGCAGAGCCCATAGTCGGTGCACTCGCGGCAACTCGGCGACTTGCAGATTTGCACCTCGGCCAGTTGGCAAAGTTGCCGGTAGAAGAATTTCTTCCACTTCATGTCGCCGATATTTTTCAGCTTCAAGGCCGTGAAACGCGTCAGCATCAGGCTGTTCAATTCGGCACGGCTGGGCAGGCCGAGATCCTGCCAGAGATGGTTGTCGGCCATGCTCGCCGTGGCGATGGCGCAGGCCAGCCAGCGCGAATCGGTCGTGGCTGTGGCTTGGTGAGCGAGCAGCAGTGCGACCAGGTCGTCGAATTCGTCGGCCAGGGGCCGCGGCTGCGCTTCTGCTTCCTCGCGCCAGCCCTGGAGCAGCGGGCGAACCGGGTTCGCGGCAGGAAAGCAATCGGCGAGCAGGGCATCCAGTTCGTCGGCGTCGAGGCCGGAAACCGGCGCCCGCCAGGGTCCGTGCCGGCGCGGCGCCCGCGCGATGGTGCCGGCCAGCGCCTGGGTCTCGGGCAGACCGGGCGCTCGCGCCGCGGCGAGCAGAAATGGGGTGAGGTTGTCGGCGTTCATACCGGTCAGCAACGCACAAACAGTGCCACGTTTTATTGTCGCAAATGCGACAGGATCTCCTGCCTGCCGTGACGACGACTCAGCGCCATCAAGGACTTGAGCGCTGGCACGCGGCTTGCGGTTCCCTGTGCAAACCAACGAGGCCCGATATGAAACTACCCCCACGCTCACTTTGTGCGGCAAAGCCGCATCCCGCTTCGCGGGACCAGCCTGCGGCTGTCCTGCGGCCTCCAGCCTGGTGTTCGCTGCCCCCCAAGGGGGCGGGTCAGTACCTTGGGGCGGCCCTGCCGTACTGACATGAAAGCCGCCGAGATCGCCGTATTGCTCAATGAGCCTGCCTGTGTCCACAACAAGAAGGACAAGGCTGGCTGCGCCAAACCCAAGCCCGGCGCGACGGCCGGTGGCTGCTCCTTCGACGGCGCGCAGATCGCGCTCTTGCCGATTGCCGACGTCGCCCATATCGTCCATGGCCCGATCGGCTGCGCCGGCAGTTCCTGGGACAACCGCGGCGCGCGATCCTCCGGCGCGGCGCTCTACCGCATCGGCATGACCACAGATCTCAACGAGCAGGATGTGATCATGGGGCGCGGCGAAAAGCGCCTGTTCCACGCGATCAAGCAGGCCATCGACGACTATGCGCCGGCGGCGGTGTTCCTCTATTCCACCTGCGTGCCGGCGCTGGTCGGCGACGACCTCGCTGCAGTGGCGAAGGCTGCCTCCGAGCGCTGGGGCACGCCGGTCGTCGCGGTCGACTGCGCCGGCTTCTACGGTACCAAGAATCTCGGCAATCGCATCGCCGGCGAGGCGATGTTCACCCAGGTGATCGGCAGCCGCGAACCGGACCCGGTGCCGCAGGCGGCACAACGGCCGGGGATACGCGTGCATGACGTCAACCTGATCGGCGAATACAACATCGCCGGCGAATTCTGGCATGTCGCGCCGCTGTTCGATGAACTCGGCCTGCGCATCCTCGGTTCCCTGTCCGGCGATGCCCGCTACCGCGAGGTGCAGACCATGCACCGGGCCGAAGCGAGCATGGTGGTCTGCGCCAAGGCCTTGCTGAATGTCGCGCGCCGGCTCGAAGAGGATTACCGCGTGCCTTTCTTCGAGGGCAGTTTCTACGGCATCAGCGACACCTCGCAGGCCTTCCGCGATTTCGCGCGCCTGCTCGGCGACGCGGATCTCGTTGCCCGCACCGAACTCATGATCGCGCGCGAGGAAGCGAACATCCGCAGCGCACTGGCACCCTGGGCGGAACGCCTCAAGGGCCGGCGCGTGCTGCTCTACACCGGCGGCGTGAAGAGCTGGTCGGTGGTCTCGGCCTTGCAGGATCTGGGCATGACCGTGGTCGCCACCGGCACCAACAAATCCACCCAGGAAGACAAACAGCGCATCCGCGAGATCATGGGCGAGGACGCCCGGATGATCACCGACGGCAGCGCGAACGGTTTGCTCCAGGCCTTCAAGGAATATCGCGCCGACATCCTGATCGCCGGCGGGCGCAACCTCTATACGGCGCTCAAGGCGCGCATTCCCTTCCTCGACATCAACCAGGAGCGCGAGTTCGGCTACGCCGGCTACCAGGGGATGCTGGAATTGGTCCGCCAACTGGCATTGACGCTGGAGGCGCCGGTGTGGGCGAAGGTCCGCGCCAGCGCGCCCTGGTCGGCGGCAAAACGGATCGGCGTAGCCCTGAGTTCCACGGAGACCGACCATGGCTGAGATCAACAAGCGCAGCAAGGCGCTGACCGTGAATCCGCTCAAGGCCAGCCAGCCGCTCGGCGCGGCGCTGGCCTTCCTCGGCCTGAGAAACAGCATCCCGATGCTGCACGGCTCGCAGGGTTGCACGGCCTTCGGCAAAGTCTTCTTCGTGCGCCATTTCCGCGAGCCCATCCCGTTGCAGACGACGGCGATGGATCAGGTGTCGACCATCATGAGCGCCGACGAGAACGTGATCGAAGGGCTCAAGGTGATTTGCGAACGCCACAAGCCCGATTTCATCGGTCTGGCGACCACCGGCTTGTCGGAAGTCCAGGGCGTCGATATCGGGCGCCTGGTGCGGCAGTTCCGCGACCGCCATCCGCAGTTTTCTGCCACGGCGGTGGTGCCGGTGAATACGCCGGATTATTCCGGTTGTCTCGAATCCGGCTATGCGCTGGCGGTCGAGGCGATCATAGCCACGCTGGTCGAGCCGTCGCTGACCAATTGCGCGGGTCGACGCAGGAAGCAGGTCAATGTGCTGGCAGGGGCGATGCTGACGCCGGGCGACATCGAGGCGATCCGCGAGTGGATCGCCGCCTTCGGCCTGCGTCCGGTGATCCTGCCCGATATCGGCGACTCGCTCGACGGCCATCTGGTCGATGCCGAAACCACGCCGCTGACGCTCGGCGGCACGCAACGCAGCGAGATCGCCAGTCTGGGCGATTCGATCGCCACCCTGGTCATCGGCCGTTCCATGTGCCGGGCCGCGGATCTGTTGCTAAGCCGCACCGGCGTGCCCGACTACCGCTTCGATCACCTGCTCGGCCTCGATGCCTGCGATGCATTCACCATGGCCCTGGCGGAAATTTCCGGCCAGCCGGTGCCGGCGCAGATAGACCGGCAGCGCGCCCAGTTGCAGGACGCCATGCTCGACAGCCACTTCATGACCGGCTTCCTGCGCGTCGGCATCGCCGCCGACCCCGATCTGCTGGTGGCGCTCGGCCAGTTTCTCGCCGGTGTCGGCGCGGAGATCGTCGCCGCGGTGGCCCCGGCGCGGGCCGAGGTGCTCGCCGAGATGCCGGCGGAATCGGTTCGCATCGGCGACCTCGAGGATCTTGAACGCGCTGCGCAGGCCGGCAGGGCACAGTTGCTCATCTCCAACTCCCACGCCGCCCAGTCTGCCGGGCGTCTCGGCATCCCCCTGCTGCGCGCCGGCTTTCCGCAGTACGACTGGGTCGGCGGCTATGCGCGGACCTGGGTCGGCTATCGCGGCGCGCGCTCCGCACTGTTCGATGTCGCCAATCTCTTCCTGGGGAACCACCATGACACTCCCGTCCATCGATCCATCTACTGGCCCGACGGCCGAGGCGATCAGGAAGTCCGGCCGACGCCTGACGCTGGCCTGGTCTGCCATTAGCGAGGCGCCGACAATGCTCAAGGTGGCTTTCGCCAGCGACGACCGGATCACGGTCAATCAGCATTTCGGCGCCGCCCAAGGTTTCGCCATCTATGCCTTGGACGGCGATCGTGCGCAACTCGTCGAACTCGCCGAATTCCCCGCGGAAACCATGGATGGCAATGAGAACAAGCTGCCGGCCAAAATCGCCGCGCTCTCCGGTTGTGCGGCAGTGGTCTGCCTGGCCGCCGGCGCCTCGGCGGTCCGGCATCTGGTCGCGGCGGGCGTCCAGCCGATCCGGCTCGATGACGAGACAGCCATCGAAGTCCTGCTCAGAGAGATCGGCCTGGCGATCCGCCAGGGCGGCACCAGTTGGGTGGACAAGGCGCTGAAGAAGGGCACTGACGCCGCGCGTTTCGAGCGCATGGCGGCGGACGGCTGGGAGGGGTGATGGCGAAGAGACTGCAGATCCCGGTTTTCGACCTTGTATCCGATTCACTTACTGGAGTTAGTTCATGACAGTTACTGCCCAACTCGCTGCCGAGCCCGCTGCCGATCCCATTTACCAGACCGATTTCATCAAGGAGATGCTGCGTCAGACGCGCGCCCTCGATAGCTACGGACAATGGGACGGCAAGGCGCCGCCGCAAATCCTCGACAGCTATGTGTTGACCCGGGAAAGAAAGCGCGAGATTCCGGTCATCGGCGACCCCGACGACCAGATCGTTGCGCGGGTGAAGGCTTTTCATAACGCCATCGCCGTGCTGATCGAGAAGGAATGCGGCCTGATGGCCGTGCCCTACGTGATGCTCACCCATGAAGGTTTCGGCCGCGCCCTGATCGTGGTCGGCAAACTGCTAGTGATGGAGCGCACCTTGCGCGATGTACACCGCTTCGGTTTCGAGAGCCTGTCGAAGATGAAGACGGAGGCTGACAAATATCTCTCGGTGGCGCTCGAAGTCATCGGCAAATATCCCGAAGTCGCCGGCATGTGAAGTGAACCACAACAGGAGAAATCTGAAATGAGCCAAATCACCGGAACCACCCTGGGCGGCGCCATCTGGACGCCGGAATTCGTGACCACGCTGGACCCGAAGAAATGTATCGGCTGCGGCCGCTGTTTCAAGGTTTGTCCGCGCAGCGTGCTCGACCTGATCGTGAGGGGCGAAGACATGGAAGTGGACGAGGACGAGGATTACGACGAGGACGACACGGCTTCGGTGATGACCATCGCCAACGCCGGCGACTGCATCGGTTGCGGCGCCTGCGGCCGGGTCTGCCCCAAGGGGTGCTACAGCTATGCCGCCGCCGAAGCGATCGCCGCCGCCGCGTGATGTCGCACATTGTCGTCTCTGCGACATCCCGCGGAGCCTCCGGTGAATTACCGGAAGCCGCAGCCATGCTGGGTTGCAGGGGCGATTGCGGAAGCTGGTATGGAGCTTGCGGAAGTCGGATTGAAACAATATTCCTCGACCTGTCTCTAGGAGAAACGCCATGATCAATCTGACGCCTGCCGCTTCGACGGCGATCAACCGCTTCATCAAAGGTGCCGAGAATCCCGTTGCCGGACTGCGCATCTTCGTCTCCGGCGGCGGCTGCGCGGGGCTGCAGTACGGGCTTCGTCTCGAGCAGGACAAGGACGAGGACGATTTCGAATTCGATATTGGCGCCAACGCCAAGCTCCTGGTCGATCCCATCAGCCGGCCTATGCTTGAAGGACTGACCGTCGATTTCATCGACAGCCTGACCCAGACCGGTTTCAAATTCAATAACCCGAATGCTTCCGGGGCCTGTTCCTGCGGCCAGTCGTTTTCCGCCTGAGGAGCCTAGCCATGTGGGATTATTCCGAGAAGGTCCGCGAGCATTTCTTCAACCCGAGGAACTCCGGACCGCTGGCCGGCGCCAACGGCATCGGCGACGTCGGCTCGATCAAGTGCGGCGATGCCTTGCGTCTGATGCTGAAGGTCAACCCGGACAGCGAAGTCATCGAGGATGCGCATTTCCAGACCTTCGGCTGCGGCTCGGCGATCGCGTCGAGTTCGGCCCTGACCGAGATCATCAAGAGCAAGACGCTGGACGAGGCCTTGCAGGTCAGCAACCAGGACATCGCGGATTTTCTCGACGGTCTGCCGCCGGAGAAGATGCACTGCTCGGTGATGGGGCGCGAGGCGCTGCACGCCGCGGTGGCCAACTACCGCGGCGAGGTCTGGAGCGACGACCACAAAGAAGGCGATCTGGTCTGCAAGTGCTTCGCCATCGACGCCGTGATGATAGAGCAGACCATCCGCGGCAATAATCTCAAGACCATGGCCGACGTCACCAACTACACCAAGGCGGGTGGCGGCTGCTCGTCCTGCCACGAGAAAATCGAGGATATCCTGATCGCGGTGAATGGCCGGCTGTATTCCGAGGAAGCGCCGCAGAAAAGGACGCCGCCGGTCGAATCACCGGTCAAGCCCCAACTGACCAACTACCAGCGCATCCGCAAGATCGAGGAAACGCTCGAAGCCCTGCGCCCGATGCTGCAGCGCGACCACGGCGACGTCACCCTGGTCGAGGTCGATGGCAAGAAAATCTATGTCGCCCTGACCGGTGCCTGCCAGGGCTGCCAGATGGAATCGGCGACGCTGGGCGGGATACAGCAGAAGCTGATCGAAGCCCTGGGCGAACTACTGCAGGTGCTGCCGGTCGCTGCTCTGGCACACGGCTGACAGAGGGATATGAGCATGAAGCCGATCTACATGGACAACAACGCCACCACGGCCTGCGATCCTGCCGTGGTCCGGGCCATGCTGCCGTTCTTCACCGAACAGTTCGGCAACGCCTCGTCGATCCACAGCTTCGGCGCGGAAGTCGGCAAGGCCCTGAAGCAGGCCCGCGAGCAGGTGCAGAGCCTGCTCGGCGCGGCCCACGATTCGGAAATCGTGTTCACCTCCTGTGGTACCGAATCCGACGCCACGGCGATACTCTCGGCGCTGAAAGCGAATCCGGAACGGCGCAGCATCATCACCACGGTGGTCGAGCATCCGGCGATCCTGACGCTCTGCGATCACCTCGAAAAGGAGGACGTCACCGTTCATCGCCTGCGTGTCGATCGGCGCGGCCGCATCGATCTCGACGAGTACAAGTCGCTGCTCTCGAACCGCGTCGCCATCGTCTCCGCGATGTGGGCCAACAACGAAACCGGCACCTTGTTTCCGGTCGAGGAAATGGCCGAGTTGGCCCACGAGAAGGGCATCCTATTTCACACCGACGCGGTGCAGGCCGTGGGCAAAGTGGCTATCGACCTGAAAGCGACGCGGATCGACATGCTTTCCTGTTCCGGCCACAAGCTGCACGCGCCCAAGGGCATCGGTGTCCTCTATCTGCGCCGCAATACGCGTTTCCGGCCGCTGCTGCGCGGCGGCCATCAGGAACGCGGGCGCCGCGCCGGCACCGAGAACTCGGCCTCTATCGTCGGCCTGGGCGTGGCCTGCGAACTCGCGCAACAACACCTGGAAACCGAGAACACCACGGTCAAGGCGCTGCGCGACCGCCTCCAGCGGGGCATCCTGGCCCGCGTCGGGAACGCCTTTGCCAACGGCGACATGCTGCATCGCCTGCCGAACACGGCCAGCATCGCTTTCGAATATGTCGAAGGCGAAGGCATCCTGCTGCTGCTCAACAAGCAGGGCATCGCCGCCTCCAGCGGCTCGGCCTGCACCTCGGGCTCGCTCGAGCCCTCGCACGTGATGCGCGCCATGGGTATCCCCTATACCGCGGCGCACGGCACCATCCGTTTCTCGCTGTCGCGCTACAACACCGAAGAGGAAGTGGATCGCGTGATTGCCGCGGTGCCGACTATCATCGCGCAGTTGCGCAAGTTGTCGCCCTACTGGAACGTCGACGGTCCGGTCGAGAACCCGGAGCAAGCGTTCCAGCCTGCCTACGCATAAGCAAGATATTGCTCGGAGACGGATCATGGCCATTCCCATTTCGCGCCGCCGCTTCATCACCTTCGTCGCCGCGGCCGCCGGCTTGCCTCTGCTGCTGCACCAGGCGAACGCCGGGGTCAAGCTGGCGCGCTGGGACGGCAACTCACTGGGCGCGCCGGCTTCGATCCAGCTCTACCATGCCGATGGCGAATTGGCGCGCCGGGCCATTGCCGCCGCCCTGGCCGAACTGCAGCGTCTGGAGGCGATCTTCAGCGTCTATCGCGCCGATAGCCCGATCAGTGCGTTGAACCGCGACGGCGTGCTGGAGAATGCGCCGGATGACTTCATCGCGTTGCTCGAGCGCGCTCTCTTCCTGGCGAAGATCAGCGATGGCGTCTATGACCCGAGCGTGCAACCGCTGTGGCAACTCTACTTCCGCCATTTCACCGCCACCCGGCCCGATCCCGCCGGACCGGCGCCGCGCCAGATCGCCGCCGCGCGCGCCCTGGTCGACTGGCGCCGGGTGGAGTTGGATGCCGGGCGCCGGCGCATCGCCTTCAGTCATCCCGGCATGGGCTTGACGCTCAATGGCGGCGCACAGGGCTACATCACCGATCGCGTGGTCGATGTGCTGCGCGCCCATGGCTTCGAGCGCATGCTGGTGGACATGGGCGAGCCGCGTGCGCTGTCGGCGAAGCCCGATGGGTCGGCCTGGCGCATCGGCATAGCCAATCCCGCCGATCCGAGCCGCACGGTGACCACGCTGGAGGTGGTGGACAAATGTGTGGCGACCTCGGGCGGCTACGGCACCCTGTTCGACGAGGCCGGCGCCTTTACCCATCTCATCGACACCCGCACCGGCCGCACCGCGCCGGCCCTGCTCGGCGTCTCGGTGGTGGCTGACAGCGGCACCATCGCCGACGGTCTTTCGGCCGCCATGCTGCTGGCGCCGGTCGACGAGCGGCGGAGGATATTGTCCGCGGCCGGCGGGCTGCGGGCGATTTACGTCACGCCCGAAGGCGTGGTGGCCGACGTGGTGGCCAACGCGAGCGCGTGAGCTTGCGGCCGATAGTCGGCACGCCGCACCCGACCTGCGACCACGTGTTGCATGCTGGGCGACCGTTAATGTAATAGCCTGGCGCGAGTCCGTGCCCTCAACGGCCGTTCCCGCTCTCAAACCCAGGTGCTCGGTAATCGTCTTGGACCCGCGCTAAGAATTCCGCTGAAAAAGACGGAAAAATAACTCGCGCAGCCAGCAGTTGCCAGGATCGTTGTTATAGCGACGGTGCCAGTACTGCTTGATGGTGAAGCCGGGAACGTTAAAGGGCAGCGGGTATACCTTGAGGCGACCGATTTTTTGCAAGGTTTCCGCCGCCTCAACCGGTACCACGGCGATCAGGTCAGTCTTTGAGACAATCTCGATCAAGGCCAGAAAGTTTTGTACCCGCAGCAGGATGGTCTGTTGAATATCCAGCCGTTGCAGGATTTCTTCGAGAATTTGCTGGCTTCGTGCCGGCGCGCTAACAGCGACTTGGGGCGCGTCGATGAAACGGCGCTGCGTCAAGTGCCCCTTGACGAAAGGATTGCCGCTACGGCCGACGCAGACGAAGCGACTTTCGTAAAGCGTCTGCTGGAAATGATCGGGGCCATCGAGGTCGGGGAATATGCCGACGGCGAAATCCACTTCTCCGGTAGCGAGCCCGGCCTTCAGAACAGTCGGGGCGAGCAGTGCCGTGCGCAAGGTGACGCGCGCTCCCTGTCGCTGCAATTCGGATATCAGGCCAGGCAGGAAATAGCTCTCGGCGATGTCGGTCATGCAGTAGTTGAAACCCCGGGTGGTTGTCCGTGGGTCGAAAATTGTCCGACCGAAAACGTCTGCGCGCAAGGTTTCGATGACTTCGCGTAGCGGCGCCGCCAATTGTATGGCTAGAGCGGTCGGCTCCATCTCGTTCCCGACACGGAAGAATAGCGGATCGCTGAAAGTTCGCCGCATCTTCGCCAGAGCATAACTCATCGCCGGCTGGCTCAGGCCCAGCTCGGCTCCCGCAAGGGTGACACTCCTGTTTCGCAAAAGGGCATCGAAAATGGTGATCAGGTTTAGGTCAATTGCGTGCAAATCCATGGCCGCTCCTCGGGTCTTCGGCATCGTAGATTCTGTCGAATGCCTCTCAGAGCATAGCAAATCAATTAATTTGATGCTATGTATCTATGGAATTAGATTGACGGATACGCATCTTGTGCCGGATCATCGTAGGAATAAAAATCAAGGTGGAAACCTCCCTCGACCGGAAGTTGCCCTGCTCGCCCTCGTCGGTCGTGCTGCGGACAAGGCCGAATCGAGATCGTCAGCGGAACACGTTCGATCATTATCGCGACGACACCCACCGAAGGAGATCATCAAGCATGAGCGACATGAGCGAACGCGAACAGCAACTGGTCGGCTGGCTGACCGACGAGATGGTGGGCGCCTACAGCGGCGCCGATGCCTTCGGCGGCAATGCCGTGGGGGCGGTAAATCTCTGTCGCTACGGGATGGGGGTGGCGGCGTGAACGCGCCGAAGGAACAGAATACCGCAGCGGTTGTCGCCTGCGACGAGCGCTGGCAGCGCATCATTGACTGCGTCAATCTAAAGCAGCCGGCGCGCATGCCGGTGGCGCTGTATTCCACGTTCTGGCTGGCCAAGTACGGTGGCGTCTCCTGCAAGGAACTGATGTACGATTATGAGCAGACGAGGGCGATCGCCGAGCGCGCGGTGCTCGAATTCGATCCCGACGTCGTCAGCACCCTGGTGCTCACGGTGGCCTCCGGTCGTCCGCTGGAGGCCATCGGCTTCAAGCAACTGCAGTGGCCCGGGCACGGCGTTGGTGACAATCAACCCTTCCAGTATCTCGACCGTGAATACATGAAGGCGGACGAATACGACGAGTTCCTTTTCGATCCTACTGGCTACTACCTGCACACCTACCTGCCACGGGTGGCTGAAGCTTTCGAGGGCTTCGAGGAGTTGCCCCATTTCCCCGGTCTATATTATTTTGGCCTGCTCGCCGGCATCCGCCGCTTCGCCAAACCGCGGGTTCGTGCCGCCTTAAGGAAGGTCATCAAGGCAGCCGAGGAATCCGATCGCTTCATCAAGCATCACGTAGAGTTTACCCAGCGCATGGCCGCCCTGGGCTATCCATGCACCAATGGCGCCACGGGCATCGCTCCCTACGACTACATCGCCGATTACTTCCGCGGCGCCACCGGCATGATGAAGGATCTCTACCGCAACAAGGACAAGCTGCTGCAACTGCTCGACAAGGCCGCCATCTTTCTGTTGCGGCAACTCATCCCCACGGCTAGGGCATCAGGCAACCCGATCGTCTTCATCCCGATCCACTGGGCGCCGGATGCCTTCATGTCGCCCAAGCATTTCGAGACCTTCTGGTGGCCCTCCTTCCGCAAGGTGATGATGGGCCTGATCGACGCCGGCCTGATTCCGATGCCGTTGTGGGAAGCCGACTGCACCAAACGCCTGGAGATCATCAAGGATGTGCCGGCCGGCAAGTGCATTTACTGGTTCGAGCGCACCGATATGGTCAAGGCCCATGAGGTCCTGGGCGACGTCGTCGCGCTACGCGGCAATCTTTCTCCGTCTTTGATGACCACCGGAAATCCGGAGCAAGTCGATGCGGCGGTAAAATATCTGGTTGACAATGTCTGGAACAAGGGCGGCAAGCTGATCCTCGACTGCGCATTCGGCCTGCCCGACGAAACACCGGTGGAGAATGTGCGTGCCATGTTCGACGCCGCGCGCAAGTATGCGGGCTGAGGAAGCAGCACAGAAAGTCATTTCGCTTTTATCGAACTGATCTGCCAACTTCTGATACAACCCGATTATCATGAAAGTGCACCAGCTGTTCGATTTGCATCGGAAGTTTAATCCAGGTTAATTGCGCCACCTATTGGAGGAGAAAAAAATGAAGACATTGTTGCGGACTACCTTGCTGGCATTGGTGCTGTGCTTTACCGCAGGCTTGGCACAGGCGGACATCACTATCGGCGTCGATCTGCCGCTGACCGGTCCTGCCGCCGGCCTGGGCATCCCCTGTAAGAACGGCCTGGTATTCTGGCCAGAGAGCATCGCCGGTGAGAAGATCAGGCTGATCGTGCTGGACGATGCCAGCGATCCCAGCCAAGCGAGCAAGAATGCCCGGCGCTTCATCGATGAGGACAAGGTCGATGTGATTATCGGCTCCGCCGCCACGCCGGCGGCCCTGGCGATGGCCGCTATTGCCGCCGAAGGGCAGACGGTTCAACTGGCCGAGTCGCCGGTGGAATTGCCGCCTGGCAAGGATACCTGGACTTTCCGTCTGCCGCAGTCGACGGCCCTGATGGCGGCGGGTATTGTCGAGCACATGAAGAAGACGGGCGTGAAGAGTTTCGCCTTCATCGGCTATTCCGACGCCTACGGCGAGAGCTGGCTCAAAGACATCAGCCGTCTGGCCAATGATGCCGGTATCAAACTGATCACGGCAGAACGCTTTGGCCGCGCCGATACCAGCGTTACGGCGCAGGCGCTGAAGGCGATCTCTGGCAAACCCGATGCCATCGTTCTGGTCGCTTCAGGTAGCGGCGCTGCCATGCCCCACCTGGCTGTGGTTGAACGCGGCTACAAGGGCAAGATCTACCAGACCCACAGTGCGGCTTCGAACGATCTTTTGCGTCTGGGTGGCAAGAGCGTCGAGGGCAGCTTTGTGGTTTCTGGCCTGGCGGTGATGCCCGAGGGCCTGCCCGATGGTCATCCTTCCAAGAGGCTGGCGGTAGATTTTGTCCAGAAATACGAGAAGCACTTCGGTCCTGGTACGCGCAATCAGTTCGCCGCTCACACCTATGATGCTTTGTTGGTATTGCAGCGGGCGGTACCCGAGGCGCTCAAGAAGGGCAAGCCGGGCACCAAAGAGTTCCGCGCGGCCTTGCGCGATGCGCTGGAAAATAGCGGAGAGATTGCTGTCACGCAGGGCGTATTCCGCTTTACCCAGAAAGACCACTTCGGTCTGGACGCCAATGCCCGCATGATGCTGACAATTGCCAACGGCAACTGGAAAGTCGTGGCGCCGTAAAATAGTTCAACCGAGGATAGCCATGATTGACCTGAATGACTTGGTGGCGATCGATGTCCACACCCACGCCGAAAAGTCCTGTCGCATGCCGACCGACGAGGATGCGCAGGCCATGGAAGAGGCCAAGAAGAAGTATTTCAAGCAGGTCATCGGACAGCCGACCATCCCGGAGATCGCCGCCTATTATCGGGAGCGCAAGATGGCCTGCGTCATCTTCCCGGTCGATGGCGAACACGCCACGGGCATGCATCCCGTGCCCAACGACGAAGTGGCCGAACAGGTGGCCCAGAATGACGACGTGATGATTCCCTTCGCCAGCATCGACCCGCACAAGGGCAAAATGGGGGTACGCGAAGCGCGGCGTTTGATCGAGGATTACGGGATCAAAGGTTTCAAGTTCCATCCTTCTTATCAGGGCTTCTATCCCAACGACCGCATGGCTTATCCCCTCTACGAGGTCATCGCCGAGTACGGTTTGCCGGCGCTTTTTCACACTGGGCAGACCGGCATCGGCGCCGGCATGCCCAGTGGCGGAAAGATCCGGCTCAAGTACTCCAACCCGATGCTCATCGACGATGTGGCGGCAGATTTTCCCGACATGCCGATCATTCTCGCCCATCCCTCTTTTCCCTGGCAGGAAGAGGCGCTTTCGGTAGCGACGCATAAGCCCCAGGTTTACATTGATCTTTCAGGCTGGTCGCCCAAGTATTTTCCGCCCATCCTGATCCAGTACGCCAACACCCTGCTCAAGCACAAGATGCTATTTGGTTCCGACTTTCCGCTAATCACGCCGGATCGTTGGCTTGACGACTTTGCCAAGATCCCGATCAAGGACGAGGTACGGCCGCTGATCCTCAAGGAAAACGCCATCCGTCTGCTCAAGCTCGCACCTGAGCCGGCGCCCGTTTAAGGACAGGCCATGTCGGTTCGCTATCGCGCTGCCCGAGTAGGAGGGACACTGAACCCGCAGTTCGCCATGGGCGACGACGGCTGTCTGCGTATCACCTCCGGCGAAGCGCTAGGTGCTTCCCCGGCGCGAATCACCGATAGACTGATTCATTGGGCGAGGCTATTTCCGGAACGTACTTTTGCAGCGAAGCGAGATCAATCGGGCGACTGGCGGCGTTTAAGTTATCGCGATGCCTTGGCGCAGACCCGTTCGATTGCCGAGGCGTTGCTGGCCAGAGGGCTGTCTGCAGACAGACCGATCGTGATTCTGTCGGGAAACGACCTGGAGCATTTGCTGATGTCGCTCGGAGCGATGTGGGCTGGCGTACCCTACGCCCCGATTTCGACGGCCTATTCACTTGTTTCGCAGGACTATGGCAGACTCAGGCATATCCTCGATGTGCTTACGCCCGGGCTGGTATTCGCCAGCGATGGCGATGCCTATGGGCAAGCCTTGCGAGCAGTTGTTCCGGAAGGCGTCGAGATTGTGGTGAATTGCGGCCGACTCGAAGGTCGGCGCCATAGCCAATTCGCCGATCTGCTCGCCACGCCGGCCAGCACTGCAGCGGATCAGGCGCAGGAGGCGAGCGGACCTGACACAATCGCGAAGTTCTTGTTCACTTCCGGATCCACGAAGTTGCCCAAGGGGGTGATCAACACCCAGAGGATGTTGTGCAGCAACCAGCAAATGCTGTTGCAGAGCTTTCCTTTCCTTGCAGAGGAACCGCCGGTCTTGGTCGATTGGCTGCCCTGGAACCATACCTTCGGCGGTAACCATAACGTCGGGATAGTCCTTTACAACGGCGGCACTCTTTATATCGATGACGGCAAGCCAACCGCCCATTTGATCGGCGAAACGCTGCGCAATTTGCGCGAGATCCCCACCAGCATCTATTTCAACGTTCCCAAGGGTTTCGAGGAAATCGTCAACGCCCTGGAAGTCGACGTTGAATTGCAGCGCATGTTTTTCAGCAAGGTCAAGGCTTTCATGTTTGCCGGTGCAGGATTGTCTCAGGCGGTGTGGGACCGACTCGACCAGATCGCAGAGCGGGTCTGCGGCGAACGCATCCGCATGCTGACGGGTCTGGGCATGACCGAAACCGCACCCTTCGCGCTGTGCGCCAACGGTGCCTTGATTCGTTCCGGCGTTGTCGGCCTGCCCACGCCGAGCCTGGAGGTGAAACTTGTGCCCACCGGCGACAAGCACGAAGTCCGCTACCGTGGGCCGTCGGTCACCCCGGGATACTGGCGTGCACCCGAACAAACAAAGGCGGCATTCGACGAGGAGAATTACTTCTGCAGCGGCGATGCCCTGAGGTTTATCGACGAACTGCAGCCCTCGCTCGGTCTGATGTTCGACGGTAGGATTGCCGAGGACTTCAAGTTGTCGACTGGCAGCTTTGTTTCCGTCGGTCCATTGCGTGCCAGGGTGATAGTCGAGGGCGCACCGTATGTCCAGGACGTAGTCGTCACTGCACCGGACCGCGATGACGTCGGCATTATCATCTTGCCATTCATCGAAGCATGCCGTGAACTCGCACGGTGCGATAGGTCGTTGTCGCCGGCAAAGGTGCTAGCGGCGCCGGCGGTGCTAGACTATTTCCAGGGTTTGATCGATCGCCTTTATCATTCAGGGACCGGTACCAGCAGTCGTGTCGTGCGCGCCCATCTGTTTGCTGAGAGCCTGTCCATCGATCACGGCGAGGTGACCGACAAGGGCTCAATCAACCAGCGCACGGTGCTCACGCAGCGCGCAGCGCTGGTTGATGCCATGTACGACGGAACAGACTTGACTCTCATTCGTGCGAAACGCTGATTGAGACTTGTCCGAGGGCTATCTGCGTTGGCCTGAACTACGGTGCCACCCGGGTCCCCTTATCGTACCGTCTTCGACAATTTTTGCCGACCTCGCGGTCACCCGGTACGCATCAGATAATGGCCGCCCGGCCACCAACTACCCAGCATCGCTTCGAAAAGCTGCCGGCGGTGAACTCAGCGTGAGCGTATCCACTCCGCCCGTAATGAGTTCCAAGACGCCCGCTCACTGATTCAAGAGAGGAATATCCTTGGCATCGCGTCGTCCCGGGAGCACCCGCAAGTACGCATGGATGTCGGCCACGTCCTTGTCCGAGAGCACTGCCTCGGCATAGGCGGGCATATCATTGAGCCCGGCACGCAGGATGGTTTTTAACACTTCGGCAGAATATCCCATCTGTGCAAGTGGCGGCGCCGGATAGTTCATCGCTCCACCTTGGCCGGCGCGGCCATGACAGATGAAGCAACCGTCAGCAAGGTACGCACGCTTGCCGTCGGCCGCATCGCCCGCCGGCGCACTCTGCGACCACGCCGCATTGCACAAGACCAGCAGCGCAATGGCCAGAGCTCCATTAATGAAATTCATGGTCTGCTCCTCAGCGTGGATCGGTAATGACATCAATCAGGGCCGGTTCCCCGCGCTTCAAGACGGCGACGGCGCGTTTGATCGCGGGACCTAGGTCCTTGGGGTCGGTGATCGGTCCCTCGGCATAGACGCCGAAGCTCTTCGCCATGGCCGCATAATCGACATTCGGATTGGTGAGCGTGGTGCCGATATGCGCATTGCTGATGCCGCGGCCGTGCCGCGCAGCCATCGCGTGCAGGTACATGTATTCCTGATGATAGGCGCGGTTGTTCTGCACCATGTAGAGGATGGGAATGCGGTGGTGCGCGGCGGTCCACAGTGTGCTCGGTACGAACATCAGGTCGCCATCGCCCTGGATCGCGACGCTGATCCGCCCGTGCCCCTTGTTGGCAAGCGCGGCACCCGCCGAAGCCGGTGCGTTGTAGCCGATGCCGGCACCCCCCGAGTAGCCGTTCCACCGGTAGGAACGGTCCATGTTCCAGAGACGCTTCGGCCAGCTTAGGTTGATGCTGCTACCGACCAGCGACCAGTCCTCGTCCTTGATCTGCGCATAAAGTTCCATGCACATCCGGGCGACGGAGATTGGACTCGCGTCCCAGCCTATCGTCGCGTCCGACTTTGATTTCTCGCGCGTCGCCAGATGTGCCTGCCCGAGTCTCTTGCCACGCGCTTCGAACGCCGACTTGTGGTCTGCACTGACCAGGCGCTTGACCGCTTCGGTCAGTGCCGGCAGGCTCGCCTCGCCGTCGCCAGCGATGGCGAGATCCACCTCGTTGAAACGCCCAAAGTCCTGATAATTGGCCTTGAGGTAGAGGTCGCGACTGCCCAGGGTGACGATCTTCGTACCCGGCTTGTATAGCGGCCGCGTGCTGCGCTCGATGCGGTCGCTGAAGGCGTTGACCGCGCCGAAGAGATCGTTCATCTCGATCGCTAGTATGACGTCTGCTTCTCCGACGAGCGCAAGCCTGCGGAAGGTCTGGTTGAGCGGATGCCGCGAGGGAAAGTTCATCCGGCCACCCTGGTCGACCACCGCGCATTGCAGCGCCTCGGCGAGTTCCACCAGCCGCGCCATGCCGGCCGGCGTGCGTGCCATACGGTCGCAAATCAGTACCGGATTCTGGGCAGCCACGAGCAGCTTCGCTGCTTCCGCGATGGCGCCCGAATCAGCCACCGGCGGGACCACCTTGGTGTATTTCGGAATGCGCAGACGGTCCCTGTCTGGAATGGGATTTTCCTGCAGTTCGGCGTCCAGTGACAGCAGCACTGGCGCCATTGGTGGCGTCGTTGCGACCTTGTAAGCACGAACAGCCGACTCGGCGAAATGCTGCAGCGAAGCCGGCTGATCGTCCCATTTCACGAAGTCCCTCACCAGGGCCGCGGGATCGATGGCGGAATGCGTCCACTCAACACCCGGCGCGCGCTTGTCCCCGTCCAGGATGTTACCGATCATCAGGTAGACGGGAACCCGATCGCACCAGGCGTTGTATAACGCCATGCTGGCATGCTGCAGCCCGACCGTGCCGTGGCAGATTACAGCCATCGGCTTGCCCTCGATCTTCGCATATCCCTGTGCCATCGAGACGGCGATCTCCTCGTGGGGGCAGGTGAGAATCTCGGGCTTGACGTTCATGCCGTAGTTGACGACCGCTTCGTGCAGGCCGCGGAAGCTCGAAGCGCAATTCATCGCGAGATAGTCGATATCCAGCGTCTTGAGCACATCGACCATGAAATCGCCGCCGCTGGACGTCTGGATGACGGGGTCCGCGCGGGGCGGCAGTGTCTCGGCTGCTATGTTCGGCAGCGGGACGGGGCGCGCGGCAGGTTTTTCCGGTGGCTGCGCCTGGGCCATCATGGCCGGCGTCAAGGCGGCTGCGCCGGTGAGCGTCACACCCTTGAGAAAATTGCGCCGACCGGCACCAGGCAAATCATGCGAATCCTTCGACATCTGAGCCTCCATTTGAGCAACCGGGCAAGTATTCCCCGGCTTGCCGGGGAATCTCACATGAAGGGTTAGAAGTTGTGCACCATACCCAAGCCAATGACGCGAAGATCAGCGCCAGCAGCTGTGGCGGGTATTCCCGATGCACCACCGGAACTGTAACCGGCCGCCGAGTAGTCGACGATCTGGTTCGCTCCGTTACGGACCTGGTTATAGCTGGCGTAGACGCCTGTGCGCTTGGAGAAGTGATACTTGATCGCGAGCATATAAGCGGTCGCGTCGGTGCCGGCGCAGCCATTGGCCGTGCCGTTGAGCGCGGTGCATCCGGAGGCGTTCTGCAATTTGCCAAACTCGGCAAAGAGTTGCCAGCTGCCCAGCGTGTGCTCCATATTGAGTAAATACATGGAGTCGCTGATCCTGTCGTGCAGCGCACTGAATGCCGCTACAGCCGCTGTGTCATCCATCTTGTCCCGCGCCACTAGCAGCGAAATCCGCGAGCCCGGCGCATAAGGCCAACTGACGCTAAGCTTGTTGCCCGTGCTCTTCTGACGCTGGGCGCCGCCAGATGCTTGTTGATTCACGACGTAGTCCCACTGAACATCAAGCAGGCCGTTGTATCGTGCCGTCACGCCTTTGAGGCTGGAATCGACAGTGGCACCAGCAACCGCACCTTCTGACTGCGGTGAATAGCTCAGCGTGGCATTGAATCCGCTAATGTTTGGTGAATTGTATGTCACCACATTGCTCTGGCGAGCCACCGGGGCACTGCCTGGAATCGCGGTACTGACGCGGCCCATGCTGGTGGCGGTCCCGAACGGAACGTCGGTATTGATGAAGTTGGCACCCGTTTGGGCGGCTGGGCCATTGATCCAGAAAACCGACTGGCGACCAAACTTCACGTCGCCCCATGCGCCCCCGAGGCCAAGCCATGAGTCGCGCGA
>CAILCO010000074.1 GCA_903832735.1 uncultured Sterolibacterium sp.
ACGGCCACCTTCGCCTTGAATGCCGCCGTATGATTCCGTCTCGGTCTTCTCATCTTTGCTCTCCTGTTGCGGGCGGTTCAGCCGCCCATAAGAGCAGGTTCTACACTTATCGGCCAGTCCTGTTTTGCTGGGCCACCTCTAAGAGGACAACGCGATGGAACGGATTAAGTTGGTGTTGGCAGTGCTTGGCGTAAGCCTCATCGGTGCCTGCGGCGGCGGCGGTGGCTCTGGGGGAAATACGGTTCCTGCGCTCCCCCCTCCTGCGAACACTGCCTCGGGCACTGTCTTGTTCAAGGGCACTCCAATGGCCGGCGCCACTGTAACCGCCTTTAATACCAATACCAATACCATCTTCGCAGCAACGACCACTGACGCCAATGGCAACTACAGTTTTGGCAATCTAGGGACCTTTTGTGCTACCGGCTGCATAGTCAATTACCAGTTCTTCGCTACAAAAACGGGCTACTCGTTCAATCCTTTCATGGCAGCGAACTTATCGGGCAACCGATCTGGCTACCTATGGTTCGCCCCGGCACAAAATTGGTATGTGAATACGGGTGCCGCTGTAACCCGGGCTGGCTACAACGGTTCGTATAGCAACCAAAGTGGCGGTGCCGGTATCATGTTTAACGTCATCAACTTAAATTCCGTCCCTAATAATTCCACAATCGGTGCCAACTTCAACGCCTATGACGGAACGACTCCGCTGGTAAGCCTCGCAGCAACGGGTCAGACGACAAGCTATGTCAGTGGCGATGACGCTTCGCTCAAGAAAGGTGTCGCGTGGCCCGGCGTACGTTTCATCGACAACCACAACGGAACAGTCACCGACAATCTGACCGGTCTTATCTGGCTGAGCAATGCTGGGTGCTTCGCGCTAACGACGTGGGCCAACGCTGTAACAGCTGCCAATCAGCTCGCTAGCGGTGCATGCGGACTTTCAGACGGCTCGAAAGCTGGAGATTGGAGGTTACCAAACATCGTCGAATTTGAAAGCGTCGTGGACGTTTCTGCCAGCAATCCGGCGATCACTGCGGGAAACCCGTTCACCAACGTCTCTGGTGGTATCTACTGGACATCGACCAGTTACTACGGTGGCGTTGGTGGGTCGCCAAATGCATGGGCGATTCGCATGAGCGATGGTCGGTACATGAACGATTCGAATCTCAACCTAAAGGCAACATCGAATAATGCGCTATGGGCAGTCAAGGGTACCGGCAGCGGAACGGTCAGCCTGCAGGCGACGGGTCTCTATGTCTTCTACACGAGCGGTGACGATGGCAGCATCGAAAGTGGCGTACCGCTACCCGCTCCGCGCATGATCGACAATGGTAACGGTACGGTGACAGACACGGTTACTGGCTTGGTCTGGCTGAAGAAGGCCGATTGCATCAATCAGACTTGGGCCGGGGCCATTACTGCAATCAACGCGCTCGCCAGCGGCCAGTGCGGCCTGACTGACGGCTCAACCGCGGGCAGTTGGAGAATGCCCAACCGCAAAGAAATGCAAAGCTTGGCTGACCGGGCGCAAAATAATATGGCCGATTATTTTGACGAGTCATTCGTTAGCGGTGTCGCTGGCGTGAATTCGCAGCCCGCAATATTCACCAACTTCATCCAGCTTCAATACTATTGGACCTCTACCACTGACGCTGCAGATAGCAGCAAAGCGTGGACCACATTTAGCTGCGACTACGGCGTTTACGACTACCCTAAATCTAATACCACATACGCACTGGCGGTTCGATAAAGGTCTCCTCGGCATGATAGAGAGGAGATAAACATGTTGACCGGTGGTGAGAGTCGAAGGAGGCATGCCTCCGGAGACGACGAATCGTCTCAAGTCATGTAATAGCCTGCCGCCGTGGAGAGCCGCTCACGGCACTCGGCGACCATGCGGTCCAGCAATTCGGCGCAACTAGGGATATCGTCGAGCAGGCCGATGACCATGCCGGCGCTGACTATGCCCGCATCGATCTCTCCCCCTGCGAAGACACTCTTGCCTCGCGCTCCGGCTACTAGCGGACGAACCTCGGCGAATTCACAGCCGCCCTCACGTCGCTCCAGGCGCACGACCTCATCGGAAACGGCGTTCTTGAATACCCGCGCAGTGTTGTGAAGGGTGCGGAAGATCAAGTTGGTGTCGCGTTCGCTGCCAGAAATCAGCGCCCTCTTGATGTTGTCGTGGATCGGCGCCTCGCGCGTGGTCATAAAGCGCGTGCCCATGTTCACACCTTCGGCGCCGAGCACCAGGGCCGCCGCCATGCCACGGCCATCGCCAATGCCACCAGAGGCTATGACGGGGATCTTCAGCGCCTTGGCGGCGATGGGAATCAGCACCAGTCCCGGGATGTCGTCTTCACCCGGATGGCCGGCGCATTCGAAGCCGTCGATGCTTACCATGTCCACGCCATGGCGTTCGGCGGAAATCGCGTGGCGTACAGAGGTGCACTTGTGGACGATGAGGATGCCGGCGGCCTTGAACTTTTCCACAAAGGCCTTCGGGCTGTTGCCGGCGGTCTCGACAATCTTGATGCCGCTGTCTATCACCGCCGCCATGTACTCCTCGTAGGGCGGCGGCTGAATCGCCGGCAAGATGGTGAGATTGACGCCGAAGGGCTTGTCAGTCATGCCGCGGCAGCGCGCGATTTCCTGGAACAGGGCCTGCGGTGACGGCTGGGTCAGTGCAGTGAGGATGCCTAGGCCGCCGGCGTTGCTGACGGCCGATGCCATCTCGGCCGTACCCACCCATTGCATGCCGCCCTGAATGATCGGATAGCGGATGCCTAGTAGTTCTGTAACGCGCGTCTTCAGCGCAGGTGTCGCCGTGCCCATGTTCTTCCTCCCGTGATAACTCATTCCTGGCCGGCGCGGATGTTAGCCTGAAAGCCTTGCCTCCAGCGCCCTGCCTGTTTAGAGAGACCTAATGTCAAAATTGCTCAAAGAAGCATGATAGCCAAGGCCAGCAAAAGGATATAGCCAAGCGCATAAGGTGCATTCCATAACGACAGCCTGAAGGTTGACACCTGATTGATGGACTGAACCAGCCCCAAGGTGCCACTGAAAGGGCCCGCAAGGTAGGTCAGTACGGCGCTACCGATCATGGTGACGGCGAGTTGCATCGAGCTGATGCCCAGGACTTCCGGTCTCAGGGATTCACCGAGCAGCGCTATGACGATCAGCGGGTGCATGCCAATGAAGGACGCGAGCAAAGCCATAGGGGGCATTAGGATCAGGAACAGCAGGGTACCTAAGGCATCGTGCAAGTGGAGAAACATCAGGTTAACCGTATGATCGAAACTGGACATGTGCATAGCTCTTGCAAAGAACCCGGCGCTCAGAAAAAGTACGAACTGGTCAGCCATCCGAGGCAAGGTTGCGCTCATTTGCAATCTTGTCTGAATGAAGAAAGCCCTGCCCTTGCCGATCGCTGCGCTCCAGGCCAGGGCGAAGGGAATGGAAACCAGTGTGACGACGGTGATGAGTCCTATGTGCAGCCAGTACTCGAGGAGAACAATGCTGACGATAAGCAACACCATGGCGAGTACTATCTCCATGATCCGGCGAATGGGTGACGCCTCGCCACCTTGCGTCAGATCAACCTCATCAGCCGGGGCAGTCTCATTACGCAGTTCGATGAAATAAAAGATCAGCCAGTTCGCCATCAGACAGGCGATGCTTAGAGCGAACAGCGCCGGGAAAAGGGCAAACCAATCGACATGTAGTGTGCTGGTGACTACCCCAACCACGCCAGATACCGGCGTCCACAGGATAGGGAGAACATAACCGTAGACCGTGGAGACCGCGATAAAGCGCTTCTTGTGCCTGATGGGATAAACCCTGACCACCGGTTCCATGCTGGTCATCATGATGGGCACCGCTGCCATGCTCATGAATGATCCACAGACAAAGGACAGAGTGGTGACCAGGCAATTGAGTTGAAACACCCCGCGGACTCGCCGGCGCAGAACCGTCTGGATGGCGTAGCTGTAGCCGCCAAGCTTGACCGGAACCGAGCAGAGCGGCAGGACCACGAAAAGCGCGAGCAGATAGGACATTCCGTCAAAGGCGCCGAGATAATCCCGCCAGCCGATGCCATGACTGAACAGCATCCAGGTTCCGCCGGCTAAAAACGGGGTTGCCAACAAGCGCGTAGTCCAGCCCGATGCAGGCAGGGACACCACGATAGCGATCAGCGACAGCGCCGACAGCAAGGGCAGCAGCACCGCCAGATGACCTACCGTGGCGATGAGATAGCAAAGCACCACGCCGACATACAACCAGGCCCGTAATCGAGTAAGCGTAGGATAGCTTTTGATAAGCGCTTCTGCAGACGTGGACACCGGGGCCGTCATGTCACGTTGAGTTGAAGTTAGGTGATTGAGTACGATGGATAGGACTTGCTGCCCGCCTACAATATCGACTCGATTGCTCGCTTGCCGGCAAGCAGGTGGGGAAGAATGTCGCGCACCATGACTTCGGTCGTCATGTGGGCGGAGAGCAGGCTCACAGCGATGGCGAAATGCACCTCGCCGCGTGAATCGGCCACGGGCACCGCGATCGAGCGTAAACCGAGTTCCAGTTCCTCATCGCTGACTGAATAGCCATGAGCACGAACCTGGGCGATCTCCGTCATCAGATCCTCCAGCCGGGTCTTGGTGTGGGGTGTCAGGGATTCGCGCTTGACGCTCTTGAGATGTTCGAGCACCTCCTTGTCGCTGCGACTGGCCAGAACGGCGCGACCAGCGGCACTACAGTAGGCAGGCAGACGCAGTCCCACGTTACTGGTGGCCGCCACCATGCGGCGGATAGACGAGCGCGCGAGGAAGATCATCTCAGTGTCCACCAGGGCGGCAAGAGACGTCACCTCCTTGGTCTTTTCGCCGATGCGGTCGAGGATGGGCTGGGCCATCTTGGGTAGGGAGGCGGTCGATAGGTAAGCGTAGCCCAGGCGCAGAACCCGTGGGGAAAGCCAGAAATACTTGCCATCGGATTCAGCGTAGTCGAGGGCGACCAGGGTCAGAAGATATCGTCGGGCCGCCGCACGGGTGAGTTCCGTACGGCGGGCGGCCTCGGCCACCGTCAATCGCGGCTGGGCCACGTCGAAGGCCTCTATGAGCAGCAAGCCTTTTTCCAAGCTGCTGACAAAATCGCGGTCGTGGGATCGCATTGCAGGGGCTCCCGCAGCCCTTCCGGGCTGCGCAGGTAGATTACGGTGCGAAGGGTTTCACTTCCGCCTTATTAGCCAACTCCTTGGGCCAAACAATGAGCCGCTTGCCCTTTTGTACCTGGCACAGGAAGATCAACTGGTTTTTATTGACACCCGTCTGATCGTAATCGTATTGGCCAAGAATTGTCGAGAATTTTCCGCTGTGTAGCGTCTGGGTAATCTTTTCCCTGTTCAGGGTGCCCGCCTGCTCGATGGCCTGCTGCATGATCTGGTTGCCGATATAGGCGTAGGCGGCATCTGTCGAAGGATTCTTGTGGTACTTCGCCACGTAGGCGTCATAAAACTTCTTGGCGCCCTCGAAGGGGAGGTCCTGGTGCCAGAAACCGTTCTCCACGATGCCCTCAGAAATGGCACCCAGCTTGCCGATGAATTCCTCGGCGAACATCGGCCCAATATTCACCGAGTAGTACTTGGGCTTGAAACCGACTTCGACCATCTGCCGGGTCAGGTACACCGATGAGGGCATGATGTTGATCACGACGAAGGCGTCGGGCTTGGCCGCCTTGATCTTCGTCAGCATGCTGGTGAAATCCTGGCCGCCGAGAGGATACTGCTCATCGGCCACGACCTGTATCCCCGACTGCTTGAGCTTAGCCATTAGCGCATCGTGCAGGCTCTGGGTAAACAGAAAATTCTCGTAAGCAATCGCCACGGTCTTGATCTGGTCCCTTTGCGTGTTCAGATAGTCGACCGTGGCGTTATACATGCTGGAAGCTAGCTGCGTCGTCTGAAAAATGTACTTGAAGTTTCGCTGGAATATGCGGTCGGACCCGGCCGATGTGAGTATCACCGGATACTTGTTCTTTTCCGTGAGGGCCGAAATCGCGAAATTGTGGCCGCTACCCCAGGGACTGAACAGCAGGTCGACCTCATCCTTGGTGATCAAACGCTCGTAGTTGCGAATGGCGTTGTTGGTATCGCTGGAGTCGTCATAGTGAACCAGTTTCACCGGCAGCTTGCCGCCCAATTCCTTGACTGAGATCCCGCCTTGCTTGTTCACCTCTTCTGCCCAAAGCTGATACGCACGATGCGTATCCGAGCCCTCGGTGCTGAACTTTCCCGTCAGAGAGATGCTGTAGCCAATGACGATCTCGCTCTTGCGCTGCGCGTTGGCGACACTTGTGCCGGCGCCGAAAAGAACCAGTACGGCCAATATCCAATACTGCAGACGACCCCAATATTTCATCATGGCAACCTCCTCCTGTGAATGAAGACTATTATGTATTGAGCTGCAGCATCTGCCTGGCTTCGTCCGGCGTGGCGACTTCCTTGCCCAGCTCCCTGGCGAGCCTAACGGTACGCTCTACCAGTTGGACATTGCTGCTGGCCAAAACGCCCTTGGTGAAATAAATGTTGTCTTCCAGCCCCACGCGGCTGTGCCCTCCCAGCAGCATGGCCAGGGTGGTCAGCGGCAGTTGTCCCGGGCCGACGCCGGAAACGTTGAAGATCGCGTCCGCAGGCAAGTAATCGATCAGGGACAACAGGTGCTTCGGCTCGGCCGGCAAGCCGCCTTGGTGAGACATGCCGAGGACAAAATTGATGTAATACGGTTTTCTGAGGAGGCCCTTCTTGATCAGGTTGTCCACATCGACCATCATGCTGTGGCCGTAGACCTCCATTTCCGGCTTTATTCCCCTGTCCCACATCTCCTTCGCATAGGTTTCAATCTGCGGCCGCGTATTCAGGAAGAAGCTGTTCTCTTTAAATCGCGTGCGAACCATCGTCCCCATATTGAGCGACGCCATTTCGGCACCCGCCTCGACGGCCCGCAGGCGCTCCTCGGGACTGAGCTCGGGCCCCGCGCCGGTGGATACCTGGGTGATGACATTGCAACGCGCTTTCACCTTGTCGACAATTTCGCTGTAGATCAGCGGATCGCAGGTTGGCTTTCCCGCCGCGTCCCGCGCATGAAGATGGACGATGGCGGCACCTGCCTGCCAACAATCATAGGCGGCCTGAGCGATCTCGTCGGGGGTGATGGGCAGGTTGGGATTGGCTTCCTTGCCATGAAATCCTCCTGTCAAAGCCGCAGTGACGATCAATTTGTCCAATTCGCTGCTCTCCTCTGAAATAGTCCTCACTGTCGGTGTGAAAATGGCATCACTTGCTCATGCGAACGTAGCTGCCCAGATCTTTCACCGCAGCCTCAACGAAGGAGTTATCCACCGCCTGTTCGACAGAAACGGTGCCGACGATCAAGCCCTGGTCCCGGTAAAACTGCAAGTCCTTCCTGAGACTCGCCATGTTGAGCCGACCGTTGGGGTCGACGCCGTTGGGCGTCATCTTGCGAAAGATTTCCGGGTTCTTGATGGCCGTGTATTGCGTCAGGATGGCGATGACCTCGTCGGCCCTGGGACCGGCGAGCTTGCCGTCTTTGAGGGCGTCGTTGTAGTCTCGAGCGCCGCGGATGTAGGCGCGCATGAACTTCCTCGCCACCTCAGGGTTCTTCTTGACGAAGTCTCCGCTGTAAAGAACCACGGCGAGTTGGTGATCGGGATAAATATCGGCCGCGGACAAACGCACTGCGGCACCACTGCTTATCGCTTCGGTCGCCGATGGTTCGGTGGTAATACTCGCGTCCACCGCACGGTTCTGAAGAGCCAGCACGTGCTGAGGGAAAGGCATGTAAACCACGTTGACGTCGCTCAGCTTCAGACGAACCTTGGTAAGCGCCTCGTTCAGCGTTGACATCGACGCGCTGCCCTTGTTGAAGGCAGCAATGTTGAGGCCGTTCAAGTCCTCGAAGCCCTTGACCTTGCCGCTGGTGACAAGATCCTTACGCACCAGGATGGGTTGATAGTCGTAGCCTAAAGGCGTCGAACCCTTGTCGGAGACGATCTTGATATCGATCCCCCGCGCCACCGCATTGAACAGCCCTGCCGAAGTGGATGTGCCGCCCACGTCAAGCTGTCCGGTACCCAAGGAGGCAATCATGTCGCGGAGGATCAGGAAGTCTACGCGGATATCCTCCTGGGCGAAGTACCCTTTTTTCTCGGCGATGAAAAATGGCGCATCGCTGGCGGCCTGGACCAAGGCCACCCGCACCGTGCTGGGCTCCGCGTGAGCCAGGCGCGTGAAGGCGAACAGTGGGATCGCGCAAACGCTCAACAGCAGACACAGGGCACGCGCATGGCGACCCATGGTCGCACGGCGATGATCAGCAAGACGGGGCATGGTTTGATCCTCCTTAGACAGCAAATATCGATCTGACATTATTATTTTGGGTGGAATGAGTGCGAACCGCTTTGCTAGACCTCCGTGGGCTGTTGCTTGGTGTTTAGCAGACGGTCCGCCATCGCGGACAGGCTCCGCCGGTTGATCTTGTCTCCGACCATCGGCAGTGATTCCAGCAGCAACATGCGCTCGGGAAGCTTGTACGGGGCGAGTCCGTGGCTGCGCAATAGTTCCCGCAACTCTTCGAGCATTGGTGGCCGGGTCGGATCGGCGGGAACCACGCAGGCGCACACCCGCTCTCCTAGCACGAGGTCGGGCACGCCGAGCACAGCCACCAGCTCGACCCCCGAGTAGGTGCGCAGTAAAGCCTCGACTTCCGCCGGACTGATCTTGTCGCCACCGCGCACGATGACTTCCTTGAGCCGGCCGGCGATGACGACGTGGCCGGCGCTGTCGATCCAAGCCAGATCCCCGGTGCGAAACCAGCCAGCGTTCCAGCGCTCGCTGCCCTGCGTTCCTATGTAGCCGCTAACGCAACAGGGTCCACGCCCGATCAACTCGCCCACCTCGCCCTGCGGTAGGTCCCGGCCTTCGCCATCGACAATGCGGAACTCCGTGCCCCCCCGTGGCCGTCCCACGGTGCCGTGGCGCACTGCCGGCGGATCGCTCGGGTCGGCGGCGGACCAGCCGCCAAAGTCGGCACCGCCGTAGGTGGACAAGACAATGCCGCGCGTCGTCGACTCCAATTCTTCGGCGAGGGTGGGCGGCAGCACCGAACCAGCGGTGTACCAGATGCGCACCGAGGAGGTGTCGACGCGGTTCAGCTTGGGCGCCAGCATGGCCAGTTGCGCCGGCGTGCCACAGACGATGCTGGCACGCTCTCGCTCGATCAATTGCAGCGCCGCATCGGTGCCGAATACAGGCATGCCCACCACGCAGCAACCGGCCACCGGTGCGGCAAGCCAAGCTGCGCGGGCAGGTCCGGTCCCGGGAGAAAGCACGAGCAGGGTGTCGTCGGCCCTCAAGCCGAGGAGCTGCTTCTGCGCATGGGCGCGCTCGCAGGCTGCCGCAAGCGTATACAGGGCAAGCTTCGGGGTTCCCTCGGAACCCGTGGTCGATAGGGCATGGGCCATCTCGTCGAGGCGTAGCGCGGTACCCGCGTCGGCGGCGGGTCCATCGAGGATGAGCAAGCTTTCTTCCGGCACCTGCAGGCGTATCGGTGTCAGGCCCAGTTCGGTACACAGCACATCGCCTTCCGCGGCATAGTCGCGCTCGCGAAAACGTCCCAGGGTGAGCAACACAGCGGGATGCAGGCGCGCAAGGATGGAAGCCAACTCCCGACTCCCCTGACTTGTCGGCACGGGGACCCAGAACAGACCCGCCTGTTCGCAGGCCAGGCGCACCAGATACCACTCCGCGTTGTTTGGTAACCAGCCCAGCACCGGTGCACCGCGCGGCAATCCCTGGGCGAGGAACCAGCCGGCCGCCCGATCTACCCAGTCCTTCACCTCGCCCCAAGTCAAGCGGACCGGGCCGGCGATAAGGGCAGTGGCTGCTGGCCTCTCGCGTGCCTGGCGCGCCAGCGCCGCGACGATGGTTTCGAGCATTCAGCTGCGCTCGGCCATTTTCATAGCGTCGAAGAAGTCGCTGTAGGGCACGGCCGCGAACACTTCAGGGAGTTCCTCGACGATGCGCACGCTGCACGGCTGGGGATCCTTCACCCCCACCACCGAGCGGATCCACAGCAGCGGTTCGTTCGCCTTCGCCGGCTGC
>CAILCO010000075.1 GCA_903832735.1 uncultured Sterolibacterium sp.
CGTCGCCACCAAGTACCTCGACTCGTACCTCGGCTGGTTCCGCGCCATCGAACGGTCCGCCCGTGCCGGGCTGAATCCCGCATCGTTGCTCGCTGCATCCGTTACCCATTGACCAGATCAACATGAATGACTACTACCGCCTTTCGAATCGATCCAGGTCCCACCGTACTCAAACTGAATGACATCTATCTTGCGCTGGGCCAGCATTCTAGAGAAGCCCTTGAGAGCTAGGTGCTCGTGACCCTCGGTATCTATTTTCATGAAATCGATGTGGTCAATGCCGTTGTCCTCACAAAAATCATCGCCCCTGACAAGCGCCACGCCGTCTATTTTTTGTTGAAAAAGTCCATATATCTGAGCTTTTCTCGCGGCAATTGAATTCGACCCAGCTGTAGGATTGTTCACGTCGGTGAACATGCTCGTCGTGCCCGGGGTGTCGCTCAGGGCTGCATTGATTGCCTTGGTAATGACAGGGGAAGCCATTTTGACAAGGTTACTTTCAAGCAGCCGAAAAGTTTCCGGAACGGGCTCAAACAATACAATTGTCAGCTTGTCCGACATCCCTGCCGCGACATTTTCTGTCCATTCCCCTCGATTTGCTCCGACATCGAAAACAATTGCTTGCCGCCCCGCGATATTGCGTTTAATGATCGAGGTTAGCCAGTATTCGCCATTGGTCGTCGAGTCGCCATCTCCTTGCCCTCTGGCTTTATTAAGAAGATGCTGGCCAAGTTGCGCTTGCATAGCCCGAGAAAGACACAAATCAAAAACGCCATCAAGAACAATTTTAGCGAGTGGTCTCATAATTTTTCATATCGATACATGCATTCTTAGTCATCAGTTCAATATTTTGTGACCATGAACTTCGGGGAGAAGCTAGTTTCCGAACTGGCTGGTCAGGGAAGTCCCTGATTTTGATCCCTCCAGTAAGAGCAAAACGCGCGAACCATATCTAAGGCGGCGATTCCAATTTCAACGTCACCGCTATCGTATACAGCATCTGAGGTGTTCGCCGCCATAAGCGAGAGGTCACCCGGAAATGCTTTGCTATTGAAGTAGAGCATTGTGTCGGCTTCGATCCAGTGACCGCACCACCAACCTGACCCAATCGGAGAATGTAAGTTCATCAAATGGTGCTTCTAGTGCATAACTCTTCCATCGGCTTTCTCGACGTGTATATTTTGGCCAGATGAGATCCACTTGAGCTGAATCGATTATGATGAAGTGATCCCGAAAGGCATTCAGACTATCTTCGTCTGTCCATAGCAGCGCCTTTCCGATCGATTCGAGAAAGTGCGAGGAAAGATACACCTCGCATATTCTGGATTTAGCATATGCCTGGGCGTCACCTTGACTGGGCATATCTTCTACAGTGAGCATTCGTGCGTCCGGTTCGCAGCCCCAGTATCGTAACATGTCGTCGATATGTCCGAAGATAGTCATGTCGGAGACACCGTAAATCCGCTTCTTGAAAGTGTTCAGACTCAAGCAGCCCACACGAGCAGTCTGATTGCACTGGCCGGCAAATGGGAAAAGTTCCAGACTCTCAATTAGGAAAGGGGCGGCTGAAGGGGAGCAAAAGCGTTGATCCGTTCTGGCCTTTATTGCATATTTGGAACATACGGCTTTGGCCCGAAGCATCCCAGCGTATGAGGTGGCGATTTGAAAATTGATGTTCTTGAGGCCCGGATTAGATGGCTTCTTGTTCAACACGATCTTTGCACCCGTCTGCTCAATAGTGCGAAGCATGGCAGGGTCTTCGTCATCCCATGTGGACAAGATCAGCGTCGCCGCTGGCCACCAACGGCGATAGAGCAAGACAGAGTTCAGCGTAAATTCATTCCATGCCTCAATTGGGCCTTGGAGTACTATGGCAACGTCGCTAAGGTCTCTAATCGGATCAGCTTGACGATAATCTGAGGCGGCATAGAGGGGTCTAAATTCATATGTCAAATATAGCCCCATAATGTCGAAAAATGGCGCAAGCAAGCGGTTACATATCTTCTGCGCTAAACTCAACATGATCCCTCTAAAACTACGGTTATGCCAGGGGGTCCACACGTGCCGGCATCTGGCTGGATGCCTTTATTGATACAGCCGTCTGCACAAACCCCTCAAGATCCGCAGGTGTGCCCAAACCGTGCATCCCTTGCCCTACTGTCCCTACGTTATAGATAAGGACTTTACCGCCTGCTTTCAATAGCTCGTTGTAAACTGGAGCCACGTAGAATTCGCCGTTCACCCTAAGATTGCTGTTAATCATCGAGTGCGCCGCCGAGACGTAATCGCGTCCGCGCTGGAAGTTGTATATACCAACAGTCGCCTCGTCTGAAACCACGACCTTCTCAACAACCTCGGTTACGCCTCCATCCTCCGCTATGCGAACAAATGACCACTTTGGGTCACTAGCCTTCATTGTCATTATCAGGCCCTCTGCAGAAGAATCTTCCAACATTTTCAAATAGCTATCGATATTGATATCGACCCACTGATCACAGTTAGCAATCATCAGCGGTTGGTCGTTGTTGATTAGATATTCTGCAAGCAGAACTGTACACGCCGCCCCTTCCGTAACCCGATCTACAGGAACCACAACGCATCCAGGAGCCCAGTCTAAGAGCAGCTTTTCAAGCTCATAGGAATCCAAGTGCTCTCGAAGGCATAAAAAGATGAAGCGATGCGGGCGAACAGGGGTCAGGTTTCGGATCACAACACGGATCATCTCGACTCCGCGTACCTTGATAAGCGGTTTTGGCACTTGGTAGCCTTCCTGAAGAAAGCGGCTGCCTCGTCCAGACATTGGGATAACGATATTCAGCATCTTAGACATCCGTCACTTTCAAGACATACTTATCGTCGTTCGCACCAGGGATTTTCACAACTACCGTAACAGTAGGTTCCAGCGTCTCGAACTCGCCCAATTCCCCAGGTTCCATTACGCAAATGTCACCAGGGTCAAGAACGACACCGTTAACCTTAGCGCGCCCTCGAATAATAGCAGTTAGCTCGGTCGCAATCTTGTGGAAGTGCGCGGCCTCCTTATATTCCGCCGGATATTCCTTGACCGCCACCTCGACGTCGTTCGTTTGCAAAGCCGTCGGCTCGAAGTTCCCAACGAACCATCCTTTTAACATATTCTCGAGTTTCAATATTCGCATCGTTGCGAAACCCGTTCCTGAACCAACTGCTCGAACTCGCGTATTCTCGCTGGCGAATATAAATTGTGATATGCCGCCGTTTCCAAAAAAAAGGCTCCGATTGCCTTGTTCTCCAATACAAGTTCATTCAGTGACGGCGCAATGTAATAGAGCCCGTCGACAGCATGATGGCTGCTCTTCTCAATCATGCGCATTGCAGCGCGAACAAAATTGCTCCCATGCCTGAAATAGTAGAGGCCGGCAATCGCATTCTTGCTCAAAGGTCTTTTCTCAGCCGCTTCGACGACCCGTCCGTCTTCGAGTCGAACATATGACCACTTGGGATGAATCGAATGAAAACACGCTACACCGGCATCAAAGCAATTGGTTTTAAATGCGTGAATCATGTCATTTAGGTCAACATCAAGAACATGGTCGCTGTTTGAAATCAGAAGTTCGTCTGCGTTGTCAATGTACTCAACGGCAAGTAATGTTGTGCACGCTGCACCCTGAGTAGGTGCCTGCGACTTTATCACTATAGATTCGGCATCTCTAACAGCGAGCTTGAGTACTTGATCCAAATAATGTTTTCGACAATCGGCGTCATTGACTATGAAGATAAATCTTTTGTCGGCTTTTATCGTATTCAAACACTCCACCACATACTGAATTAAGGGCTTTCCTTGAATATCGATTAGCGGTTTTGGGTATTGGAATTCGTCACCTTCAAAGTGATTTGGTCCACTCATAGGTACAACGATATTCAACATATCCCCTCCTCGATTTCAACAATTCGTTTGTGAATGTTTTCGTAATTAACCTCTTCAACTGTACCAATTTGCAATACGTGTGCGCCACTCGCAACAGCGGCTTGGATGCCATGGGCATTATCCTCAAGTACCAAGGTACATTCCGGACTTACCCCTAACCTCTCCATCGCAACCCGGTAAATTTCCGGATCCGGTTTGCTCAGAGTTACATCTTGGTTCGAAAGAAAAAACTCAAGATATTGATCTAGATGGGCTCTGCCTAGCATCAATGAAACAGTGTTCCGAATCGAATTTGAACATACCGCCAACTTGTAACCTTCGCTTTTCAAGCGCGCCAGCGCATATTCATGGTAGAAAATCGGATGGCAATGCTGAAAAACCAGTTCGACCGTGTATTGCTGCTTGATCTTGTTTACGAAATCATGCAACGCGCGCGGCAGCCCACGATCCTTAGATAACAACTCAAGCTTCTTTTTTGTTGGAAGCCCATCAAATGTCACCATATGGTCGTACCGATTAATCTCCGTGCCAAAGAGACGCAGTGCTCTATTCAGCGCCTCGTAATGCCACTCTTTTGCATCTATGAGGACACCATCCATGTCAAATATGACTGATTTGATCTTCATCGAAACTCCTCTGCGGCCAACTGCGGATAGTCCGTGCACAGCATGATGTTTGGATTAGTTTTCCAAGATGCCCGCGCTAGGATCTCCCAGGCAGCAGCATGTGGCCTACCGTGAAGTTCTGGCGAAACGACGCATACCCGCTTACCTGCATGCAGATGGGCTTCAATGGTGCGACTACCCCACCAATCCGTATGGAAAGCGTCGAGCCACACACCCTCAGCCTCTTCATATAGCGAGGGTTGTGGCTCCAGATCGCTATGCCGTGTGAAGATTGGCAAATCATGTTTTAGATAGCCAATCGAATCCGGTATGGACATATCGAAAAAAAAATAATCCCGTAAATTATTCACCCTGACAGCATCGGCAAGCAGAGCCTGCAAGCCATCTGCCTTCACATTAATCGCGAGCACCCCCTGACGGTGTTTTGACCACTTGGCAAACAACTCCTGCACAAAGAGCGCTGGCTGCCGGTCAGGCACATCGTGTGAGATGGCAAGAGAGCCGTGGTAGTCACGGACGTCTGTTTCAATCCCAAACCCGCTATCGATAGCTCTATCCATCGCCGAACTCGTGTTCTTTTCGGCAGGCACATTCCAATTACCGCGATGCGCGACTATTTCCATGTGTCCATTCTTCTTATGTGGTCAGTCAGTCAATGTTCGGCAAGTAGCTAGAGGGCTTGGCGGCGATAACGCCAGCCCCCGAGTCTGCCGAGTCAAGTTCCGGCAAGACTCGCCTCTACTTTCAGTCGAAACTCTTCATACGTTCTGTTGTTGTAATGGTATGGAAAATTGTCTGGAAATTCCTGAGTACCATGCTTCTCGGGCCAATCCACAATGGCATTGTCCACGGAAATTGAGTAAAGCGACGTAAGTTCTAAACTGAGTTGCTGAATCGATTCATGTATTGCCTTTGCTCTATCGTGGAAGATTTGCCGCGGATCCAGCTTCGTTGGGAAATGCATAAATACGATAGGTATTTCGCCGTAGCGGGTCCGCAAGTTGAAAAACAATTCCCTGTACCAAGCATCGATTTCCTCAATTGGGAGTAGTCCATGCTTTTCAAACTTGTCTCTGAATTCGTCCGTATCGGAAATGTCACCATAGTTGCAACAAAACTCCCATCGGTTCTTTGCGTGGATGAACAATTGATCTGTAAGTTCAGAGAAGGAGTCCATCAAAATTAGCTTGGGTGGCGTCGATGTATAGGAAGTTGCTGTCTCTTGTTGTTGGATAAGCGGAATGATATCTTCTCGGAACATGTGTCGCGCGACAGTGGCCGTGTTCGGTCGGATTGTAGCGTCGCGCTGTAGTCTGACCAAATAGTCAACGCGCCCCTTCTGGATATTCCAAAGAGTAGATTCAAGGCACATCCGACCAAGAACGTCGTGTCCCAAACAAGCAATGCGACCAAGAATCCAGCCTCTTGATTGCTTTCGAAGCTGAAACCGAGCCTGCACTAGGTGCTTGCGGAGCATCCACCATGCCGCCCACCGCTTATAAGCAACCATGTCCCTCCGTTACTCCTTCGTAAAAACGTTGTTCACAATCTTTTTCTATGGCTGAACAGAAAATCAACTGCCTCGAACGCAAGCAAGTTTCCAAGAAACAACAACGTTACAACACTGATAACCCAACCCCATCCAACCTGGACGGGCATAGTCCTAAGCGCGAGCACGCTGAAGGAAACCCCACCCACCGAGCGCAGAAGCGGCAACATTATCACTCGCAGGAGAAAAGTACGTACGCTTATCTGGAGCCTACGACACAGCCAAAGTGGAATGAGCCACCAAGACGAAATAGCTCGTGCGAGGATAGTTGCCCATGCGACACCAGCGGCCCCAAACAGACCGGCCAACACAATGCAGAATATTATATTCGCAGCCGCTTCCACTGCACTTACGCCGGCCCAATATTTCAGGTCTCCGGAAGCATAGACAAAAGCACCTGTTCCCCGATATATCGAGTCAAAGAATACAAGGACTGCAAAGGCTACGGTTAACTGTACTCCGCCATAGTTGCTTGCACCAACCCATAGGGTAACGAATTCCTCGTTCACCAAGAGAACTAACGACGCGGAACACGCGGCCAATCGCACCGAATAGCTCAAAACCTTGGCGAAGGCACTGCGGACACCAGAGATGTTTCCACTCCCATACAAACTCGATACAGCGGGGAAAAGAGCGATTGGAACTTTGCTTGCCAAATTAACGCTCAGTAAATTGGCCAACTTTAGTGTCAAGATGTACGGCGTAACAGCAGCGGTGCCAAGCCTTAAACCAAGAACCAATGAATCAGTGGACAAAGCCACGATATTTGCAATTCGCCCTACCTGAAAAGCCCCGCCAAACGCGAGGACTCGTCGAATATCTGGCACGTTTGCCCCCGCGAAACCGACAGTGATCTGAGGGATCATGTAGCGACAAATCAGAGCGTTGATCAGCCCTATCGTCGCCACACCCAGCGCCGCCGCAACTGCTAGAGACACCAAGCCGAGCCCCATCTTAAGCAGCAAAATAGATAGCCCAAGAGACATCAACCCGACTACTGTTCGATTGGTGTTATCGAGCGCCATCCGGTTGAAGCCGACGATGATGGAGGAGAAGGCCGACATCGGAAGTGCTAGCGCTGCAGAAAACAACGCGAACCTGAAAGTAGTGACGACATCTTGCCGATCGCCTTCCGGAACACCGAGCCAACCTGGAACAAAGAATGAACAAATAAAACCAACGAGGAAAAGACCCGCTCCCAATATGCTGAGAAACGAAAAAGCCGTCGCAATTAAGGCATTTAGCTCCTTGGGTGTGCGACTTTCAATGTCACTCGCGACGTGACGAGTCAAGGCCATACCTACCCCAAACTCCAATAAAGCCATATATCCCACAATTGACAGTGTCAAGACCCAGAAGCCATAAAGTGACTGGGACGTGAGAGATAGGATAATTGGCGTCGCCACGAACCCTGCAACAGTTACCAACACTGTGCCGGCTAAATCCGTAGCAAAACCCTGCAGGGCGCGGTGCCAGCGATTCATCTAAAACCTAGCGGTTGGTTCAAGTACTGCGCGATGCGGGTAACGAGGCTGAAATTGTTTTGGAGGCCGCCAAACATGGACATGATGCTCCGCAGTGGCACGCATCGTGTGCCAAATGACCGTTGGGACTCTTGTCTCGGATTTCG
Source organism: uncultured Sterolibacterium sp. (assembly GCA_903832735.1). Classification (GTDB taxonomy): domain Bacteria; phylum Pseudomonadota; class Gammaproteobacteria; order Burkholderiales; family Rhodocyclaceae; genus CAIYYX01. Next base: position 7,713 of record CAILCO010000075.1, read on the forward strand.
GGATGGCAATACTCTCAATCATTGATACAAATCTACGCCGGTACAATCCAATAGTTGCCGTATTCTGAGTGCCCAGGTATGTCTTTCCAAGACCGCTTTTCGCGCCGATCTTCGTATCATTTCGCAGCGCTCGGGATCCGCCAGAAGGGCTTTTATCTTCTCGGCACAATCCGCAAAATTCTTGTAGGTTTCGATCTCGATTCCCGTACGATAGACGCGGGAAAGATCATCGTTATAGCTAGTTAGATACACAGCACCGCAAGATGGGATCTCAAAGTCGCGACCCTTAAGACATTGGTCATCGCTATCCGTCACAAATCCAAAACCAAGATTGATTCGACTCGCATTGAAAATCCTGACTAGGGCTTCATCAGTCTGGTAACCATGCTCCCACTCTTTGCCGAAACAATCTACTTTGATACCTTGCCGCCGTAGGTAATCCATCAGCAGTGGTCTCTGACCGTAGCGTGCCCCGCAAAACGTCACATCATATTCAAAGGGTATATCAAGTGGCCTGAAATAATCCGGATTTGCGCCTTCTGGCCAAAATAGGACATTAGACCCTTCACAGCGGTATTTTAATAGCGACGACCTAGCATTGGTGAGGTTGAGATCATAGGCCCTGCAGACTGCCGCGGGACCAGACCATTGTCCATCATATCGGTATCCGTAAAAGTATCTCCGATCATCCAGATGAAATGAAAATGTCGGAATTCCAAGCCGATTTATCTTCTGAATTGTTATCGGTGAAACTTGGGCACCAGACAGATAAGATAGCATCATGTCAATAGGTGACTCTTCATGAATCCGCTGAACGAATGTAGGCAGTACTGCGTCCACACATTGCCGCACTGCAGGCCAACCTGCTTCAAGTCGAATATCCTGTTCCTTCAGGAAAAAGCACGTCACTTTGCCAAGCTTTTCCAATTCTGGAGGAATGTTGTGGAGTTCCCAATTCCCTGGGAGGCTCGCATAAAGGATATGAAACGGACGCTCTGCATTGTCGGGTGGCCAGACGATCTCTCTTTGCTCGAGCCGTTCACGTAAGAGATGGAAAACACCAACGGTGTCTTCTTCGACTGCTATGCCCATTTCCGATGCAATACGCTCGAATCGTACCTGCTCACGTGAAATTATTCTATTTTGCAGCAATTTGCGCAGCGTATGAAGCAAGTAATAGAAAACCTTGTTTTGCTTTAAACGCTCTTTTAAGTTCACAGGCTGAATCCATTTTTATAATAATGCGCACTTTCGCAGTACAGGAAATTTGCTACACGATCAGTGATCATGATGTTTCTATATTCATCAGGGCATGCTATAAGGCGCAGCCCAGCAAGATCAATGTTTCGTCACCACTAATCATTGTCAATAATTTTGAGGAAAAAGGCGCCGCTCAATGATCTCAATCAGGATATGGATTACTTTGATATGGAGTTCTTGAACTCTATCAGCGAACGTACCCACGGGTGTGCAGATACTGTAATCGGAAAGCTCTGCCAAAGCGCATTCCAGACGGCCGTGCAAACCTATTACGGCTACCCCGTTATTCCTCGCCATAATCGCCGCATTAAGCACAGATTTACTTTCACCACTAGTGCTAATCGCAAGAAGAGCGTCGCCTGGCCGTGCATGTGCCTCGAGGAACCGTGAAAAGACATACTCATAACCATAATCATTAGATGTACATGTCAAGTGACTTGGATCGCTTATCGACATTGCTGCAAGCGGGCGTCGATCTTTTCGGTACCGGCCTGAAAGCTCCTCTGCGAAGTGCATGGCATCGCACATAGAACCTCCGTTTCCGCACGAATATATTCGTGCGCCGGTTTGCAGGGCACATGCCAGCTTTTCGCCGGCCATCGCAATAGTCTTTAACAATGGTTCATTGGTAATTAGTTCTTGTAATCCTTGCTGTGCCTCTAACAAACTGCCTTTGATTATTTGACTGGTCATGAAAGTAGCTCTTCAAAATGTGCAGTCACAGTTTCAAGCTTTTCAAAACCGATTCCTGCCGTTTGGTTAGCGCACTACATCGCCTCAGGCATCCTGCAACTTGGGAGAATAACCAAGATGTAGTGGTCATAAAGGAACAAGTTTCCATATTCGGAAATGACTTGGTAGAATTCGGCCAGCATCTTGTCGCCCAGCCAGCAATGTCATTGCCATCTGTGGGCTCAGATTCAACGCCAGGAAAGTGCCTTCGACAATTCCTTGAGTTTGCCTGTCTGCTCGGGATCCTGACGAATCTTGGCTAGACCCTCGCGAATGAACGCCAAAATAATCGCGACAAAAAGCGCTGCCAGGACGGAGGTAAGAACGATACGGGTGCGCTGGGGTTTCGATCTGCTATCCGGCTCGATGGCCTTATCCATGACCTGAATAATTGCGGCATCTTTAGCCTCTTCGATCTTGGCAAGCTCAAACTGCTTCGCAAGAAGAGCGTAGATAGTCTCGTAATATTTATAATCTCGCAACAGTCTCATGCTGTCCATGCCCTTATCCCCGGTCGCGGATGCCGGACTGCCTTCAGCCCCGGAGCCTTCTATTTTGGTCAATTGGTTCTTCATGGCACTTAGTTCTTGCTGAGCCCTTTTGAGATCCGGATTGCCTTCCGCAGCATAAGCACGCATTGCACCGATCTGTACATCCTTCACAGCAATCTGGCCTCTGAGTCTCGCGGTGACCTCGATCATTGCCTGACCCTGTGCATCCACCTTGGCAACCCCGCCATTTTCAAGAGCCCGCTTGGCAGCCTCTTCGGCCTTCGCCAGATTTTCTTTTGCTTGTTCGAATTGATGCTCGTAGAACAGGCGTTGCTGAGATGCCTCGGTAACAGCCAACACCTTCGTCAGTTTATACAGTTCGTCCACATACGCATTGGCGAGATCAGCGGCATGCTTGGGATCTCTGTCGTCCACCGCAATGGTGATGATGCCGGCCTTGCCGGAGGTAATTGTGGTACCCCCGTCCAGGCTCTTGCGCGTATCGCTTTGGCGCTCTTGATCGTAGTATTTTTTCAGATTGAAGCGCTGTATAAGATTGTCGGCCACCGTGCGGCTTTTGAGCATGCCGATGTAGAGATCGTTCGGATTCTTGATACCGCCTACCCCACCAACCAGACCGGCGACGCTTCCCAATTGTGCAAGCATGGCGGAAGCCGATGACTGGCCTTGCTGCGGCGGCAGAATATTGGTCGAACTCGTATAGACATCAGGCAGCCTAAGCGAAATTATAACCGCCACGACGCCGACAAACATTGGGAGGCCGATGAGCAACCACTTCTGCCGCGCCAAAACAATGACGAGATCAATGAGCGAAATCTCGTCGTCTTCATCCATGCTATCCAGCGCGTTTGCCTGGGCGGAAGAAACTTGCTTATCCGTCATGATCAGTAGCCCAATGCTTTGAATGCAGCTGCACTCAAGCCAAGGTTGGCGAGGATCTGCGTGTAATCCTTGAAGTAGCGGGTGAACGCGGTCCAGTTTGATTCCTTATCCGTTTTTTCTGGTACCACAATGGAGTCGCCGGGATAGACTTCCGTTCCGCCCACCCCGCTCATCCAACTGCCGGTATTGGAGACTACCGTTCCGTCGGCGCGCATCACGAACAGGGCGTCCTTGTCGCTATCCCGGCTCAGACCGGAGCGCGCGAGATAATCTGAAACAGCCTTTCCCGGTTGCCAAAGCAGGGAGGACTCGGTATTGACCGAGCCTACGATCTGCACAAAATCCGGCCGGCTGGGCACGACCAGGCGATCGCCATTCTCCAGGCGCAGGCCCGGTAACTGGGCCACATCGGTGGTTCCGAAAGGGACGCCCAGTGCGATGCGGCCACTCGGCTTAATTTCGCGCATCTGCTGTATGAACTTGTCCCGCGACTCCTTTTCCGCCGCAAGCCTGGCCTGAAGAAGTACGGGATCGACCGTCGTCAGATTCGCAGACAAGCGACCCGACTCCGCCATGCCCTGCTGCTCCAGGCGGCGCAGAAGTTTGTTGAGATTTTCCTGCTGCGACTTGCGCACCGCCACCCGGTCGAACTCGGCGCCGAAAAGGTAGGCGTCGGAGGTCAGGCCGCCGGCATTGAGAACCACATTGATCAGGCTCTCGCCGGCGTTGACCTGATAGACGCCGGGATGTTTTACTTCGCCCTCGATGCTGACGAAAACATGGCGCTTATTGAGGGGGATCTGCAAATCGTCGGCGGAGAACACGGTGACCGTGTCGCCCGGCAACAGCGTGACGTTGTCCTGCCCCGCCGGATCAGCCAGGGCCCTGCCCAGATCAAAAGGGACCAACGAGGGCTCCGAATTACCCTGCTTGATCCGTTCCACGACTGCATAATCCCAGTTGATGTCTGTGTACTGGGTGCCGACGCTGCCGAACAATCTCGTTTGCAGCAGGGCTGCGTTCTGTTTGCGCACAGCCGCCTTGGTCACCAGAAATTCCTTGCTGGGAACGAGATCGGTAATACGCATGCCGGACTGATATGGCACCCGTTGGGCAAGCAGCATGCTACCGCGCAAGGTGATGGCATTGGCAAAGGTGGGGGTGATCGGCAAGACGGTGACCATGTCGCCGTTTTTCAGCAGCGTGGCGAGTCCGGAGTCATCGAGTGCGAATTGTTCCACCGTGCGCGGCTGGGTCTTGGTAGGATCGATGCGCTCTAGCAGCGCCCGGTGAGGATCAGCCAGCACCGGCAGCCCGCCAGCGACATCCAGCAAACTGCGCAGATCCTCGCCGTTGGAACGCAATTCGTAGATCGCGGGCGATTCCACCTCGCCCGTCAACGCCACCTGCCCACCCTTGGGCGGAATCACGATCACGTCACCATCGAGCAGCCTGACATCGCCCGACTTGTCGCCCTTGGCGATAAAGCCATAGAGATCCATCTCGGCGGCTTTCTTGCCGTCCCGCCTCACCTCGATCCGGCGCAGGGAACCGTTGGCATTCGGGCCGCCGCTCTGGAACATGGCGGTCACCAGGGTGGACAGGCTGGAAACAGTGTAAGTGCCCGGCTGCCTGGCTTGGCCGACGATGTAGACGGTGATCGCGCGTAAATGTCCGAGGGTGACATTCAACAGAAAGCCGCGGTAGTTCTTGCCGACCGCGGCGCGAATGACCTCTTCGACATTGCTCGCCTTGACCCCGACCAAGGACAGTGTACCCACGCGCGGGATGCTGATCGCGCCGTTGCGGTCGATGACCGTGCGGTAGTCGATGTCGATGCTGCCCGATGCTCGGATCAATATTTCGTCGCGAGGGCCAAGCGGATAATCGCTGGGCACCGGCCCATCCTGTATCGGGGTAAAAGTGTTGTTCGCCGGCACGAAAGAGCGATAATTGCTGGGCTCCGGCCCGCCGCGAACCGGCTCAACAAAATTGGTCGCGGAGGATGATCGGTCGGTGAGCGCCTGCCCACCCAGGAGCATCTGCCCATCTTGGCTCGAATCTACGCGACTGCCCGAGGAGAAGAAGTTTTCACCGAAAATTGGTAACAGCTTGCCCGTCGCAATCTGCAGGAACTTCTGAAATTCGTTGGTTGTGCGGCGTATTTCCATCTGCCTGGGCAAGGCCCGCGCATTTGTGTCGAGACCGGCTTGGCCCTGCGGACCGGTCTCTGCCGGCAGGTTGTTAGCGTTGCGTAACGGCACAGCCGTCGGAAACTGATCCGGGAATGGCTGAAAGCCATCGCCCGATGTCATGGATGCGGAAGTGGAAGGCGAGGCGGTATCGTTTCTTGGCAAATTTTGGGCGCTGGTTGAAAACGAAGATAAGAAGGCGCAAGCTACCGCCATCGCAGTGACAAATTTGACAATTCGACTCACCGGCAGACCCCTTTTAAGCATTTTAAGCAACCCAACCAATTCCGGCGCGGATTTTCGCATATCCAACGATGTATGCGGTAGTTTATATCGATTTCCTTCGCTATTCTTCCGCCGCCCCGAACGTATGTATCATAAGACGTATGTGTATCCGGCAATAAAAATAGCTTCAACAAACACCGATTTCCGTGTACTATCACTATCCCGCCCGGGGAGCATTTGGTTACAGATAACAACTAGCTAATCTTGACATTGCAATAAGGTCTAAGGTCTAAGGATATTTTGCAGCTTGCAGTCCATACAGATACAGGAGAATCCAAAATGATCAGCTTGAAAAACAAAGCACTTCCCTTCATATTCGCGACTGCCTTGGCAGCATTTGCTGTCGCTCAAGCTTCTGCCCAAACCACAGATGTAGGGACTGGTGGCGCAGGTGGATCTGGGGCTGCTGGCGCCACTGCTGGTGCAGTAGGCGGCATTTCGACCGGGGCCCTCGTTGCGGCGGCCGTGGCAGTTGGCGTCGTTGCCGCGGCGGTTTCTTCGACCAGTAACGCGCCGGCCGCAACTGCTACTTCTACTGCTACATCGACCCAGTAAGCAGGCGCCGCACAAAGCTGATTCCAAGCTCTTCTGCCCATGCTTACACTGCCATCAGGCGCATTGCCTGGTGGCAGTGTCGTTTCGCTCACGTGATTCTTTGACACGCTTCGCAGCAAGCCTCCTGGCTGTCCTGCTGTGCTCGTCCGTCGCCCTGCTGCTGGGCGGTTGTGCGGCCGAGTCGACCGCCATCGGCAAGAGCGCGCGCATGCTCATGCCGTTCGGCAGGCAGGATGTATTGGACGGTGTCAGCCTTTTGCCCAGCCGTCGTTATCTTCGCGCCAGCATAGAGGGCCGCACGGTATTGCTGGTGCTAGGCTACCTGGAAGCATCGCCGGAAGCCGAGATCGAGGTCTGGTACAGCGCTCAGGGTGAAGTCCTGAAGCTCCAGCGCGGCCGCATCGTCGGCACGGCCGGACTGGCGATCGACTGGCGCGAGGTTTCATTCTCGCAGCCGCCGCCGAACTGGAAAGCCCTGTCTAAACTTGGGTCGCTAAGCTATACGCGCAACCGCGATGAGATGCCCGGTTATCGCTTCGGCCTGCGCGACAACATCACCGCCAGGGTCATTGCGCCGCCCAAATATACCCTGATTCAGAAGCTTGCCCCGGACTCCTTGCGTTGGACGGAGGAAACCTCGGCTCCCGCGAATGCCGCCACGAATGTCGCTAATTTGCCGCTGCCCCCTGCCCGCTTCGCCTTTAGCGCAAGCAATGAAGGCGGAGCCCCGGTGTATTCGGAGCAATGCCTCACGCCCACGCTCTGCCTGGCGCTGCAACGCTGGCCGGTCGCCGAGAGTTTGGCGCGATGAGACGGGATTTTGGTTCTTTCCATGAACCCTCCCTCCACCTTCGTCATCGCGAGGCCGAAGACCGTGGCGATCCATCGTGGCAAAGTCCAAAAGCTGGATCGCCTCGCTGCGCTCGCGATGACGGAGCGGTGTTCATGGTCCCGTGTGCAGTTTCAGCCGGACCGAAACAGGGTGCTCTCCATGAACCCTCCCTCCACTTTCGTCATCGCGAGGCCGAAGGCCGTGGCGATCCATCGTGGCAAAGCCCAAGAACTGGATCGCCGCGCTACGCTCGCGATGACGGAGCGGTGTTCATGGGCCCGTATGCAGTTTCAGCCGGACCGAAACAGGGTGCTCTCCATGAACCCTCCCGCCACCTTCGTCTTCGCGAGGCCGAAGGCCGTGGCGATCCATCGTGGCAAAGCCCACTAACTGGATCGTCGCGCTACGCTCGCGATGACGGAGCGGTGTTCATGGTCCCGTGTGCAGTTTCAGCCGGACCGAAACAGGGCGCTCTCCATGAACCCTCCCGCCACCTTCGTCTTCGCGAGGCCGAAGGCCGTGGCGATCCATCGTGGCAAAGCCCACTAACTGGATCGCCGCGCTGCGCTCGCGATGACGGAGCGGGGTTCATTGCTCCGTGTGCACTTTCAGCCGCGGCTGAACACGCGGCTTTCCTTGAAGCAAAGACTGGATTGCCGCGTCGCTGCGCTCCTCGCAAAGACCCTAGAGGTATATCTAGGCGCCTAGGGATCGGCGCATGAGCCGGGGATTGGTGAAATTTTCGGCCCTTTTGCTCGTCTCACTGCCGGCATTTGCGCAGGCGCCTTCCGATGGCATACGGCTGCGCCTCAGCACCGAACTAGGCTTGGCGATGGCGGCCTCTGGTCAAAGCGCGACTTCTGCCATTGCGCCAGAAGACTCTGAACCGAGCCAGATTCACCGCGGCGAGAGGTTGAGCGATTGGCTGCTGCGGCAGCCGGCCGACGCTGCGAATTTTCGGGCAGGGCTGAGTTGGCGGGTACCGGCAGAACAATTGCCGCAGGCTCAGCTTAAGCAGCGGTTGCTGGCAGAGCTCGCGGTGTCGCCTTCGATCAAGGTGCCGGTGGACGTTCGCGAACGCCTGGCCCGCTGGCTGCAGTCGCTTCCAGTCACCGGCCGGGTGCCGATCGCACTTGCCGACCCACGCTGGCTGCAGTCGCATCCGCAGAACGATCCACTGCTGGACGTCGGGCAGACCGTGGTGCTGCCGCCTCTGCCCAAAACCGTGACCGTGATCACCGCGGACGGGCGGCGCTGCCAGCCGGCGCATTTGCCCGGCAGCCAGGCCAGAAGCTATCTGCGCGCCTGTCTGCCCGAGCAGTTCGAGCGTATCGACAGCGCCTGGATCGTGCAGCCCGACGGTCGCGTGTTCCGCTACGGCATTGCCCCCTGGAATCAGGAAGCCCAGGACGAGCCTGCGCCCGGTGCCTGGATTTGGGCGCCGCCACGCGACGGGGACTGGCCCGCCCTGGTGTCCGAGGAATTCGCGCGTTTTCTGGCGACTCAGGGACCGGCACCGGATACGCTCGATACGCTGGAGGCGCTGGAGAAATCTCAGCCCATCGCTTTTGCCGTGAGGCCCGAGCCACCGGCACGCGATGCCATGATCAGCGCCAGCGACTGGGGCGAGATCGGCCTCCTGCAGACGCCCACTGCGCGCATGGCCGAGACCGGCGACATCCGCTTCAACTTCAGCCGGGTTTACCCTTACGGCCGCGGCAACATCATGTTCCAGCCGCTGGACTGGCTCGAAGCAGGATTCCGCTACACCAATATCAGCAACATCCTGTATGGGCCGGTCGCCTTCTCCGGCAACCAGGCACTCAAAGACAAGAGCCTGGATTTCAAGCTCAGGCTCGCCACGGAAACCGCGCAGTCGCCGGCGGTGGCCCTGGGCATCATCGATATCGGCGGCACGGGGCTCTTCTCCAGCGAATATCTGGTCGCCAGCAAACGCAGCGGCAACCTCGACCTATCCCTGGGCATGACCTGGGGCTACCTAGGCGGACGAGGAAACCTGAAAAACCCCTTATCGCTGCTGAGCAGCGGCTTCGAGCAACGGCCCGGCAGCACATCGACTAACGGCGGGACCTTCAATATCAAGTCCTTTTTCCACGGCCGCACCGCCTTGATCGGCGGACTGCAATACCAGACGCCCTGGGATGGCTTGCTGGCCAAGGTAGAACTGGACGGCAACAACTATCAGCACGAGCCATCAAGCAACAACCAGAAGGCCACCTCCCCTTTGAATTTCGGCCTGAGCTATCGCTACTCGCCCTCGATCGATATCGGCGTCGGCCTCGAGCGCGGCAACACGGTGATGCTCAACCTCAACTTTCACGGCGCCTTGAACAAAGTGGTCATGCCCAAGCTTCTCGATCCGGCCCCGGTGCCGGTCACCGCTGCCAGGCCAGCAGTAGCGGTGGACGGGACAGCGAACGGTGCGGAGCCCTGGTCCCGTACTGCCGACGACCTGACGGCGCAGACGCAGTGGCGCGTGCTCAGGATCACCCAGGCGGGCAGCGAACTGCGCGTCCTGATCGAGAATGCCGAAGGCACCTATTGGCAGGATCGCCTGGACCGGGCCGCGGCGGTGCTGAACCGCGATGCGCCGCCCGCCATCTCGCGCTTCGTGCTGGTATTCCTGCAGCACGGCCTGCGCATTTCCGAGAACGTCATCCTGAGAAACGAATGGGTGAAGGATCACAGCGCATATCGCCCGCCGACGGAACGCATCCCGGCCGTCGCGGCGCTCGCGCCGCGCCCGGCGCCGGCCGGCAGCGAACTCTGGAACAGCGATCGCGCCCCCTACCACTTAGGTATCGCGCCGAGCATCTTGGAGAACATCGGCGGCCCCGACGGCTTCATCCTCTATCAAATCGGCGTGGCGGGAATCGGCGACATCACGCTGGGGCAGAACACTTGGATCTCGGGCAAGCTCAATTACCGCCTGCTCGACAACTACAGTCACTTCGTCAACGATGGACCCAGCCTGCTGCCTCACGTGCGCACCTATCTGCGCGAATACATGACCACGTCCACGGCGACGCTGCCCAACCTGCAGGTCACCCATGTCGGTCAGCTCGGCGACAACCAATTTTATAGCGCCTACGCCGGCTATCTTGAAATGATGTTCGCCGGCATCGGGGCCGAATGGCTGTACCGGCCGTGGCAGAGTCACGTGGCTTTCGGCGTCGATGTCAATCATGTGCAGCAGCGCGACTTCCAGCAAAACTTCGGGCTGCGCGACTACCGGGTCAATACCGGCCACGCGACGCTGTACTGGGACACGGGCTGGAATGACACGCATGTCAATTTCAGCGTCGGCCAGTATCTGGCGGGCGACCGTGGCGCTACCATCGATGTCAGCCGGACTTTCCGCAATGGGCTGACGCTCGGCGCCTATGCCACCAAGACCAACGTCTCCTCGGCGGTCTTCGGCGAGGGCAGTTTCGACAAGGGCATTTACCTGTCCATCCCCTTCGATGCCTTCCTGCCTTACTCCAGCCCGATCACTGCCCATTTCCTCTGGTCGCCCCTGACCCGGGACGGCGGCGCCCGGCTGATGCGCGAGCAACCGCTCTACGCGCTGACCAGCGGGCGCGACCGGCGCGCACTCGATTTTCGGCCGGCCGAATCCCGCGCTTCGAGCATCGAACAAGGCAGCGACTGGCTGCAGGAGGCGGCGCCCTCGCTGTTCTCCGACATCGGACAATCGTCCGCCACAGTGGGTCACCAGATGCTTTCGGGCAATTTCGCCGGGGCAGTGCTGAAGAGCGGCTTGCTGATCGGCGGCGCCGCACTCTTCGATAAAGGAGTGGATCGCTTTGCGCTAAAGCACGGCACTGGCGTGTGGAAAAGCCTGGGCACCGTCGCGACCAATATTCCCTTTGCCCTCGCCGCCGGCACGGGACTGCTCTGGTGGGGCGTGGGCGACGATGCGGCGTCACAGACCGCCTGGACCGGTATCAAGGCGATGGGCCTGACCCTGGTGGGTGAGGAGGGACTGAAGGTGCTGGTCGGGCGCGCACGGCCGATCGCCAACCTGGGCAGTCACAGTTTCTCGCCGGGCAGTACGCGTTCGTCGAATGCGAGCTTCCCTTCCGTTCACATGGGCGTGGCCTTCGCGGCGGTGACGCCGTTCGCCGAAAAGTACGACGTGCCCTGGCTCTACTGGCTGGCGGGCGCCACCGCCTACGGGCGCATCGAACAACGCCAGCACTTCCTCTCCGACACGGTCGCCGGCGGCCTCATCGGCTACGCCGTCGGCTCCATGCTCAGCGACGAGCAAAGCCGCCGCAAGAACCCGACCTTCGGCGTCGGCATCGACAAAACCGTCAAGGCGCAGTGGCAGTTCTGATGCCGACTTCTAGGCTCTTAAATGGTCGCCCCCACAGGGACTGCCAAAGGTCATCGCGAGCGCAGCGCGGCAATCCAGGTTTGTAAATTTCCAGAATATACACAGTGCCCACCGGCGTGTATGCTATCGTCATTCTCTCTGTGACGACTCTTCCGGATTGGAGCTTTCCAGGTGCTTGTTTTACGCGACTCGCGCCGCTTGCTGCCGGCCGCCCTGGCCGGGATTCTGCTGTTCTCGCTCCACGTCGGCGCGGTGTTTTCCAGCCAAAGTTGCAGCGCCAATCCGGCCGGCGCCACCTCTCCTTGCGCAGCTACCGGACCGGCCAGTCAGGACAGCGCTGCGGGCGTCGATACCGGCGCCGGCAATCCGATCAACGTCACCAACGGCAACAAGTATCAACGGGAAACCGATCTCGCCGCCTTGCCCGGCGAACTGGGCCTGGAACTGGTCCGCCATTACAACAGCAGCGCCAGCCGCGTGGTCGGGCAGCTGGGCAATGGCTGGCGCCTGAGCTACGAGACCGACCTGTACGTGCTCGGGCGGAGCATCCAGATCCTCCAGGCCGATGGCGCTCGGCTTATCTTCAGCCGCGACGCGGGCGACCTATGCAGCAGCCGCAATCCGGCCCACGGACGGGTGATCGTCAGACGCACCGCCAGAGGCGAGGAATTCACCTGGGAATGGCCCAACGGCCGCAAGCTCGACTTCAATGCGCAAGGCCGCCTCGAGCAGATCCGCGTCCCCAGCGGCGCCTTCCTGAGCCTCACCCGCGGACCGGGCGGCGAATTGCTCCGGGTCGTCGATCCTGCGCGTCGCGAATTGCGCTTTCACTATCTCGACCGCGATCTTGCGCGAAACTATCCGCAGCGCTTTCGCGGCATCGTGGCCATCGACACACCGGTGGGCCGCTTCAAATACGAGCATGGGGAAGGGCAGCCTCAGGGCAATCTGGTCAAGGTCGATATTCCCACCCACTACGACAGCCGCACCCGGCCCCACGCCTACACCGAGCGCGGCATCACCGGCAGTTCCGTGAGCCGAATCTACCACTACGAAGATCCGGATCATCCGCAGCATCTCACCGGCATTACCGTCAGCGGCAGCGGCAGCGACCGGCAACTGGTCAATCAGCGCATCGCCACCTACCGCTACGATCCGTCGGGGAGAGCGGTGCTGAGCGTCAGGGGCGATCCGACTAGCGGCAGCGAAGAAGTGCGCCTGGAATACCCCCGCCCAGGCGTGACGAAACTCACCAATAGCCTGGGGCAGACCACCACCTACGTGCACGCCGTCGTCGCCGGCGCCTACCGGCTGCTGGAAGCGCGCGGTGCCGGTTGTGCCAGTTGCGGCGAAGTCAATGTCCGCCATGACTACGACCCGCTCGGGAACCTTTCCGCGACCACCCGACTCGACCTGAAAGGCCGCGCAATATCGAGTACAACAATGGAGCGCGATGCACGCGGCAGAATCGTC
>CAILCO010000076.1 GCA_903832735.1 uncultured Sterolibacterium sp.
CCGGGCCCTGCTTGATCAGCGGCTTGGCGATGGCGCCGATGGTCTCGAGCATCTCGCCGGCGAGCACCAGTTCCGGCAGGAAGTACTCGCCTTCCTCGAAGCGCTTGCCGACGATGTCCATGGCGAAGCGGCACAGTTCCAGCACGCGCAAGGGACTGCCGCCCTCCTCCAGCAGCATCTCCTTGGCCAGGGCCAGGGCATCGTCCTCGTTCATGTCGGCCAGCCAGTCGACCAGTTGTTGTTCCCGTTCGCTCATGTCGCTCATGCTTGATGACCTCCTTTAGTTAGGCATTTCTCTGTCGTTGGCGCAGGCCGGATTCGATGATGATTTCGGCCAGGACGTCCTCGTTCTTGTGACCCATCACGTGGACGCCGGCGACGCCATCGATGCCGGCGACGGCCGTGATGGTCTCGATGCAGATCCGCTTGGCCTCCGCCTTCTGGTCGGCGCTGGCGGCGATCCGCGCGAGCAAGGCCTCGGGCACATGGACGCCGGGCACATGGCTGGCCATCCAGCGTAGCGCCTTGGCGCTGCCCAGGGTGCCGACGCCGACGATGATCTTACAGCGCCGGTGCAGTTCGCGCCGCCTGACTTCGCGCATGAATGTTTCAAGCATGGCGACATCGAAGCAGAACTGGGTCTGGATGAATTGCGCGCCGGCATCGACCTTCTTTTCCAGGTTGAGGATGCGGTCGGCGTAGGGCGGCGCGAAGGGATTGGCGGTGGCGCCGATGAACAGGCTGGGCGCCTTGTCGAGGCGCCGCCCGGAGGCATATAGGCCGCGGTCGCACATGCCGCGGGCGACACGAAGCAGCGATACTGCGTCGAGATCGAACACCGGCCGGGCTTCGGGATGGTCGCCCTGGCTCACGTCATCGCCGGTCAGACAGAGGATGTTCTGAACCCCCAGCGCGGCGGCGCCGAGGATGTCGCCCTGGATGGCGATGCGATTGCGGTCGCGGCAGGCGACCTGATAGACCGGGATCAGTCCGTGCGCGGCGAGGATGGCGGAAGCGGCGACGCTGGACATGTGACAGTTGCCGCCGGCGCCGTCGGTGATGTTGATGGCGTCGACCAGGCCCTTGAAGCGGGCGGCTCTTGCGATCAGGGCCGCGGGATCGGCGGAATCCGGCGGGGCCACCTCGACGGTGACGACGAAGCGCTGCGAGTGGCAGGCATTCTCCAGACTGCCCGGTTCGTGCCTGACGACATCGTCCTCGGAGAATCGGGGGATGGCTTCCACCGTCGGCTTGCCGCAGATCACCTGCAGCCAGGAAGAGCGCCCGTCGTGGGCATGATTGCGCGGCGGCAGCGAGGGCATGACTGCGCTGCTCAAATCTGCGCCCGCACCGGTCAAACCCGCGATCCGCTGCGCCCCGAGGCCGGCCTCGATCCAGACGCAGGGCATGTCATGCCGGACTTCGCAATTGCCGTCGTCGCGGACGCCGCCGCACGGACCGTTGCGCATCTGCTTCGGGCAATTCATTGGGCAGGCCATGCCGGTCGATGAGAGTACGCACTCACCGCACATCCTGCAGTCGAAGAGAAATTCCTTGCTGATGCGCTCCAGCGGACGCATCACCGCCTCGGCCCGGGTGAGGCCGACGGCCCGCATCAGGGGCGCCAGTCCGGGAATGATGCGCTCCACGAAGGCATAGGCCCGGCGAAAACCGCGGGCATGCCGAGTCGACCAGAGGCGTACGGAATACATGGGCCTATTATTGGATCCAATAATAGGGTTTGTCAATAGATGGCCCTATAAAATAAAGCTGTATTATTTTACTCAGGTTATTTTTATCCTATTGTTTTGGTGGCAATTGTTAAAATGGCTGCAGGCGGTCCGGGATTGAGTGCGGCAGGGCAATGGATACATTTGCCTCCGAGAGGGTCCTGTCAGCGCGGCGAGGACTCAGGCGGAGCGGAACAGCGTGACGTTGACCTCCGCCAGTCGCGCGTGCTCGTGCATCAGCGACTCGGCCCGGGCGCCCTGGCGCGAGCACAAGGCGGCCACGATCTTCTGGTGCTCGGCGTGTGCGCGAAGCACCACTTCGTGGTGTTTTCTGGCGATCAGTCGCGAAGGTGTGCCGCCCCCCAGGACGGCCTCCGCAGACGCGAAAGGCAGCTTGTCGTTCAAGGCCAGCGCGCTGATCAGGGCCATATTGGCGCTGGCTTCGACGATCAGTTTGTGGAAGCGGCCGTTCATCTCGACCCAGCGCACGTCGTCGTCCATGCCGAAATGATCCTGCACGGCAATGGCTTCGCCGTCGGCAATACAGGCTTCCAGCGCCTTTCTCAGTTCCATGCTCGGCCCAGCCTCGGCAACCAGCCTGGCCGCGGCGCCTTCGAGTATGCCGCGGACCTCGATGGCATCGACAATATCCTTGGCGCTGAATGCGTGCACCACATAGCCGCGCTTGCCGGCGGCCGATAGCAGGCCCTCCTGGGCGAGTACCGTCAGCGCCTGGCGTACCGGCGTCCGCGAGACGCCGAGCTTTTCGGATATGGGGATCTCGGCGACGCGCTGCCCCGCCGGCAACTCGCCGCCGAGGATCAGTTCGCGCAGTTTCAGTACCACCTGTTCCCGCAGTTTCAACTCGGCCGGCGCTGCCATCTGTCCGCATCCCTCAATGATCTGATTTTGGATCCAATACTAAAGAAGTCGAAGGCTCGCCGCAACTGGGCAGCCGGGAGGCGGCCTGTCGGGCAGTAACAGCGCCGAGACGCGCCATTGTGTCCATTTCGCCGATGGACGCAGGCCCGACCTGCCTTGCGCCGTCGTCTAGATATCCTCATGAAAACAATGCAGTAAATGTTGGTGGCGGCAAAGGCTACACTGATTGCTTAGATGAAAAACATTGACAAGTCTGATTATTGGATCCAATATTGCATTAAGCTTGAAGGATGCGGATTGCCGCAGCGGAGCCGGCAAGATCCTCAAGTTTCGGCGCCCGATTGCTCCTCGCCAATGATGATTGCGGCGGACGGTGGCTGCGGCTGGCCGGATGCAAAAAAAGCCCCTTGCTCAAGCATTCGAGCGGGAAAATGTGGAAGTGCATAACGGAGGAACTGGCATGTCAGAAAATCGCGGTGTCGTTTATATCGAACAGGGCAGGGTCGAGGTGCAGTCCATTCCATTTCCGAAGCTGGTTAATCCGCAAGGAAAACGGATCGGGCATGGGGTCATCCTGAAGGTGGTCACGACCAACATCTGTGGCTCGGACCAGCACATGGTGCGTGGCAGAACGACGGCGTCTGCCGGCCTCGTCCTCGGCCATGAGATTACCGGCGAGGTCATCGAAATCGGCTCGGATGTCGAGACGCTCAAGAAGGGCGATCTGGTATCCGTGCCTTTTAATGTGGCCTGCGGCCGTTGCCGCACATGCAAGGAACAACACACCGGCGTCTGCCTGAGCGTCAACCCGGCGCGCGCCGGCGGCGCTTATGGTTATGTTGACATGGGCGGCTGGATTGGCGGGCAAGCTGAATACGTGATGGTGCCGTATGCCGACTTCAACCTGCTGCGCTTTCCGGATAAGGAGCAGGCGATGGCTAAGATCAGGGATCTGACCTGCCTCTCGGACATTCTGCCAACCGGATTCCACGGCGCGATCACGGCGGGTGTCGGGCCTGGGACGACGGTCTATATCGCCGGCGCCGGCCCGGTGGGCTTGGCTGCCGCGGCGTCAGCGCGCCTGCTGGGCGCAGCGGTGGTGATCGTCGGCGACGTCAACAAGGTTCGTCTCGAGCACGCCCGCAAGGTAGGCTTCGAGACGGTTGACCTGTCGGCGGATGCTTCGCTCGGTGAGCAAATCGCCCGGATCTTAGGCGAACCGGAAGTCGACTGCGCGGTTGATTGCGTCGGTTTCGAGGCGCGCGGACATGGTCACGACGGCTCCCGTGTCGAAGCGCCGGCGACCGTACTCAATTCGCTGATGGAGGTGACGCGCGCTGCCGGCCGCATCGGTGTTCCCGGACTGTATGTGACCGAGGATCCTGGTGCAGTCGACGCCGCCGCGAAGCATGGCAGTCTCAGCATCCGCTTAGGTCTTGGCTGGGCTAAGTCGCACAGTTTCTTCACCGGCCAGACCCCGGTCATGAAGTACAACCGCCAACTGATGCAAGCGGTTCTGTGGGACCGGATCAACATCGCGGATATCGTCGGCGTGCAGGTGATCACGCTCGATCAGGCGCCCGGCGGTTACCAGCAATTCGATGCCGGCGCGCCGAAAAAATTCGTCATCGATCCGCACAATCTGCTGAAGCACGGCGCATGAACGGCTAGAGCCCGTCGTTGTCTGAAAGACAACTCAGGGCACTTGTGCCAGCGTAGCAGGTGCTAGAAGCGGAGTCCGGGGCCTCCGTACCCAGAGTGGAATAATGCAGTTAATTTATTAATTGGCAGGAGTTGGTCATGTTTCCAAAGAACACTTGGTATGTTGCCTGTACCCCCGATGAGATCGCAGAAAAACCGTTAGGCAGGAAGATTTGCGGCGAGCGGTTGGTCATCTATCGCGGGCTCGAAGGCAAGGTCGCGGCGGTCGAGGATTTTTGTCCCCATCGCGGCGCGCCCCTGTCCCTGGGGACGGTTCAGGACGGTCAACTGGTCTGCGGTTATCACGGCTTAGTGATGGCTTGCGACGGCAAGGTCGCGTCCATGCCCGGCCAGCGCGTGCGCGGCTTTCCCTGCACCCGGACTTTCCCTGCGATCGAACGCTACGGCTTCATCTGGGTCTGGCCCGGCGACGAGAAACTGGCGGACGCGGCGCAGATTCACCACCTGGAATGGGCCGTCAGTCCCGACTGGGCCTATGGCGGCGGCTTGTACCATATCAACTGCGAGTATCGCCTGATGATCGACAATCTGATGGACCTGACGCATGAAACCTATGTTCACGCCACGAGCATCGGCCAGAAGGAGATCGACGAGTCGCCGGTGACCACCCGGACCGAAGGCGATACGGTGGTGACCAGTCGGTTTATGGAGAATGTCATGGCGCCGCCGTTCTGGCGCTCGGCGCTGCGCGCCAACAATCTGGCCGACGATGTCGCCGTCGACCGCTGGCAGATCTGCCGCTTCACGCCGCCCAGCCATGTGCTGATCGAAGTCGGCGTCGCCCACGCCGGCCATGGCGGCTATGACGCCGATCCGCAGTACAAGGCTTCGAGCATCGTGGTGGACTTCATCACGCCGGAAACCGAGACCTCGCACTGGTACTTCTGGGGCATGGCGCGCAACTTCAGGCCGCAGGATGCAGCGCTGACCGCCACGATCCGCGAAGGCCAGGGAAAAATATTCGGCGAGGACCGGGAGATGCTCGAGCGCCAGCAGGAGAATCTGCTGGCTTATCCGGAGCGGCGTTTGCTGATG
Source organism: uncultured Sterolibacterium sp. (assembly GCA_903832735.1). GTDB lineage: Bacteria > Pseudomonadota > Gammaproteobacteria > Burkholderiales > Rhodocyclaceae > CAIYYX01. Next base: position 5,370 of record CAILCO010000076.1, read on the forward strand.
CTCAACATCGATTCCGGCGGCATCAACTCGCGGCGCGTCCTGGAGCGCCTAGTGGCGCAGGAAAGGAACGTCTCCCCGCAGTGAATGCCACGGTCCCGCTCATGGGACCGAAACGAGCCCGGCCAAGACCGGGGTTATGACTCCGAGGTTATGACCCTATGGCGGCTTCTATCTCGGCAAAGCTGTGTCCGGTTTCCGGCGGGGACGGCGCAATGTCGAGCTGGCGGGCAATCTGGGTCGTGGAGAAGATTCCGCGGACCATCTGCCGCCCGCCGCTCGCCTGGTCCACCGCCAGCGCGTGCTGGCGACCGGAGCGTTTCAGGGTCGCCAGCATGTCGCCGACCCTGGCGTTGAGCACCGCCGAGAGATCGATGACCTCCAGACGGGCCGCCGGTGTCATGATGTCGCGCACGAGGATTTCGGCATGGCGGACGCCGCGTTCGTGGGTGAGCTGCATCGGCTTCTCGCCCAGGATATCGGTGGCGGTGACGATGCCGGCAATGCGGCGCTGGCCATCGACGACGATCAAGGCACGCACGCCGTGGCTGATCATGGCCTGGTTGGCATCGTCTATCAGGGCATCCGGGGCTGTCGTCACGGCGGCCACCCGGCGCAGGTCGGTCATCACCTCGACGGCCGGCGAGTCGGCGCTGACCGGCGTCGCGACGGTCGCATCGGGCAGATGGTAAGCGGCATCGGCTTTGAGTTTCGACTGCGGTAAAAGTCGATAGTGCTGGCCTTCCATGATCATCCTCCTTGGTCCTATCCTGGTGCGTTCGCACCAATTCAATGCGCGCTGTGCCTCCTGACCCAGTTCAGGGTCGCTTCAGCCACATACGGAAACACCGCGCCTATCCCCATCAGCACCAGAAGCTCATCGCAGGCCATGATATCGACTCCTTAAAGGTTCCATTGACAGTGAAACCCTGAGCAATCCGCGTGCCAGCAGAATTTATCCGAGGGTAATGCATCCGTCATCTTCTGCGCCGGCGGACTATGCGTTAGTATGAACACTCAGATTAATTCGGGTTCCACAGGGCCATGGATAGCAGCCTATTTCACCGAGTCTTGGGCGTCGCCGGCAAGCCCGTGTTCAGACGCACAGCCTTGGCGCTGGTGCTGTTCGTGGCGCTGTTCGGCGCCTTCGGCTATCTCGTTCTGCCCGGCATCATCAAGTCCCAGGCGGAGCAACTGATTACGGCGAAACTGCAGCGCCAGATCAGCATCGAGAAGATCGAGGTCAGTCCCTATGCACTGGCAGTCAGCATTCATGGCCTGAAGCTGATGGAAGCGGATGGCGCGGCGGTCTTCGCCGGATTCGACGAAATGGCGATCGATCTCTCGGCCGAGAGCTTTTTCCGTTTCGCACCGGTGGTGCAAGAACTGCGCTTGATCAAGCCCTATCTGCACCTCGTGCGCAGCGCCGCCTACCACTACAACATCGACGACATCATCGAGATGATCCGGAGCCAGCCGGACTCCCCGGAACCGGCGCGCTTTTCCGTGCACAACATCCAGGTGGAGGGCGGCGCCATTGTCTTCGAGGACCGACCGAAAAAGACCACGCATAAAGTGGACGACCTGAAGCTGGGCATCCCCTTCGTCTCGTCCTTGCCGTCCCAGGTGGCGATATTCGTCGAGCCGCTGTTAAGCGCCAAGGTGAATGGCGCGCCGCTGCAGTTCAAGGGCCGGGCCCGGCCCTACGCCGAGACCCGCGAGGCGGTCGCCGATCTTGATCTGGAAGCCATCGACTTGTCCCGCTACCTCGACTACCTGCCCTATCAGCCTGGATTCAAGATGCCTAGCGGCAAACTGGGCCTGCACCTGACGGCTAATTTCCTGCAACGGCCGGCGACCGCTGCCGGGGCGTCGGCGCCGGGCTTGATGATCAAGGGCAACCTGGTTCTCAGTTCGCTGCTGCTCACGGAACTGGACGGCAAGCCCATGCTCAGGCTGCCGGAATTGGCCGCCACCCTGGGCGAGGTCGATCTGTTGTCCGGACAATTGGGCATCGCGAAACTCGTCCTGACCGGCCCCGAGCTGAATGTCGTCGCGGGCCGCAACGGCACGCTCAACCTGATGCGCCTCGCGCCGCCGGCGAGCAAACCGGCCGCTGCGAAGACGCCGGTTGCGGCGCAGGCAACTCCACGGGCCACGACTGCGGGGATCCGCTTGACGCTCGATGATCTCCTTATCAAGAGCGCGCACCTGCGCTACGCCAGCGATGCGGCGCGGCCGATGGCGGTCGAGATGGACAAGCTCGACCTCGGCTTGAAAAAGATCGTCGTGGATCTCAGCAAGGGCGAAGCGAGCATAGCCGAACTGAACTCGGGGAGCGGTAATCTCCTGGTGTCCCAAGGCAAAAGTGCAGCGCCGGTCACGGCGGCGAAGCCAGATCGTGCCGATCCTGCCGCTGCAGCCGGTTTCGCCGTCACCCTGGGAAGAGCGGCCGTTACCGGATGGACGGCGCAACTCGAAGACCGGAGTACGGCGCGGCCCGTCGTCACCCGAGTGGCACCCCTGTCGCTGACGCTCCAGGATGTTTCCACTGTCCCGGGCAAAACCGGAAGGGTGGAGCTGCAGGCGGGCGTGAACAAGATCGGCCAGATCAAGATCAAGGGCAGTGCAAGCATGGCGCCACTCTCAGCCGTCTTGGCCCTGGACCTCAAGGCCGTGGATCTCCTGCCACTGCAATCTTACTTTACCGATCAGGTCAATCTGCTGGTCACGCGTGCCGAACTGTCCGCGAAAGGATCGCTGACACTGGATCAGAAGAGCGGAGGACGGCTGACGGGAGGCTACAAGGGCGACCTGACCGTGGGCAATCTGGCGACCATAGACAAGCAGAGCGGCAACGACTTCCTGCGCTGGAAGAGCCTCTATTTCGGCGCTGTGGATGCCCGTCTGGAGCCGCTGTCGCTGGCCATCGGGCAGGTTGCCCTGAGCGACTTTTTCGCGCGGGTGATCGTCGATGGCAATGGCCGGATAAATCTTCAGGACGTCGTCCGCAGTCAGCAAAACGAGCAGAAAAGCCTGACCGAAGCCATGCCGGCAGGCACCGCTGTGCCGACGCCGCCAGCGCCGACTGCAACGATGCCGCCAATCAAGATCGGCAAGCTCACCTTGCAGGAAGGCAAGGTGCGTTTTTCCGACAACTTCATCAAGCCCAATTACACCGCCAATCTGATGGATCTGGGCGGCACCGTCACCGGCCTGTCATCTGATGCCGCGACCAGCGCGACGCTGGATCTGCGCGGCCAGGTCAACAACGCGCCGCTCTCCATCGCAGGCCGGATCAATCCGCTGAAGGGCGATCTCTTCCTCGATGTCGCCGCCTCGGTCAAAGGCATGGAACTGGCCCCCCTCACCGCCTATTCGGCCAAGTATGTCGGTTACGGCATCGAGAAGGGCAAGTTGTCCTTCGACGTCAGTTATCAGGTGGAGAAGCGCAAGCTCACCGCGCAGAACCGCCTGATCCTGGACCAGTTGACCTTCGGCGACAAGATCGCCAGTGCCACCGCCACGCAATTGCCAGTGCGGCTCGCCGTGGCCCTGCTCAGCGATCGCAACGGCGTGATCGATATCAGCCTGCCGGTCGGCGGTTCACTCGACGATCCGCAGTTTTCCCTGGGCGGCATCATCGTCAAGGTGATCGTCAATGCCATCACCAAGGTCATTACCGCACCCTTCGCCTTGCTCGGTTCCCTGTTCGGCGGCGGCGAGGAGTTGTCCTCGCTGGAATTCGATCCTGGCCATGCCGCCATTCCTGCGGCGGGGGAGGCCAAGCTCAAGTCGCTGGCCACGGCACTGATCGATCGTCCCGGGCTCAAGCTGGAAATCGCCGGCCGCACCGACCCGGAAAGCGACAAGGAGGGACTGCGCCGCGCCAGCATCGATCACAAGCTGCGTCTTCTCAAGCTTCGCGACCTGATGGCCAAGGGGCAATCTGCGGGCACGGACGCGGCCAGCGCGGTGCTGAAACCAGAGGAGTACGCGGCCCTGCTGACGCGCGCTTACAAGGAGGAGAAATTTCCCAAACCGCGCAACCTGATCGGACTGCAGAAGGATCTGCCGGTGAGCGAAATGGAGAAGTTGATGTTGACCAACGCCCAGGTCAGCGACGACGATCTGATCGCACTGGGCAACCGGCGCGCCCAGAGCGTGAAGGACTGGCTGGTGAATAACGGTCAGGTGCCGCCTGAGCGAATCTACATTACCGCCAGCAAGAGCGGCTCCGGCGGGTCTGAAAAACCGGGCGGGCCTGAAAAGCTCAGGCCGCACCGGGCGGATTTCAGTCTGAGATGAGTTTGGCTCGACTCCGAGTTGAACCCGAGTTGACAGTTGACTCTGCTTAGCGCGGCTTGGGCTTGAGATTGCTGGCGGCCACACCGGCCATATCGATCTGTTCGTACAGGGTCGGGATGTGCGGCACGGTTTCGTCCTTGTGCAAAGCCCGGCGCTGGCTCTTGGGGTAGACCACTTCGTCGTCGTCCAGGTCGTAGGCCATCGCGCAGGCCATCGCGCGCGTCATGGTGCCGGCCATCGCCTTCGTCATCGATTTTGCGCTTGCTTTGCTCATGCTGCATCCTCTATCTGTTGAGGGCCAGCATTGTACTCCAATGCTTACAGGATGCACCATAATCCATTGCGTTCGAGCGCAAGGCCGCCGTGCACGAGTTTGATCAGGTGCGCCAGAAGCGAACGTTTCGCCACCGGGTGCATGCGCACGGGCACGTCGTCATAGACGCGGGCGAGCAGCGTTTCGCTGTCGACCGGGCTCAAGGCGCGCAGCGCATTGATGACCTTGATTTCGCGCATCAGGCGATGGGCGATGGTCTTTTCTATCACCGCATGGGGGCGGTCCATCAGATGGCCATGCCCGGGCGCCAGCCATTCCAGTTCCTCCCGCAGCAGCGCCTGCAAGGAGGCCAGGTAGGCGGCCATGTCGCCATCCGGGGGGGTGATCACGACCGACGAGCCTTGCATGACATGGTCGCCGGTGAATAGGGTCTTCTCTTCCTCAAGCAGGTAGCACAAATGGTTGGAGGCATGCCCGGGCGTATGGATCACCCTCAGGGTGGCATCGTCTCCGACGGCGAAGCGCTCGCCATGGCTAGGCACGTAATCGGGCTGGAATGTGCGGTCCTGCCAATCCTGGTCAGGCGCGCGCTGGCCATGGACCATGGCACCGGTCAGCGATTTCAGCAGCGCCGCCGCGGGAGAGTGATCCCTGTGGGTGTGCGTGACGAAAATCCAGCGGATAGTCCCCGGTGCGGCGGCAACGATCTGTTGCACATGCGCCGCCATGTCCGGCCCGGGGTCGATCACCGCCCATTCGTTGCGCTCGCCGCCGCCCACCAGATAGCTGTTGGTGCCCGGCCCGGTCATCATGTTGCCATTGGCTGCCGTGATCCGGATCACGCGCTCCGACAGACGCAAGGCGACGTCGTGCTCGATCTCGTAGGCGACGTCGGCGCGACCGTCCGGGTCGAGACGCGCGATTTCCGCGTAGGCCGCCTCGTCCGGCAGCAGTATGCGCTCCCCGGCTGAACCCCGGCCGCGACGCGGAATCTGCATTTCGATGTGGCGCGACTTGAGGGCGTGCTGGTAGCACTCGTCTGCCGTGGCGAAGGCAGCGAGGGTTTCCAGCGTGCGCCGGGTTGCCGGCCGCAGCTTGAGTTCGAGCTTGCGGACCAGCGCTTCGTCCGGCCGCAGCCAGTAGTGTGCGACCGCTTCGTGTTGGTCAAGATGCACAGCCTGGCTTGCCGGCGCGACGGCCAGGAAGAAGCGCGTGTCGAAGCGCTTGGGCAGGCCCGGCGGGGTAAGCCAGTGGCTGTGATAGGCGAGGCGGTCGACGGCCAGGCGGAGATCGAACTTCCGGCAGAGCTCGGCGAAATTTGTTTCGCCGGCCAGGCGAGCGGGATCGGCCATGCTGCCGTCGTCTTGATAGGCGAAGAGCAGACCCGCTTCTTCGAAACATTCACGTATCGCCGCGATAAAATATTCCAGGCCATGGTCGCGGACGCCGAGCCGGCTGCTGGCGCGAGCGTCGTCCACCCCGGCGCAGCAGGCATACAGGTTGCGGTCATGGCGCTCGACGACGCCGCCCGGAAACACGCAGGCGCCGCTGTAGAGATCTCCGGCGCGCTCCGGCCGGCGCAGCATCAGCACTTCCATGCCGGCCGACGAATCGCGCACCACCAGCAGGGTGGCGGCGTTGCGCATGGCTTTGGAAATATTCATCAGCCGCCGGCGATCTTGGGAAACAGGAAGACTTCGCTGTCGCCGGCAATGGCCTGGAGCAAGGCATCCTGGTAGATCTCGCCATCTATGGCGACGGCAAGATCCGTTTCCAGTTGTTGCCGCAGCCTGGGGTAACGTGCGCCCAATGCCTGAAACAACTGGGCTACGTTGGCGACATTCAGTTCGAGCTCGGTCTCGCCGCCGGTATAGGGCGTGAGACTGGACGACAGCAGTATTCTGGCCAAGGCGTCAGGCTTTACTGGCCGCGGCGGCTGCTTCGTCGATCGCCTGCAGCACTTTCGGCGGCGCCATCGGCAGGTCGTAGAAGCGGATCCCGAGCGCGTTCTCGACGGCATTGGCGATGGCTGCGAGGGGCGCGATGATCGGCACCTCGCCGCAGCCGCGCACCCCGTAAGGGTGGTTGGGATTGGCGACTTCGACGATGACGGTGTCGATGAAGGGCAGGTCCGAGGCGACGGGGATGCGGTAATCGAGGAATCCGGGATTGGCGAGGATCCCGTCGGCGTCATAGACATACTCCTCGTTCAGCGCCCAGCCTATGCCCTGGACGACGCCGCCCTGGAGTTGCCCTTCGACGTAGGCGGGATGGATCGCGCGGCCGACGTCCTGCACCGCCGTGTAGCGCAGGATCTTGATCGACCCGGTCTGCCGGTCCACCTCGACATCGACGATGTGCGCGCCGAAGCCCGGCCCGGCGCCCTGGACGTTGAGTTCCGCATGGCCGGCGATGGGCCCGCCGGTCTTGCCGGCCTGTCCGGCGATCTCGGCCAGGGACATCGGGGCGAATTGCCGAGCGCTGCCTTCGGCCGGAACGGCATGGCCGTCTTTCCAGAGCACCGCCTCCAGCGGCACCTCCCGGATCCGGGCGACGCGGTCGCGCAGCTTTTCGATGGCATCCCTGGCGGCCACGACGCAGGCCATGCCGCCGGCGAAGGTGCCGCGGCTGCCCGCGGTGATGAAGTTGAAACCGAGCGAGGAGGTGTCGCCGATATGCGGCCTGACGCGGTCGAAGGGAATCCCCAGTTCCTCCGCGACCATCATGGCCATCGCGGCACGCGAGCCGCCGGCAACGTCGATGGTGCCCATGATCAGCGTCGCTGTGCCATCTTCGTTGATGTTCAGCGCGGCGGTGGTTTCGTTGCCGATGTTGAACCAGAAGCCGGTGGCGATGCCGCGACCGTGGCCGGGTCCGAGCGGTGCGCGGTAATGCGGGTGCGCCCGGGCCGCCTCCAGGGTCTCGATGTAGCCGATCTTGCCCAACTTCGGCCCGTAATAGGTCTGCGTGCCTTCCCGCGCGGCGTTGATCAGGCGGAACTCTATCGGGGCTATGCCCAGCTTCTTGGCCATCTCGTCGATCGCGCTCTCCACCGCGAAGGCCGCGATGGGCGCGCCCGGAGCTCTGTAGGCCGCGACCTTGGGGCGGTTTACCGTGACATCGTTGCCGATCACCCGGACGTTTTCCAGGTCGTAGCGAGTGAACGCGCACATCGAGGCGGGCGCCACGGAGGAGCCGGGAAAGGCACCGGCCTGGAAGCTGAGTTCCGCCGTCGCTGCGGTGATCCGGCCGTCCCTGGTCGCGCCCAGTCTGACCTTGACGTGGCCGCCCGAGGTCGGGCCGGTGGCGCGGAACACTTCTTCGCGGGTCATCACCATCTTCACCGGCCGGTGCGATTTCCTCGACAGGGCGATGGCCAGCGGCTCATTGTAGATGTTGTTCTTGCCGCCGAAGCCGCCGCCGATTTCGGTCGGTGTGACGCGGATCTTCGAGATCTCCATCTGCAGCAGCTTGGCGCACTGGGCGCGGAAAACGAAGTGGCCTTGAGTGGAGGTCCACAGTTCGGCCTGTCCGTCTTCGCTGTAGCTGGCGAGGCAGGCCTGCGGCTCGATGTAGCCCTGGTGCACCGGCTTGGTGGTGAACTCGCGCTCGACGATTGTGTCGGCCGCGGCAAAGCCTGCTTCGACGTTCCCGCGCGCGAATTCGAGGCGCTTGGCCAGATTGGAGGGCCGCGCCGGTCGCGGATTCACGCCCTCCGTGTATTGCTCCTCGTGGAGCAGCGGGGCATCCGGACGCAGCGCCGCGATCACGTCGATGACGTGAGGCAGGATCTCGTAGTCGACCTTGATCAGCTTCAACGCGGCGCGCGCGATCGCCTCGCTGGTCGCCGCGACCGCGGCCACGGGGTGGCCGTCATAGAGTACTTTCTCGCGCGCCATCATGTTCCGCGTGACGTCGCGGAAATTGATCGTCAGTTCCCCGGCGGCGGCATATTCTTCCGCCATGTCGGCAAAGTCGTCGCGGCTGATGACGGCCTTCACTCCGGGCAAGGCCGCAGCGGCGGAGGTGTCGATGGACTTGATCCGCGCGTGGGCATGAGGGCTACGCAGCACCTTGCCGATCAGCTGGCCGGGCAGGCTGATATCGGCGCCATAGCGGGCGCGCCCGGTCACCTTGTCGACGCCGTCGGGCCGTAGCGGCCGGGTGCCGACGATCTTCAATTCGCGCGCCTGGTACTTCAGTCCGCTCGCCACGATCATGCCCCGCGCATTTCTCGGGCGGCATCTTGCACCGCCTCGACGATCTTGTGATAGCCGGTGCAGCGGCACAGGTTGCCGGCCAGCCAGTAGCGTACTTCTGCCTCGGTCGGATCCGGATTGCGCGCGAGCAACGCGCGGGCGGCGATGAGGATGCCGGGCGTGCAGATGCCGCATTGCAATGCGGCGTGCTCCAGGAACTTGCGCTGCAGTACATGCAGTTCCTGGCCGACGGCCATGCCCTCGATGGTTTCTATCCGGCGGCCTTCGGCCTCGACGCCCAAGACCAGGCAGGAACACACCAGCCGTCCGTCGAGCATGACGCTGCAGGCGCCGCAGTCGCCAGTGCCGCAGCCCTCCTTGGTGCCGTTAAGGTGCAGTTCGTCGCGCAGCACTTCGAGCAGGGTCTGGTCCGTTGCGCAAAGAAATTCGACGCCATCGCCATTGACCGTCGCGCTGACATGATGTTTGGCCATCAGGAGTTCCTCCGCGCCCGATCGAGGGCAATTTCAGCGGCGCGTTGCGCCATGACGCCGACTATCCTGAGCCGGAATTCCCTGGTGCCGCGCTTGTCGTCTATCGGCTGGCTGGCGGCACGCGCGGCCTCGGCCAGGCACGCCAGGGCCGGGCCGTCGACCCGGGTGCCGATAACAGCCGCTGCGGCTTCGGGCACCAGCAGGGCGCGGCTGGCGACCGCGCCGAGCGCGACCCGCGCCTGGCTGCAGATGCCTCGTTCGTCCAGGGTGAGGTGCACTGCCGCACCGACGACCGCGATATCCATCTCCGTGCGCGGCGTAAAGCGCAGATAGGCGTCGCCGGAATGGCGCGCCTGCCGCGGCAGCAGCAAGGCGGTGACGATCTCGCCCGGCGTGAGCGTAGTCCTGCCCGGGCCGGTGGCGATCTCCGCTACCGGCGTTTCCCGCCTGCCGGCGGGGCCGATGATGCTGGCCACCGCGCCGGCCGCGATCAGTGCCGGGACGCTATCGGCGGCCGGCGAGGCGTTGCACAGATTGCCGCCCAGGGTGGCGCGCCCCTTGACCTGGATCGAGCCGATGAATTTGATCCCGTCGATCACGCCGGGCCATTCCTGCGCCAAGGCCTGATGCTCGGTGAGTTGCATCAGCGTGACGGCGGCGCCGAGGCGAAAGCCGCTGCTGTCGGCGACGATAGAAGTCATCTCGGGGATGCCCTTGATATCGACCAGCAGGCTCGGCTCTATCCTGCCGGTGCGCAGTTGAATCAGGAGGTCGGTGCCGCCCGCCAATATCCTGGCGCCACCCGAAGCCGCCGCGAGCAGCGCGACAGCCGCCGCCAGGGTCTTCGGTGCCTCGTAGCGCATTTCGCTCATGGTGTTTTCCTGATCATCTGGCGCACTCAGTAATGCGGCGGAATCTCGTCGTTCAGGTTGACTGCTTCCGCCGGCGCGGCATCCTGCGATTGCTGGCTGAGCACGCGCACCTCCTGCTGCAGTCGCTCGATCTGCTGCTGCTGGCGATAGACCGTGCGGTTCACCGCATCGAGGAGGTCTTCCGCGAGGCTGATCTTGGCCTCGAGTTCGTTCAATCGTGATTCCATTCTTCGGTACCGGGGCGGCACTCAAGCAAGGTGTGTATTGTAATCTCGCCGCCCGAAACTGCCATGAGCTTACGGCGTGTGATCGAGCTTGCTCCGCTGCCCGGTAAACGGCGGCAGACGGCGGCTGATGAAATAGCCGATGATCGCCAGGATCACGCAGCCCAGACAGGCATGGCGCACGCCGCTGACCAGCCCGAGCCGGGCTTGTTCGAGCAGGCCGACGGGGTCGATGCCCAGGGCGACTGCGGTGCGGCGCAGGGCTTCCTGGTCCTGCTCGCGAACCAGCAACTGGGGGCTGGAAAACAGGCTGGCCAGTTCCGGGCTGCTGATTTTCCCGACGGCCAGTGCGGCGCGAGTGCTGTGGCTGAAGCTCACGCTGACGATCATGCCGGCGATGCTGGCGCCGAACATGCTGCCCAGCGTCCGGCTGGTCTGGATCAGTGCCGAGGCGATGCCGGTATCCTGCCGGGCCACCGCGGCCTGGATCTGCAGGGTGAGGTTGGGCAACTGAAAGCCCAAGCTGAAGCCGCACAGGCTCAGGATCACGGCCACCCACCAGTGCGGGGTGTCGCGGCTAATCGTCGATAACAAGCCGGCGGCCACGATCAGCAGCAGCGAGCCCCAGGAAACTAGGCGCTCCGGGTGCGGCAGCATGGGCACCAGGCGTCCGTTGATGATGCTGCCGATGGTGACGCTGACCAGCAGAGGGGAGATCAGCACGCCGGCATCCTTGGGCGAGAGTCCGAAACCGCCCTGGAGCAGCAGCGGCACGTAGAACAGCAGCACGAACAGAATCAGCCCGGAGAGGCCACCCAGCAGGGTCAGCCTTCTCACCGTGGCATCGGCGAACAGATGCGGCGGAATGATCGGCGCGTCGGAGCGCGCCTGATGGCGCCCGAAGAGCCAGACCAGCAACGCCGACGCGGCGGCCAGCCCCCAGAATAGCGGCCGGTCGAAGCCGATGCCCGCGCCATTTTCGCTGGTCACCAGCAGGGCGCCTACCGCGAGGCTGAGCAGGAGAGCGCCAGACCAGTCGATCGAAGTGTTGCCGCCGGCGTTATGGATGTCTTTGGGCAGGAACTTCCAGACGACCCAGGTGGCGAGGAAACCGATCGGCAGGTTAACGAAAAACACACTGCGCCAGCCGATGTGCTCGGTCATCCAGCCGCCCAGCGCCGGTCCCAGGGCCGACGAGGCGCCATAGGTGGCCGAGAGCACCACTTGCCAGCGGACCCGTTCCAGGGGGGCCGGGAACAGGTCGCTGACCGAGGCGAAGGCGACTCCCGCGATCATGCCGCCGCCGACGCCCTGCAGGCCGCGTGCCAGCACCAACTGGACCATGCTCTGGGACATGCCGCACAACGCGGAGGCCAGCGTGAATAACAGGATGGCCCCCAACAGGAAATGCTTGCGGCCATACAGATCGCCTAAGCGACCGGTGATCGGCAGCAGTATCGCCGTGGTCATCAGATAGGCGGCGGCGACCCAGGGGTAGAGGTTGAATCCCTGCAGTTCGGCAACCACCCGGGGCAAGGCAGTGCCGACCACGGTCTGATCGAGTGCGATCAGCATCATGACCATGGCAATGCCCAGGATGGCGGCGACGGATTCGCGGTGAGAACGAGGTTGCTGCATGGAGTGCCGCCGCAAGGATATTCAGGCTACATCCTTATGCGCAGGGTTCTCCCTATCATCTGCAGGGATTCCGGACTGTCCCATTCCCTGGAGCCGTGGACTTTTTCGACCACCCGACCTCTGGCATCGATCAGCACGGTCAGGGGCAGCGTGCTGGCACCGAGCATGTTTTCCAGGAGCAGCTTGCGGTCATGGTAGTTGTCGAAGGTGATTCCGGAATTCCTGAGGAAGGCTGCGGCGGCGTTGACGTCGTCGTCGGTTGAAATGCCGATGATGTTGAACTGCCTTCCGCCGAAGCGGCGCGACAGCCGTTCCAGGGAACCCATCTCCGCGCGGCAGGGCCCGCACCAGCTGGCCCAGACGTTGACGATCAGAGGCTTGCCGCGCAGTTCGGAGAGCTGGCGGAAGTCGCCGGCGAATCCGTATAGCGGCGCCTCGCGAAGTACGCCGCCGACCTCGACTTCACCGGGCGTCTTGGCAGGAACGCTGGCGGACAGGCAGGACAGGCAGAAGAATACGAGAAGGATGGCTTTCATTCAGGCGAGCAGTGATGCTCCTGGTTCCCTTGCCGGACCATGAGTCGGGCAGACAGCGATATTGTGCCACGGATCATGCCAGTAATCGCTTACCCGTCGGGCCAGAAAGAAAGTATGATCATGACATTCATGCGGCAGCGTGAAATCCTGACCGGGGAGAGTGGCAATGGACGACCGTCATGTCTAGGATCCGCGACAACCATCGCGTCGAAAGAGATGGCGGCGGCTTAGGCAGGATCACCATCGTTAACCCCGTGCTGATCATAGAAGAAGACCTCTCGCTGGCAACAACGATCGCGGCCATGCTGAGCGAGCGCTGGGGTTGCCAAGCCCATGTCGCCAGGAACCTCCACGAAGCCCGGACGCGGTTGGACGAGTACGGCCGCGATTACGCTTCGGCGGTCTGCGATGTAAATCTTCCCGATGCCCAGAACGGTGAAGTCGTCGACCTTCTCATGGCGCTGAATATTCCCACCATCGCCATCGCCGATGTCCTCGACGACAGGCTGCGCGAAATGATCTTCAAGAAGGGCGTGGCGGACTATGTCATCAAGGACGGCGCCACCAGCCATGAATACATCATTCAATTGATCGGGCGACTCCACAAGAACCTCGGCATCAAGGTGCTGATCCTGGCCGACTCGCTGAGCGCAAGAAGCACCTTGACCCACATGCTCAAGACCCAATGTTTGCAGACCCTAGTGGCCGCCGATGGTGATGCCGCGTTGCAACTGCTGTCGGAACATCCCGACGTCAAACTGGCGATCGTCGATTACCCCAGGAGGGAACCGGTGATCGCTGATTACCCGGTGCCCGAATTGCCCGGCATGGATGCCCTGGCATTCACGCAGGCGGCGCGCGAGCGTCTCGGCAAGGACAGGCTAGTCATCATCGGTATTTCTGCATCCTCCGACGATGGCGCGGCGGCGCGGTTTCTCAAATTCGGCGCCAATGACTTCATTGCCAAACCCTTTTCCCATGAGGAACTGACCTGTCGGATCGCACAGAATCTGGAAATGCTGGAACAGATCGAGGGTCTGCGCGAAGTGGCTAACCGCGATTTCCTGACCGGGCTGCACAATCGCCGGTTCTTTTTCGAGCATGGCCAGGAAATATACCGGGAGGCGATGAAGGCGGCCCTGCCCCTGGTGATCGCGATGATGGACATCGACAACTTCAAGACACTGAACGACACCTATGGCCATGACATCGGCGACCTTGTCCTCAAGCACTTTTCCCATCTCCTGACGCAGAGTTTCGACAAGGACCTGATCGGCCGCCTGGGCGGCGAGGAATTCGTGGTTCTCTCTTCCGGCTCGACTTTGCAGGATGCTCGCGCCCGTCTCCAGGCGTTCGTCAGCAAGGTGGCCGTCACGCCGGCTGTGCATGACGACGAAGCGATTCCTTTCACCGTAAGCGTCGGCCTGAACAGCGAACCCGGGAACAATCTCAATGCCATGCTCAAGGCCGCCGACGACGGCCTGTACCGGGCCAAGGACGCAGGCAGAAACCGGGTCTGCTAGTGCCCGTCGCTGTCTGAAAGACAGCCCAGGGCACTTGTGCCACGGAGTAGGTGCTAGTGCCCGTCGCTGTCTGAAAGACAGCCCAGGGCACTTGTGCCACGGAGTAGGTGCTAGTGCCCGTCGCTGTCTGAAAGACAGCCCAGGGCACTTGTGCCACGGAGCAGGTGCTAGTGCCCGTA